>JALZUG010000018.1 GCA_023301685.1 Rickettsiaceae bacterium
ATATAAATTAATTTATATCTAATATACATGGTACATGATCAGATGGTTTCTCCCAGTCTCGTGCGTGTCTTATAATATCAATAGATTTAAGTTGTTTTTCTAGGGGACGACTGGTCCATATATGATCTAATCTTCTTCCTCGATTAGATTTTTTCCAATCTCGATTACGATAGCTCCACCAGCTATATAATTTCTCATTCATATCGACAAAATGCCTGGCTGTATCAATAAAATCAAAAGAATTTTGTAGTGATAGAAGTGATTCGCGTTCAGGTGGAGTGTGGCTTATAACATTTCTTAATTGACGACTTGACCATACATCTTGCTCGTGAGGGGCGATATTAAGATCTCCAACTAAAATTATTTTATCAGATGGTTTACGATTAGTTGTAAACCATTCTTGCATTAATTTTACGAATCCAAGCTTATGTTTATATTTAGGATTTACTTCAATATCTGGTTCGTCGCCACCAGCTGGTACATAGAAATTATGAAGCTCAAAATCATTGATTTTAGCGCAAATATGTCGTTTATCTTCATTATATAAATCAATAGAAAAGCTATCTTCTATTGGTAATTTAGAAAGAATAGCAACCCCATTATATGATTTTTGACCGGAAAAAACCATGTGATTAAAGCCTATGTCTTCTAAAGCTTGCTGTGGAAAATGCTTGTCTTCAGTTTTCGTTTCTTGTAGGCAAATGATGTCGGGATTATATTCATTATTTAGCTTTTTAACTAAGCCAATACGTAGCCTAACAGAGTTAATATTCCAGGTGATGATTCTCATAATATTATATCAAGTCATTAAATAGTTTTTTCATTACTCGTAGGACCTTAGCTTCTGGAGATAGATTTTTTGCTGCCCATTTCTTTATCCAAGGTTCCGCAAGTTGCCACATATTAATATCTTCATCTAAGCTCTGACCAATTCCTTCAACAACTACCATAGTTTTTTGTAGTAAAAGTAGTTGAGGTTGAGTTTCCATACCATACTCCTCGGTAACTTTAAAAAGTTGAGCTAGTAAATTACCGATGGAAATGTCCTTAATAGCAAGTCCAATGATAGGTTCTGCAACTGCTCTGCAACTCATTCCAAATTGATATAGGTCGGTATTTTTGGGTATATATCCAATCTTTTGATGGATTTCCGCTACTAGATGATAATCTCTTTTCAAAAATGCATATAAAATTTCGGCAATAGCTAATCTATCATTTTCTGGCAAAAAGCCAACTATTCCAAAGTCGACGAGAGCAACGCGCCCATCCTTGCAAACTAGTATATTACCTGGGTGTAGATCCGCATGAAAAAATCCATCTCTATAAGCTTGGTTGAAAAAAATAACGGCAATTTTTGCTGCGATTTTTTTTGGATCAAGGCCTAATTTTACAATTCTATCTTTATCATATATTGAAACTCCTTGAACCCATTCTAAGGTTATAATGTCACTTGACGTAAGTTCCCAGTAAATTTTAGGAATTAATAAGCTATCGTCATCTATAAAATTATCATATATCCTTGAAGCAGCTGCTGCTTCGGATCTTAGGTCTAATTCGAATTTCATAGATTGTCTAAAGACAGCAATAACTTCTTTCGGCTTTAGGCGTTTTGCTTTTTTGATTAAGGTGGATGTTAATTTGGCTCCAAATTCCAAAAATTGCATGTCTCTTTCATATTTTCCTGCAATATCAGGTCTCAGTATTTTTACAGCTACAGTGTCCCCATTTTTTAATTTCGCTTTATGAACTTGTGCAATAGATGCTGCAGCAACCGGTTTTTCTTCAAATTTAATGAATAAATCAGAGATTTTTTTGCCAAATTTATTTTCGATTTTTTCATGAACAATCTTTGTATCAAAGGGCGGTAATTTATCTTGCAGATATTTTAAATTTTCAGCTACTTCAATTCCAACTAAATCTGGCCTAGTTGATAGTGTTTGACCAAACTTAATATAAATTGGGCCAAGATCATAAAAACAGTCGGTTAAACGCTTACCAAAGCTATCTTTTGGCTTTATGAAAAGCCCTTTGATAGAAAATATAGTGCAAAATATATACCCAATGCATTTTATAGATGTTGGTAGTTTATATGGCCCTGGGTGGGTTAGTAACTGTTTTTTGCTGATAATATAGATCACCCATAGGATCTTTGGAAAATGTTTTACAAAATTAATCATAGCTTAGAATGTTATTTTACCCCTTGAAGCCATAGTGAATAGCGGCAGTGCCAAAAGTAAGATTCTTATATGCAACATTTGTGAAACCAGTTTTCTGAATCATAGTTTTGAAGTCTTCTTGATCTGGAAATAGGCTGATACTTTCAGCCAAATATCTATAAGCATCTTGATTACTTGCAACGCAACTTCCAATTTTTGGAATTATATTAAACGTATAAAAATCATATAGGGGTTTTACAAGCTCATTTTGCACTTTGGAAAACTCTAAACACAAAAACTTACCTGTTGGCTTTAGGACTCTAAGAGCTTCTGCTAGTGCATTTTCTACGGATACCATATTTCTAATACCAAATGCGATTGTGTAATAATCGAAACTATTATCAGGAAATGGAAGTTTCTCTGCATCTGCAACAACTATATCAAAATTACGTAATATATTGCGATCTATTGCTCTTGATTGGCATATCTCAAGCATTTCTTTATTGATATCACTTACAACTATATGAGTATCTTTATCTTGCCCTTGCCCTTTCTCTTTTAGCCTAAATGAAATATCACCAGTACCACCAGCTACATCAAGAATTTTGGAGTTCATATTAGGAATCATATTACAAAATTCATCTTTCCAAAGGCGATGAACGCCAAAGCTCATGAAATCATTCATTAAATCATATTTGCTTGCGACATCAGAAAAAATCCCATCTACGAGGGTTCTTTTTTCTTTGGAGGATACTCTTTCGAATCCAAAATTCTTTTCATCTTTTTCGCTCATAAAATTCCTATAATTAACTAACAGTGTCTATTATGCGCAACTTCATATTTGCAATTTTATTATAAGTTTCATAAACTATCATCAATAATTATCTAGATCAATGAATAACCCGATAAAATGCCTGAATTAGCTGAAGTTGAAACTTTAATGCGTTACCTGAAAAAGAATATTTTAGATCAAGAAATAGTTTCTTTTCGGAAAAATAGAAATAATTTGAGATATGTGTTGGCTTCTGATCTTCAAGAGCTAACTGAAAATAGTTCTGTAATAGATGTACAAAGACGTGCTAAATTTTTAAATATTAAATTAAGTAACCGTAATTCGCTTGTAGTACATCTGGGTATGAGCGGGAGACTTACGGTTCAGCCTAAAAACTATCAACCCCAAAAGCATGATCATGTGTTGATTGGTTTTGCTAGCGGCGGTCAATTAGTATTTAATGATGCAAGAAGATTTGGAATGATTTATGGTTGTATCTCGGATGAATTTAACAAACAAGATTTTCTGAAGAATATGGGGATTGAGCCTTTAACAGATGAATTTGATGCATTATACTTAGAGGATAAGCTCCGAAATAAAAATACATCTATTAAGACTGCGATAATGGATAGTCGGATTGTTGTTGGTGTTGGTAATATTTATGCAGCTGAAGGGCTGTTTGAATCAAAGGTTAGTCCCGAGCGTATAGCTGCAAAAATTAGTAGGAATGAAGTAGCAAGGTTAGTAGATGCAATTAAGTTGGTTTTAACGAGAGCGATTCAGGCTGGAGGAACCACCCTTAAAGATTTTGTCAGTGGAGATAATAAGCCAGGATATTTTAAGCAAGAACTAAATGTATATGACAGAGCTGGAATGCCATGCTATTCTTGCAAAAACCCAATTAAGAAAATAAAGCAAGCGGGAAGGTCCAGTTTTTTTTGTCCGAAATGTCAAGGTTAGAGTATGAGTTTTAAAATTGTTACTTGGAATGTAAATTCTATTAAAGTTAGATTAAACCATTTAAGGGAATTTATTGCTGAGCATGATCCAGATGTAATTTGTTTACAGGAATTAAAATGTGAAACAGATAAATTTCCATCTGAAGAGTTGAGTGATTTGCCGTATAATTTATATATACATGGCCAAAAAACTTATAATGGAGTAGCGATACTTTCAAAGGTTCCAGCGGATGAGGTTGTAACAGAGTTTCCAGATAATCCAATTCCAGAGCAAGCAAGGTTTATTGAATGTAGTTTTAATACTCCAATTGGCTATGCCAGAATAATATCATTATACGCTCCTAATGGAGGAGAAGTTGGCAGTGATAAATTTGAAATAAAGTTAAATTTTTACGATGCGTTTACAAACTACATCAATTCTAAAAAATCATTTGAAGAAAAATTATTCGTTGGTTCGGACTATAATATTGCTCCATTTGACATAGATGTACATTCTCCAAATAAGTTAAGAGATTCAACTTGTTTTACACTAACTGAGCAAAAAAAATTGCGAACTATTTTGAATAATGGATTTATCGATAATTTTCGAGCAAAATACCCAACAAAAAAAGAATTTTCTTGGTGGGATTATAGAGCAGGAGCATTTGAACAAAATAAAGGTATGCGAATTGATACAATAATATCATCAAGTAATGCTTTGCAAAATCTAGAAGATTGCATAATTGATTATAAAACACGAGAAAAGGAAAAGCCTTCGGATCATGCACCAGTAATAGCAATTTATAATGTTTGACTTTGCGTAGTAAAAATAGTATTTTTCAGTTGTAATATGCCTTATTTCTAATGGCAAATAATCAAAAACTAAAGATATATCATGAGTAAAAAACAACAATATCCTTTAATGCAAAAAGCTACAGCAGTTTGGCTGATAGATAATACAACTCTTACGTTTGAACAGATTGCACATTTTTGCGGTATTCATGAACTTGAAGTTAAAGGTATAGCTGATGGAGAAGTTGCATCGGGTATTATTGGTGTAGATCCAGTTGTTTCTGGTCAGCTTGATAAAAATGAAATTGAACGCTGTTCCAAAGACCCAAAAGCGCGTTTGGTTTTGAAAACAAGCCCGGCTTATGAGGCGGCAAATAAAGCTAATAAAAAGAGATCGCATTATACTCCGATTGCTCGTCGTCAGGACAAGCCAGATGCAATTTATTGGCTTTTAAAGAACTTCCCGGATATTAAAGACTCAACCATTATAAAATTAATTGGTACGACAAAATCTACAATTGCAGCTATTCGTGATCGTACGCATTGGAATATGTCAAATATTCGCCAGCGTGATCCAGTATTACTTGGTATCTGCACTCAAGTTGATTTAGATAGAGCTATTGAAAAAGCGAAGCTAGAAGTAGCTAGCGATAGTTCATCAAATGGCGAGTAATATAGCTTTTTCTCAAAATTCCTTATTTAATAAATAAAAATTCACCTGGAATTCCGGGTGAATTTTTTATTTGATTTAGATATTTATTATGTGTAATTTGGACATAGAAGAGTAAAAGAAAATTATGAATTTTGATATAGATAGTACAATTTTTGTTACGTTTTTAGTGGTAAATTTAGCTCTAGGATTATTTGCGAGTAAGGGAGTGAATACCATACGAGGTTATGCTGTTGGAGATAAAACATTTAGCACTGCAACTCTAGTTTTTACAATCGTTTCAATATGGGTAAGTGGTGAATTCTTTTTTACCATTGTAGCTGAGTCGTATAAAGAAGGACTGATCTTTATGACAATCTTAGTAGCAGATTTTTTAAGTTACTTGTTTATAGGAGTATTTTTTGCAGCTCGTTTAAAAGAATTTTTAGGTAAAATATCAATTGCTGAAGCAATGGGAGAATTATTTGGCAATAGAGTAAGGGCAATAACTGCTATTTCTGGGGTGGTTGGAGTAGTAGGTGTGATAGCAATTCAGTTGCAGATTGCTGGGTTGTTATTTGAATACGCTCTTGGAATTGGACATTTTTATGGTACTATATTTGCGGGTATTATTATTACGTTATATTCTTCTCTAGGAGGAATTAGGTCTGTAACTTTTACTGACATAATTCAATTTGGAACCTTTGGCGTAATAATCCCGTTTATTGCTTATACGTTATTAAGTAATATTGGTGATGGTCAGGTTATTATTGATACGTTATCTAAAAATCCAGCTTTTGATTATAAATCTGTTTTTTCTTTCGAGAATTCTCAAATTTATTACTATATCTCACTATTTCTATGGCTTTTTATTCCTAATTTTGACCCGGCAATTTTTCAGAGAGTTGCGATGGCAAAAAATACAAAACAAGTGCATGATTCTTTTGTAATTGCAGCTTTTGTTGGTTTGTTACTTGCTGCTCTCGTCTGTTGGATTGGGGTGTTGGTATTGTCATATTATCCCAATATTGATGGGCAAGAAATTTTAAAGCATACTATTTCTAATTATGGCTGGATTACAGGGTTTAAAGGTCTAATAATATCAGGAATCATGGCTATGATAATGTCCACCGTTGATTCATATATTAATTCCAATTCAATTCTATTAGTACATGATTTGAATAATTCCTTAAATACTAAATTTATTAAACATGAATTATATGCAACTAGAGTTTGTTCATTGCTGATTGGCATTGTGTCAATAATAATTGCATTACGTGGTGGAAACTTTTTTGAACTAATTCTGTGGACTAGTACATGTTATATGCCAATAGTAACAGTGCCGTTTATGATGGCGTTATTTGGTTTTAGGAGCAGTGAGAAGTCGGTGCTAGCAGGTATGATAGCTGGATTTGCTAGTACAGTATTATGGGAGTTATTACTAAAGAGCGAGATGGGGAATGTAGGT
>JALZUG010000019.1 GCA_023301685.1 Rickettsiaceae bacterium
TGAACCGCCGGTAATCACATCCGCTCCATCACTGCCAGTTATTGTACCGGAATCTGTGCTGTAGCTGGTATCGGCAAAATTTAATGCACTATCATCATTGACAATTTTAGTCTCACCATTACCCTCTACTGTAAATGTTCCATCACCATTGTCGGTGAAGGTATAATCTGATGCGTTGCCGCTGAATTTATAGATCCCCTCAGCATCTTCATCAAAAAACGTTTCTGAATCACTTATTGAATAATTATTAGAGTTGGAATTCTGATAGGTATCATCTGCGAAATAAAAATCAGCTTCACTATCAACAACTTTGATACCATCTCTATCTTCTTCACTGTCTTCAATAGTGAATGTACCATCACCATTGTGTGTAAAGCTATAATCAACGCTATTACCACTAAATTGATAAGTTTTTATATTATCTACATCAGGAGTACTTATTATCTTCTGAGTATCAACAATCTCGCCTGAGACATTTTCAATATTTTCAATTGCTGGCTCATTTATTGTTTCTTCTTTAGATAGAACAGTGCTATTTTTATTACTCTCAAAACCACCGACATCATCTATTGGAGTTAACATTGGAGGTGTATTGATGTTATTTGTTGAATCGCTATTTAATTCTGTATTTAAAGCGTCTGAAGTATTTTTATCTACATTTATATTTTCAAATATATTTTCAGATAGTGGATTTATAAAAGAAAGATCATTCGAATCAACATGATCTCCTTTAGTTGCAAGCAGCTCTTCTTTTTTCTGGTTACCTTCTATCTCGCTTTCTAGACTAAATTCTTCCGAATCTGATTCTTTATCAGATTCAAGAAAATCCTCTTGACCAAAATTCTTTTCATCTGGTTTTTGCATTTCTCGATCATATTGTTCTTCAGGAGCAACTCCCTTTGCCCTTAAATCACTGTCGTTATCTGCCACTACTGATACCCACCCAATTCAAACCATTAGTTACTTTAAGAATACGTATATATTCAATGTAAACTTAATGTTTTGGACAGTCTATAGTATTTTGAAGCAAAAAAACTATTCTTAACATATATCTTTATAATGAAACCAACAATCCACACTTAGATAGTGTAAATCTCATAGATACTAAGAAAATATTTTAATTATTGAAGTGGCTGGGACGGGAGGGATCGAACCTCCGACCTACGATACCAAAAACCGTTGCTCTACCGCTGAGCTACGTCCCAATAGGAATGTTCGGCAATTTATAGCAATTTTAGTGAAGTTCGTCAATAAATATGTTTGCTTGAAACATATTCCAGGAAAAGATATAGTCTTCTCTACATCTATTTTTTAATCTTATAACCCGCAGTTTCCCAGGCAATAATACCCCCTTCTAGATTAAATAGATCAAAATTATAACCTTCTGTGATCAATTTCTCGCATGCTAATCTTGATCTAACACCCGCTCTGCAAATCATTACCATTTTTTTATTACTCTCAAACTGAGCAACCTCACTTAATAAGCATGATAGTGGAATATTAATAGAATGTTCAATATGGCCGCAACTATACTCTGAAGGTTCACGAACATCTATAAGCTGAACTCTTTGTTCAGACTGCATATCTCTTAGCCCTTTAGCATCAACGGAAAGAATCTTATTCATCAAATTAATATTATTTTATTTGTTTTAGTTACTATCCAATCACATATTTAAGATAATTATAGTTTATACACTATCAATCATTGACTAAGCAAACTTATAGATGATTTAATTTTAAGTATAGTAACAATTATAGTGAAGAGTATTATGTCAAAATCATCAGGGAATGAAAGCGCTTTATCTTCAAAAGCAAAAGCAGCAATCAAAGATCTAAACTCGTTGGAAGGGCGGTATGGCACGTATGTATCAAGTATTGACAGAGGTGTAGAGGTAGGAACATTCACCAATGATGAAGTTGTTGCAAGACGACATGATGGCTGTCTGAGCGTAATTGACGGTCTCGGTGTGGATGAATTAAGAAACCATTTAACACCCGAACAAAAAGAGGAGCTGATTAATTCATTTAGAGAAACTACAAGCGCTATTTCAGAAACACTACAAGACGCAAAAGAAAAAGAAAAGCTAGCTATTAATACTGCAAAAATGGAAGCCTCACTAAAAGGCTTTGAATTACCTTTATCTTTAGGTGGTAGATCTGATGAAATCACATCACATGGATTAAATATGAAGGAACACTATCCAAAAATTATTAAAGCTACTCAGGAAGCACTTGTTGAACTTGCTGGAAAAGGCATACCTCATGAAGAGTATGCAGAAAAGTTACAAGAATCAATACTAAAAAAAGTACAGAATGAGTTTTCTGCAGAACAACTTGAAAGTGTTGAAAAAATTATTGATCAAGGAAAGCAACTTCGGGATGCTGAAAAACCTTTGGAAAAGCAAAAATTTAAATCAACTGATCTTAAGCTCTTACAAGACGCAGCAACAAAAGCATCAAACCAGTTTCAAAAAATACTGAAAGAAAATAAAAAGGATGCCAATATCATCAGTATAATTCAAAAAACTACTAAGAATATTGAGGAAGAACATGGTCTAAAAACAACCAAAGCTCGTGAAAGAAAAATACTTAAAAACCTCTCACCAGCACTTAGTCAACTTGATCCTGAATATTTAGAAAAATACAACGATATTATTGCCGGCCAACTTACAGAGGGTCTCAAAACACAAGGAACTTATATGGGGCGTATGAGAGGCGAACTGCGAGTATCTGAGGCAAATAGGAAAAATATTGCAAATAATTTACTAAAAAATCATTTGGCAGCTTCAGACAAGTTTGCTATGGACAAAATCACAGGAGAGCTTTTTAAACAACAGCTAACAAATACCCAAATAGCAGATAGACTTAATGAGTTTTCGAAAGCGAGCGGCGTAGAAAAAGCATATAATACTTCAAATATCCCTTCGGATAAAGAACTTGTACAAATGAGGAAGGAAAATCAACAGTTATTTGATAAGCTTGTTCTAAAAACTGGACCAGAAAAAGCAACACCAAGTACTGAAATTCAAAAACCAAAAAAAGAAGTAGCTTCACAAATAGTTTCACCTAAAAAACCTGAAATTATTACACCTCCTCCATTGTTATCTGAATCTAATCCCATTAGTCAGTCTGTTCAATCTCAACCAGCTAAACAAACACCAAGTAAACCAGTTCCACCAGCTAAACCCAAGGTTAGTAATGGGGTAGTTAAGTCTACAATAAAAGCATTAAGAGGTGATTTTACTGGAATAGTGGGATTTATATCTGGTGAATTTGTAAAAATCGCAAAAGCAAACAAAGGGGTTATTGATGTTAATCATCCTTCTTTTGTAACAGCTGCTGATTCACTAATCAGCGCAGACCCAAGAGTCATTAACTCAGAAGAAAATCTAAAAAAGAGAGGTGGTAAAAATCTTGCAGTTCTCAGTTTTACTGGAACAAAACAGGGTATTGAAAGTAAAATTGATAAGCTTATTTCGAAAGGGGCTGATCCAAAAGAGTTTACGTCAATTAGACAAGATCTAGCTAGACTGGAAACGACACTGAAGCAGCAAGTGTCTAGTACTGAAGGTATAAAAGGACTTGTTGCTAAAAAAATGTCTAATGACTTAATTACTTACCAAACAAGTCTTCTTGTACATGATAAAGATGGCAATCTTCAAGGAATGCCAATGACTCCAAAGAAACAGCTTATTGCTGGTATCAATGATCGTATTACTCTTAGTGACAGCGCCTTTTCGACGTTGATGTCTGGTGACAAAGATGTTCAGGCTTTAGTTAATAAAACCACTAACCGGCTTATTTCCGAAACCTTAGGAAAAAAAGAAAAAAGATTTTATGTTTATGATAAGTCTAAACTAACTGAAGCAAATCTTGCAAAACTTGGACAGGCAGTCGGTGATGCAATTTCTAATGCCTCGCTTGTGCATGGTGTAGCACAATCAATCGAGCAAGAAAGTGGACTTAAAATTAATGAAACTAGGAGAACTAAGCTCTTAAAAAATATAGCGCCGGCACTTGGCAAGCTTGACCCTGAATATCTGGAGCAATACAAAGATATTATCGCTGCGGATCTTGCAAAAGACCTACAATCACAAGGATCTCTTTGGGGGCGTATGAATGGTGAACTCAGAACTTCAGGAAAGAGCCAACAGATGATTGCAAATAAAATACTAAAAAGACATTTAGATTCTTCAGAAAAATTTGCCGAAAACAAAATAACCGGAGAATTCTATAAACAGCAGCTAACAAATACTCAAATGGCGGATAGACTTAATGAATTTTCGAAAGCTAATGGCTCAGAGCAAGTTTTTAAAGCATCAAAAATTCCATCTGATAAAGATCTTGTACAAATGAGAAAAGCTAATCCAAAGCTGTTTGATAAGCTTGTTCTAAATGCTAAACCTAAAACTACACCAAAAATACCAGACGATGTAAGAAAAAAACTTTCGGGAAACATGAAAGTCAGCGCTAGTAAGAAAGCAACAGTAACACCAAATATACATAATAAAACAAGCGGAGCAGGCAGAGGAATGTAACATTACTCTTTCCCGTACATCTGCAAAATTTGGACGTGTATAAGTAATAACTTAATTTTTTAAAATAAAGTTATTACTTATACGTCAAGCGCAGCTCTATAAAGGTCGAGCATTGCTTCTTGTTCCGCTAAAGAATCTTTATCAAGTTTTTTTAGTTTCATAACTTGCTTCATAACTTTCGTATCAAAACCATTTGCCTTAGCTTCATCGAATACTTGTTTTATATCGTCCGCGATATCAGCTTTATCACTTTCTAGCCTTTCTATTCGATTCACATACTGTTTTAGCTGGTCAGCAGCAATTACTTCACTCATTTATTATTCTCCAATCACATTAATGCATATATTTTATATACTTTTATAAAACAATATTCAAAAAAAACTAGAAAAAACTTGCATGGTTTAAATAGTATCTGCATACTGAACCGTAAGTTTAACATACTAAAGCTCTAGAAAGGAGGGCTAAGCACAATGATGACAAGCAATACGGGAGAATTTGTACTTACCCTTTTTGTGATCTTACTTCAAATTCTGCTATTTTATAAGGTAATAAGCTACAAGAAAGTACTTGATAACAAGAATGTACAATTAATCCAATTTCATTTAGATACCAAATTTCTATGCAAAGGGCTTATCGATAGCCTGAGTATGTCTGATTCAGTTACTTTCTGCAATGCTTTAATCAAAAAAATCAAGGAATATTACAATTTGGAAGATATCATTATAATTGACTCTCTTAGTATGATGGATGGAGAAAATAATACTGCTACTCGCAGTGAAATAGTCAATTTTATTCAGACTAACATAAAACAGATCAATAAAAATCTACACGATCATAAGCTTACTAAAGTAAGCATCGATAATTCACAAATGCAATATGTACTCTATCTTTCAAGACTAATGGGAAAAGATGAGGGCGATGGGCTGATCGTTTGCGTTGAAAACACCCCAGCTTTACTGAATAAAAATGAAAAAACTAGCTTAGAAAACTGTATCAATTTACTCAAAACCAGATTAATATACGAATAAGTTTTGAAAAATAATTGAAAATACAGAATAAAAAAGTGCAAACACCTCTTGGAAAACCGGCTGAATATAAAAGTCAGTATGATAGTAGTTTACTAGTTCCAATTCCGAGATCCCTTGGCAGAAATGAGATCAAACTTCCTAAAAAGTTACCATTTAATGGCGTAGATTTTTGGAATTGCTATGAGGTTTCATGGCTAGATTTAAAAGGCAAGCCATACGTTAGAATCTTAGAATTTGAAGTTCCGGCAACTTCAGAGTTTCTTATAGAATCAAAATCTCTAAAACTATATCTTAACTCATTTAATGGCACAAAGTTTGGGGATGAAAATAGCGTTAGTAATATAATTGAAAAAGACCTTAGCGCTACTGCTCAAGAAAATGTCACAATAAAACTTTCTACTTTAACTGAACATAATCAAAGAGAGATCTCTCAATTTAAAGGAAAATCGATTGATAATTTGGATGTAGAAATTTCAGATTATCAAGTAAATCCAAGAGTATTAAAACTATACGATAAAAAAGAACATGTTGAAGAAATAATTTTCTCTGACTTATTAAAGTCTAATTGCTTAATTACAAGCCAGCCAGATTGGGCTTCAGTACAGATAAAATATAAGGGGAACAAAATCGACCATGAATCTTTACTAAAATATATTGTATCTTTTAGAAATCATAATGAATTTCACGAGCAATGTGTTGAGCATATGTTTAACGATATAATGAATATATGCAAACCTGAATCTCTCACAATTTATGCGAAATACACCAGAAGAGGTGGAATCGACATTAACCCTATGAGAACAACTGAAAATGTAACACGATCTGACAACTATAAAATTCGTGATATCAGGCAGTAACATAGGAACAGTTTCCTCTAATAGAAAAAAACTATGCCTCTACAGTATTAAAGCAACCTGAAAGGTCTATTGCATCTACGTCTTTATCTACTATGTCAATAACCAATAACTCTGTCATTTTTTGAGTTATATCTTCTGGATTGCCCGCAGTTTCAAACAATAATTCCATTTTTTTACTAGTTAAAATATCTCTAATTGATATATCATCTTGAACCTGGGTTAGTGTAAGCATACTCACAAGCTTTACAATGCTAGTTGATTGTTCTCTAGGAATATTTTGAATTATCTCAGGTGAAAGTAAAAATACACTATTAAGTACTCTCATAATAACTTCAACAGGAAGCACAGGTTCATCTGCAGATGCCACACACTCTTCCAAAGTTCTAGTGAACTCACCTAAAGAGTCACATATCTTCTGGGATAAAAAAGCAGGATATTCTTCAAAAACATCTTCCATCAGATTATGTGATGAAGTCATTAACCCTATAATAACTTTGCTATTGTCTTTAGATACCTCTACTATATCAAGCAACTTTTCTTTTAGAAAAAGAACTAGCTTTTCTCTATCTAACACATCTTCATACAAAAATAGGTCAAAAACCACCTCTTGCTCATTCTGATCCAATTCCTGTAAAATATTTGTTGCATTCTCAAGAAACAATCCTTGCGTTACTTCGCAAGTAAGCAATAAGTATAAGCTGTTATGCAAATTAACTTTTAGAAATTTAACCATAAATTTTTCATTTATAATCTGAAGTAACGTTTCTGAAGGTAATGCAAATAGTTTATTAATAAAATCATATAACTGTCTACCTGAAGCACTTATTAATTGATCAATATTTACTGTATTAATTATTTGAAGCAACGTTTCTGAAGGTAATGCAAATAGTTTTTCAATAAAATTGAATGATTGCTCACCTGAAGCGCTTATTAATTGATCAATATTTCCTGCATTAATTATTTGAAGCAATATTTCTGAAGGTAATGCAAATAGTTTATTAATAAAATCATATAACTGTCTACCTGAAGCACTTATTAAGTGTTCAATATTTCCTGCATTAATTATTTGAAGCAACGTTTCTGAAGGTAACTCAAATGGTTTACTAATAAAATTGCTACCTGAAGCGCTTATTAATTGTTCAATATTTCCTGCATTAATTATTTGAAGCAACGTTTCTGAAGGTAACTCAAATAGTTTATTAATAAAATCATATAACTGGCTACCTGAAGCGCTTATTAATTGTTCAATATTTCCAGCATTAATTATCTGAAGCAACGTTTCTGAAGGTAACCCAAATAGTTTTTCAATAAAGTAATTATTATTTTTTACCTTCATTAAAGGCAAGATACATCCTCTCAACTTTACAACCAACATATCTTCTGGAAGCTGAAAAAGATCATTAAAAAATTCTTTTAAAGAACTAGAATGCATTGCCTGAAACGCTAGTTTTCCACTACCATCCTCTATATCTAACCATTCCAAGCAAACTGCACTATCAGTAATTAATTGTTTTGCCTTAATAGCAACAGGATTGGTGGACTTCGGAAAAACTGATGCTAGTCTTTCAAACTTTGGCATTTCATCGGCGATTAGCTGATCACCTGATTGCTCTTTTAATGGTAGTATTATTGATATTTGCAAAAATTCCCAAATTGTCTTCATAAACTCAGGGCTTGCATTGTACCTTGTGTTATCAGCCAAAATGCTACTAGCAATTTCTTGAACAAAAAATGTTAGCAATTCGTCATGATAATTTTCTAATTTATAAGAATCAACAATTTGCAACAACCAATTATCTGCTAATTCACTTCTATCTTTAGCAGATACTGTTCTGCCTTCAGATTCTCTCACTGACCATAAATCTAAATATGATTCACTATATTTATGCAACTCCTGTGAAACTTCTGATTCTATTAGTTGATCAAGAATTACGGGATTTGCACGATCCTCTACTGAATAAGGTGAAAATAAACTATATATACGCAATATTACTTTATGAGTAGATTCATGAGCAAATGTTGATAAACTTTCCTCTACGCTCCTCTTTTTTATTAAAGTATTTTGACTATCCTTAAAGAAAAGCCCGTTTATACTTTTAGAGTTACTTTCTAACTCATCAACAATTATAAAATTTCCTGGACTTTCTATAGCCTGCAATAGAATTAATCTCAAACTAGGATGAGAATCCATAAGTTTCGTTAAACCCGACACCCATTCTATTAAAAACGCTTTACTCTCACTGGGATCCTGGATGTCAGTATATGTCTTCGACAAAAATTTACTTATTACTTCATCTGATATAATTTGACTTTTAGCTTCCTCTGAAAAACTGTCTAGTACATTTGGGCCAAACTCTAAATACTGCTTTGCATAGCCAGCTTTATGTGAATTAATCTTGTCTCTTAATTTAACCCAATCTATTTCAACCAATTTATCTCCAATAATTTTAACAGCAGAACTATGACATAAAAAAGGAGATCCTAGAAATTTCTTGTTCTCATCCAATTCTTCTTGTGATAGTTCAATAGCTTTAAATCTTATATCATCATCAGATTCTTCAGAATAACCTTGAGAAATTATTCCTGTAGAAAAATTTAGTGTATATTCTACTAAGGCTTGATTTACTTTACTCATAAATTAATAATATATTTGTAATTTAATTTAATTAATATTAGTGATTTTTTAAAATTATGTCAACTGATTAGCCCTTTTTGAATTATGCTAACTTTATTTTAATAGATTAATGAAGGTGGTCTCATTTTAATATCAAAACACTACTACTTCACACCATCCCAACGATGTATGGCAGATGCGTCTATATTAAATAAATCTAGGATTCTTGCTAAGGAATGCGTAATCAAATCATCTATAGTAGTTGGATGATTATAAAAGGCAGGAACTGCAGGCGCGATTGCCACGCCACACTTAGCTAGCTTAAGCATATTTTCCAAATGTATTGCGTGAAGAGGTGTCTCTCTAATCATTAAGACAAGTTTTTTCTGCTCTTTCATTATTACACTTGCTGATCTTATCAAAAGATTCTCTTCATATCCATTTGCAATTGCTGAAAGAGACTTCATACTACATGGCAAAATAACCATACCATCAGTTTGAAATGACCCACTAGAAATTCTTGCTCCTATATCAGCTGGATTATAAACAAAATCTGCAATTTTCTTCACAGACTCAATGGAATAATCTGTCTCACATTTTATTGCTAGATTTGCTGATTTTGAAATTACTAAATGCGTTTCAATCTCAAGCTTTTTAAGCATCTCTAAAAAACGAATACCATAGATAACACCTGATGCTCCAGAGACACCAATTATTAATTTTTTTGCCATAAAAATTTACAATTTAATTTTTTAAAAAAAACTATTTTCAAACGAATTTTATTCTAATATCCTATTAATAAGTATGCAATTTATTTGGCTGCTTATCCAATAACAAAATTCTGGAGGTCTATCAATGAAATCCCACATCAACACTCTAAAACAAAAACACACTCAATTAGAAATCTCAATCAAATCCGCTAACGATAATCACCTTGACGACATTACAATTAACGCTCTTAAAAAGCAAAAACTTTTACTAAAAGAAAAAATATCGAGGCTTGAACAACAAGTATAAAAAAGCTTTTTCAAAAAAATAAGCAGTTTTAAAATAATAAAATGAATATTTATTTCATTTAGTGCTTGATCTTTTTGGCCTTTTTTGTATTTTATGTATGTATAAATTACTATTTGCAGCTACTATTAATATTCAAGTATGCTTTTAATTATTAGTAATTATATTTTGTATGAGCGGGTGTAGCTCAGGGGTAGAGCGCTACCTTGCCAAGGTCGAAGTCGAGAGTTCGAATCTCTTCACCCGCTCCATTTTCATTTAGTGAACATTCGAGGTACCACTTATGTTCAAGAATCTAAACTATATTGCAATTTTTGCACTTATTATTTACCCAATAATCCTAATTTGCTTTGGTGTTTCGTATGCTATAGTAAATTCCGTTGGATGGTTTGAACTAATACTATTTTTAACTGGATACTATATGGCAAATATCTCTGTTGGTCTTGGCCTTCATAGATTATGGTCACATGATACATATAAAACAAATAAGTATGTAGAGTTTGTACTTGCGGTTTTATCTGCAGGAACTCTTCAAGGCCCAGCCTTATCTTGGGCATCAAACCACTTTGACCATCATACCTATACTGATACTGAGAAAGATCCACATACTCCGCAAAAATATAAAAGCAGATTCATGGGTTTTTTATGGTCACATATGGGATGGATGCTTGTTGGAGAAGGAAGCTACAAATCAATTAACCGCGTCACTATGGTCAAGCTTGGTAGAAATAAAGTACTAAGATGGCAACTTAAATATTATTGGCATATTGCAGTAGCAATGAACACCATTGTACCAGCTTTTGTTGGTTTCGTTTTTGGTGGTACAGCACTTGCAGCTTATGCTGGATTTGTATTTATCGGACTTGGTAGAGCTCTACAGCAACAAGCTACCTTCTTTGTAAATTCATTATGCCATTTTGTTGGTACGCAAAAATATATAAATGGAACATCAAGAGATATATGGTGGCTAGCTTTCATGCTACTTGGCGAAAACTGGCACAACTTCCATCATGCATTTCCGTCAGATTATCGTAATGGTGCACAATGGTATCAAGCTGATGTACATAAATGGCTTATCTATCTTATGAGCAAGTGTGGGCTAGCTTGGGGATTAAAAAGAACTGCAAAAGTTAGAGTGGACGCTAAAATCACTCAAACAATGGATCAGTTAATCGACCTCAAGAAACAAAAAATTGCCTTAATGCAAAGGACATTGAATGAGCTTAACTCTATGTGCTCAGAAAAATTCTCGGAACTAGAAAACTCATCTATTGAAGTAAAAAAGAGGTTTTGGAAATCTTTATCTGTAGCTCAATACAAGGTAAATAAGCTAAAGTTTCAACTACACGAGCACGTTAAAAACTACGAGAATCCTTCTGATAAAATTATTATTGCACTAAATAAAAAGATGATGAGAGCCGAACTTGCAATGCAGAAACTTTATTCAGAAATTGAAAAAATTAGGTCGCTTGTTTAAATCAAAGAAGTGATGAATTGATGTGATTTTGATTATAGTTAAAGTCATTGACCTGTAAGCGTCAGCTTCTATAAGATAAATGGAACAACAACAGAAAGTTATGGAACAGGCCTGTTCTAATAGTAATTATCGTCTTTAATTTGAAACTGAGTCTGGGTATACAGATAAGTATAACGCCTCATATTTAAAACATGACTATACTAAAATCAATTTACCCAGTATATGGAAAACCTAAATAGACGAAACAGCTCTTTCTTATCTCTACTAAGAAACATTTATTGTTATTTTTTAGTATCAATAAAATTTATAAAAAATAACTTAAATTTTGTTTTCATCGCAATACTAATACACATTTTACCTCAAATTACAGACTTTTCTTTAAAAGCAGCAAAATTGGACTTTCCAATATTAGAAAGAATATTCTATATTATTTTTTCATTCATAATATATACCATTTTTGAAATATTAATTATCAACTATTTACACCAAAAAGAAGGCTTTTCACTTCAAAAGTTTAAAGCTGATATTAAAAAGCAGTTTTTTCTTGTCGTAAAAGTTAAAATAATAATATCCTTACATGTTTTAGTTGGTTTGTTATTTTTTATAGTTCCAGGTATTATTGTTGCATTGAGTTATACATTTATAATTTATTTTACAATATGTTATAATCAACCTTTCGACGCAGCTAGAGAAAATAGTGAAAAACTTATGAAGGGTTATAAGTGGTATTTCTTCCTATTATATATAATACTTTTGTGCTTTGTATTTATAACTGACTTCAGCTTAGAGTTAGTCTCTATGTACACAGATGAGTCAAAACTTCTTGAATACACCTTATCCTCTATAGAGTATGGTATATCTTACTTAACAGAGATAATAACCTACACAATACTATACCTATTCTGGAAAGATCGAGTTAAAAATTCGAATACACAAGAAGAACACTAACTATTCTCTACCTGCTGACCAAGTACTTTGCTGATAATGGTTGCACTTGCTGCATTTAAGCCTATTATCTCAACCTTGATACCATTTTTCTTTAGCTTGTCAGAAATTTTATTTAAAGCATCAACAGCAGATACATCCCAGAAATGCGCATCAGAAAGATCAATCACAGCAATTGATATTTTCTCTTTATAATTAAAAATGGCTACAAAACTATCAGCAGACGCAAAGAACACTTGGCCAATAATTTTATATACTCTCTTAGTTTCACACTCAAGCAAACTAGATTCAACAGTAAATGAATGTGATACCTTATATGCAAAGAACATCACGCTAAGAAGTACTCCAACAAAAACACCTTGGGCCAAATCATGAGTCATCACAACAACCAGAACCGTAACAAATATTACCAGATTTGATGTAATTGGTGTTGATCTAAAGTCTTTTATAGAGGACCAATTAAATGTACTTACTGAAACCATAATCATAATCGCAACTAATGCTGCAACTGGTATTTGCTTAACAAAATCACCTGCTGCTAAAATCAGGAAAATTAAAAAACACCCAGCAAATAATGTTGATAATCTTGATCTCCCACCGGATTCTACATTAATAATCGATTGACCGATGAGTGCACATCCAGCCATTCCACCAAAAAAACCAGCTATCATATTTGCAATACCCTGCCCGCGGCACTCTCTATTTTTATCGCTATCTGTATCTGTAAGATCATCAATAATTACGGATGTCATAAGAGTCTCAAGCAAACCAACTACTGCAAGTGTTGCCGAATAAGGAAAAATAATCTTAAGTGTTTCAAAATTAAGTGGAATATCCGGAATCATTAAAACAGGTAACATTGAGGGTAATTCTCCCATATCACCTATTGTCTTTAAATTAAGATCCATCATCAACGAAACGACAGTTAGAATAATGATACTAACTAGCGTTGATGGTATGGCTTGCGTAATTTTTGGGAATAAGTAAATTATGAACAAACCAAATCCTACCATTATATACATTTGCATTCCTGCATCCTGAAAAGCTGGAAGCTGCGCCAAAAATATTAAAATGGCTAGTGCATTAACAAAACCAGTAGTTACCGACCTAGAAACAAATCTTAGTAAAAAGCTAAATCTCATATGCCCAGCTAGATACTGCAAAACTCCAGTTAATACTGATGCTGCAAGCAGATATTGCAGACCATGATCCTTTACTAATGTCACCATAAGCACGGCCATTGCTCCGGCTGTTGATGAAATCATACCAGGACGTCCACCGAAAAAAGCTATAGATATTGCAATACAAAATGAACCATAAAATCCAATCTTAGGATCAACTCCTGCAATAATTGAAAACGCTATAGTTTCAGGTATTAGAGCGAGTGCAACAACAGTCCCTGCAAGCACATCACCTTTAACATTACCAAACCATTCTGCTTTAATTTTTGAAATAGACATATAGATAAATACTAATATATTACTACTAATTAACTTAATTGTTAATTAAATGTTGGCATTTTAACCTATTTCTAGCGCAAAGGCAAGAACATTATAGTTAGTTTTATTATAAACGTACTATAATTTTACCATTAATATCAAATTGCATTGAAAGAATATTAATATAATATATGGTAATTAAATTAACTTAATTTAGAATATAAGCATGCTAAGAAAAATTAATAAAAAAACCTCACCTGATTTATTAGACAGAGTTAAGCAATTTACTACACTATTAAACTTAGGCTACAATGAAGAGAATCTGTTAGCAGGCGAAGATTTAGATGACTACATATTAAGAATTCCCTCTAAACCTGATAGAATTTCTGTAGTAGAGGGTTTTCCATTAGCATTCAAAACTTCCCTCGATTATGCAGAAAATGATACTATCGAAGTGGCACTCTTCAAAGCCGCAATGGCGCATGATGAGAAAAAATTTACAAGCCTTGTAAATAGCGAAGAGCTTCATCCAAAAATAAAAAATCATGTACTTAGCTACAGCGTTCAAACTGCTTGTAATTTTCGTGATATCAAAACTGTGAAGTTTTTACTTAACAATGGTATTGATATTACAAATTTGGTTTTTATTGATGCTGAAGAGGGTTTTGAAAAAAAATCTTCTCCTATTTTTGAAGTACTAAATGGCTGGTGCAACAGATCATTTTTTGATCAAGACTTAATAGAATTATTGCTTAATAATGGCTTAGATCTGAGTATGAACGTCGGTAAAGATACAGTATATTTTCGTATTCTTTATTCTGCACCTGAAGAATTTTTGATCAAAATGCTCGATCGTATCCCAGATCTTAATGAGCCACAATCTAAATACATTAATAATAAAGACGAAGATGGAAATATTATTGGAAAAATAGTGCCTTGCTCATACCTTGATAGAGCCGTTACTATTGGCCACTTTAAGTTAGCACTTGCTATGATTGAAAATGGCGCTGAAATAGAAGAGGATCACGCATTAGAATGGCTTAA
Source organism: Rickettsiaceae bacterium (assembly GCA_023301685.1). Classification (GTDB taxonomy): domain Bacteria; phylum Pseudomonadota; class Alphaproteobacteria; order Rickettsiales; family Rickettsiaceae; genus Megaera_A. The sequence goes on from JALZUG010000019.1 coordinate 14,957, forward strand.
TAAGGCAGTAAAACATAATAGTTTTGAATTTGTTCAGTATCTTTTTGAAAATGAGCACATAACTTCTTTAGAAAATGTAGAAGTTAGTGAAAAATTGTTGATAAAATCTTTATTACATAAAAACTACAAAATGTTTGCATTGCTTGTAAAAAAAGGGGCTAATATTGAAGCTGAATTAAATGAACTTGTAACGACTGAAAAAGATGGAAAATTTAGTTCTGAACATATTCATGCTCAAACAATTTTTGCTCAACTAATAAAACAAGCTCCTGAAAAAGTAATATTGGAAGTATTGCGATTAGCAGATATAGATGTAAATACAAAACTGCTTGGTAAATACTCATCTAGCATACAAGATTCATATCTATACATAGCTCTCCACAACAAACAATATGGTTTAGCAACCAAATTAGTCGAACTTGGTGCAAACGTAAATTTGCCAGTTAATGGCACTACTCCAATACATATTGCATTAGACGATGGAGCACTTGAAGTTGTAGAACATTTTGTTAAAAATGGCGCAGATCTCAGCTATGTTGATGCAAATAGTGGAAAAAGCGCATTTAAAAGAGCAATTGATTTAGGCAACAAGGACCTAGCTAACATCATGATTGAAAACTCCACTGATACAAAAAAGATGCTAGGATTTGCTTTAGCTGATGCAATTTACTTGAAAGATGTAGCGACCGTTAAATTACTATTATCAATGGGAGCTGATATGACATCACTCGAAGGAGTTCATTATCGCGCTGCTCCAGTAATGTTTTTCGGAACTGACGAGACAACATCCGATAGTATTATTTATCGCTCACCACTAATTTTTCATATAAATGCCGGTAATACTAAAAGAGTTATCGAACTTATTAACAATGGAGCTGCAGTAAACCCTATTGAAGAAGATGTAGAATTAAGTGAAATGCTAGTTGCTCTTGGTGCAAACATTGAAGATTTAAAAATGATTTGGGGTCAATCACCATTTATTGAATTACTAAGCCATTCAAATTGCAAACCTTCTACAAAAATGGATTTATGTCATAAGCTGATTGAGTCTGGTGCAGATGTCAATAAGCCTAATAACAGAGGAGAATTACCTTTAGTTAAAGCATGTATAGATGGCGAATTTGTCGAATATCTTGTTAGCGAAGGTGCTGATGTTAATGTAGTTGATGAATTTGGTAAAACCCCTTTAAATGAAGTAATAAAACTTAAATCACTAAAAACCTTACAATTAATGCTAGATGCTGGCGCTGACGCTAATATAGTTAATAAATTTGGTGAACATCCATTAGTTAATGCTGCACTTTGTAATTGGCCAGAAGCCTGCAAACTATTGCTAGATGCAGGCGCTGATGTTAACTTTAAACATAAAGATAATGGTAAATCGAATATTTTGTTTTGGGCTGCAAAAAACTACAAATGTGCAAAAATTATTGTTGAAAGTGGAAAATTGAAACTTGATGAGCATAGTAAACGTGACGTTAAGATACACGGCCTAATAGTAGACATGATAAATTTTGAGAAAAAAGCTCTTGAGGATATTAAAGCAATACAAACTGCTTACTCTGAATGCAATCCTGATTCTATTGAAAGCAGCTTTATACCTAAGAAAGCAGCAGATGCTATGCTGAAATATTATGCAAAGGATTATAAAAGCGTATGGAAACACTTTATAGATAGTGGCAAAGGTAAGTTTTTTGCTGATTTATCTGAGGCAGTTGTTCAAGAGTTAAAAGTGTACACTATGTATAATTGGCCACAAACTTATGATATAGCAAGAGACCTTGTACCTTATAGAGAGAGTGTTTACGAGAATGCTCTGTATACACCTAAAGAAATAATTGGTGAAATTGGAGAATACGTGTTCTGGCTTGACGTACATGATATAAATTCATAGGAATATTAAAAAGAATAGGAATTATTTTTAACTCCTATTCTCTTATAAACAAATATATCATATATACAAAATCAAACCTTATCCGCAACAGACGCAATAATAGGAAGTTCAAGATTGGAGGTGCTGAGATATTTTTTTAGCAATCTTGCAGAGGAAATACCTTCTACAAGCACAGGATAGTTCTCCAAATATTCTTTAGAATAAGAATTATTATGGAAGTCAAAGCCGAATCTTGTGTTTCTGGATGTTTTTGAGTAACTTGTTAATACTAAATCGCCTACAACAGCAGGTAATGATAGGGAATCAGGCTTGCCACCAAAAGTGCCAGCTATTGCTTTTATTTCACTTAAACCCATACTGATCAGCCAAGCTCTTGCATTTTCGCCATGGCCTTCGGCTTCCATCATACCACTTCTTATAGCTACAATATTTTTTACCAAAGCTGCTATTTGAACTGTAATTATATCATCAGTAATACTAACTTCCAGTTTATCCGTAGAAAGCGTGCTTGCAATCTCTTGAGCTAAATCCGTATTTTTTGAAGAGATAGTTACCGAAGCAAATTTATCTTGCGCTACTTCTTTTGCAAAATTTGGTCCTGAAATAAAGCCAAAAGAATTTTTAAACATAAATTCAATTCGCTCTGAAAAAAGTTGCAGAGGATTCTCACACATCCCTTTTGTAGCAACTAGAAAAACCGCTTTATCTGATACTCCAACTGCTTTTAAATCCTCAAGAGTTTTAACAAAAGCAATTGATGGAACGGCAATAATTATAACATCACTATCAATTGTATCTTGAATATTTAATGTAGCTTTCAGTTCAACTGGTAATTTAGTTTCACCTAGATAACGAGAGTTTGTATGCTGATTATTTATTTCATCTGCTGCTTCTTGCTCTATAGTATGCACCAAGCAATTGCCAACAGCGCGCGCAGCAAGACATGCAAGAGCAGTTCCCCAACTCCCACCACCAAGTACTGATATTTTTTTATTAGCAGACATATTATACCCTCAATCTATGCAATTTTTGCTGACATATGCTCTGGAGAAACTGATACAAGCTTAGCATCAACTACCTGCCCTGAAACAAACTCTCCTTCTAATTTCACTGGAATAAAATTCTCAGCATGTGCCATATTATTTTTTTCAACCAATAACTCAACTCTGCGGCCTAAGTTCTCATTAAAAAATTTATCTAATTCTTTAATTCCCTCTGCGCGCAAAATAGCAGCTCTTTCCTTTCTAATATGCATTGGTACTTGTGGCATTCTAGCTGCTGGGGTACCTTCTCGTTCTGAATATGGAAACACGTGTAAATACTGGATTCCAGCTTCAGAAATCAATCTTCTAGTATTTTCAAACATCTCATCAGTCTCTGTTGGAAATCCTGCAATAATATCAGCACCATACGAAACTTCAGGACGTATTTTACGTAAATTATGACAAAATTCAATCACCTGCTCTCGATTATGCCTACGTTTCATACGTTTTAGAATCATATTATCGCCAGCCTGCAGACTTATATGAAAATGTGGCATTAATCTTTCATTGTGAGCCATCAAATCGAACAAATCATCATCAATTTCTGCAACATCAATTGACGATAGTCGTAATCTTTTAAGCTCTGGAACCAGAGATAATAATCGTCTAATCATCTGCGCAAAAGTTGGCTCTCCAGGTAAATCTGCGCCGTAAGCAGTAACATCAACACCAGTCAAAACTATTTCCTTATACCCTTTTGCATGCAGCATACGCACTTGCTCTACAATAACACCAATTGGAACTGACCTACTATTGCCCCTGCCATATGGAATCATGCAAAAGGTACATCTATGGTCGCAACCATTCTGGACTTGAATAAACGCTCTAGCTTTACCATCAAAGCTAGTTACCATATGATTCGCCGTTTCTTTAACCGACATAATATCGTTAACTATCACTCTTTCGGAATCTAATTGATAATATTTATCTGAAAGTTTTTCTTCATTACCAATTACTTTATCGACTTCTGGCATCTTAGCAAACATCTCTGGATTATTTTGCGCAGCACATCCAGTTACAATTATTTTCTTACTTGGATCATTTTTACGAAGTTTTCTAATTGCCTGCCTTGCCTGTTTTTCCGCTTGCTTCGTCACCGCGCATGTATTAAAAACAGCAACATTATCACTACCAGATTTTGCTAAATTAGCTTTAATGATCTCACTTTCATAGATATTTAAACGACATCCAAATGTAACTACTTCCTGATTATTTGTCATACAAATAGTCTCCAGTAAATACATATCTAGCCGGTCCGCTCATTAACACACTATCATTTTGCTTTTGCATATTTAAAGAACCAAGTTTAAATTCTATCTCTACCTCATCACCGAAAAAGCCTAATTTATTTGCCGCAGCAAAAGTTGCAATAGCTCCACTTCCACATGCATAAGTAAAGCCAGCGCCTCTTTCCCAAACTTTTAAATGAATCTTATTATCATCAATCCTTGCAAAATTAACATTTACACCATCCGTAAATAGCTCACTTTCTTGAAAATTACTGCCAATTATTCCCATATCCTTTTTTGAAAGCTTTGAAAAAATCACTAAATGCGGATTAGCAACATCAACACAAATCATCTCCTTAGGCTCAATCATATAACGCTCAGCAAGAGACCATAAATCAGCACTATCAGGCATCCAATTACTTTCAAACGATGGAGGGCCCATATCAACTTTTATTGTATTTTCATCAATGTACTCACCAGAAACAATCCGTCCATCGACATCAAGCTTTATGCTTTTAGCTCCCATCTCATCAAAGAGCAACCTAGTTAAGCATCTAGAAGCATTTCCGCAAGCTTTGGCCCCAGAACCATCTTGATTGTAAATCGCCATGTTTACTTTGTCAGGATTTTGCCTATAAACTATAAACTGATCACAACCAACACCAAGCTCTCTATCAGAAATCTCTTGTACAAAACTCTTAACATCAGATCTTTTAGGCATATGACGCTCATTAATAATGACAAAATCATTACCAAGACCGTGCATTTTGACAAAAGGAATTTTCTGAAGCATATTTTTCGATAGTTAATTTGATAATGAGCATTTTTTATGCATGCGCCAATGCACTATGAAAAATAGAGCTGCAACAAAAAGCCATGTCATACAACTAATTATAGTGCTAAAAGCTTCTCTTTTTCTACTTTCAATATAACCTTCTTTTTCTGAAGTTCGTTTCACTTTAATTTCTTCAGAATTAAGCGAATCCCATTCCGTCTTTTTATCAGAATTATACTGTGTTTTAGATTCAATATATTTATCATTTGACGAAAACTTATCAAGAGCGCTTGCAAATTTATATTCTGTTAAAGTAATCTCAGTTACACTATTAAACGCTACAGCTAATGTGATCATAAGTATAATAGTAGCTACTAGACATACAATCAGACAGTATAATTGTGTTAAATTTTTAAACATTTTATTAAACCTTGATTAGTAATTTGTTAGGTATTATATACGATTTTGTACAAATTTGTAGCAAATAAATCATAATTTATATAAATTGAAACATGAAAAATTGAAAATATCTAACTACAATGAACAAAGAAATTTTATCAATACTAAAAAAACTAATCAGCTATAAATCAGTTACTCCCAAAGGAGCAGATGCTATCCAATATGTTAGAGATGTACTCAAGCCTCTTGGGTTTAAGTACCAGATAAAATGCTTTGGAGAAGGCGAGGAAGAAGTAACCAATTTATATGCAGTATATGGAGAAGAAAAGCCAAATATATGTTTTGCTGGACATTTGGATGTTGTTCCTGCAATGCATGAAGAATTATGGAATTCTGATCCATATAAGATGAAAATAGTAGATGATATCGTATACGGAAGAGGAACTGTTGATATGAAAGGCGCTGTTGCTTGCTCTATTGCAGCAGTTATTCAGTTTTTAAAAAGTAATAAACCAAATGGATCTATTAGCTTTTTACTAACAACAGATGAAGAAGGAGAAGCAAAATACGGCACTAAAATGATGTTGGAGCATATTAAAAACCAAAAGCCATCTATCGATTTTTGCATCCTCGGTGAACCAACAACCATACAAAACATAGGTGATACAATCAAAATAGGCAGGCGAGGAAGCGTGAATTTTGACCTAACAATTAATGGCAAACAAGGTCACGCTGCATATCCTGAGAAAGCCATTAACCCGCTACCAATTATGGTAAATATTTTAAAAGAAATAAATGATGAGATATTTGACACCGGGAGTGAATTTTTTCAAAGTACAAATCTTGAATTAACATCCATAGACACGGGAAATAAAGTAACAAATATTATCCCTGAATCTGTAAATGCAAAATTTAATATTCGCTTTAATGACATGCAAAATGCGAATGATTTAAATGTTAATATAACAAAAATTGTCTCAAACTATAGTGATAATTACGATATAAAACATAGAAGTTCTTCGTCACCTTTTATTCAGAAATACTCAAAAAAAATGCAAGACTTCACTGGCATCGTTGAAGATGAATGCAAAATCAAGCCAACGATTGAAACTGGTGGCGGGACTTCTGATGCAAGATTTATCCACTCATACACTGAAGTTGTTGAATTTGGATTAAATTGTAATCTTGCTCATAAAATCAATGAACATACGAAAATTTCTGATTTACAAACACTTTATAATGTGTATTATAACACTCTAGTTAGGTTCCTGTAGATATAGATTTATATAGGATATATTGCTAAAATGCGGATATGGCGGAACTGGTAGACGCGCTAGATTTAGGTTCTAGTGCCGCAAGGCGTGGGGGTTCAAGTCCCTTTATCCGCACCAATCTTTAAAGATTAGTGTAAAAGCAATTTTAACTCTCAAACAATGTACAAATTTTCAAAACACAAGGTTCCATATTATGAAGATAGCAGAGCTGAAAAACGATAAAACTGAATTTCATGCAAAAGTAACAATCCCAGCAAAAGAAATTTCAGGTGAAGTTGATAAAGAACTAAATGATATTGCCAAAACGGCTAAAATGGATGGTTTTAGAGTGGGCAAAGTTCCAGCACATATACTAAAAAAGAAGTATAGCTCTTCAATCAAAGCTGATATTATGAGAAAAAAAATCAACTCTACAGTTGATGAAATTGTTGAGAAAAACAAGCTGAATGTTGCAATGGATCCTGCAATAGAAGATCTTAAGGATGAAGATGATAAAGATCTGGAATTCACTATAAAATTTGACCTACTACCAGAAATCAAACTCCCTGAGTTCAAAAAGATATCTGTTGAAAAACCTATCCTGGAAGTAACTGATAAAGATATAGACGAGCAAATCGATAGAATTGCAAACTTCTCAAAAACTTACGATAAAGAATCTAAAGGTAAGGCTGCAAGTGGTGATCAGCTTACGATTGACGCTATAGGATATGTTGATGGAAAAGCTTTTGATGGTGGAAAACTTGATGATCATAAATTAGTACTTGGCAGTAATGCTTTCATTCCAGGTTTTGAAGATCAGTTAATTGGTAGCAAAACTGGTGATGATGTAAAAGTAAAAGTAACTTTTCCAGAAGAGTACCACTCAAAAGAATTGGCTGGCAAACCTTCTGAATTTAAAGTTCAAGTTAAAGCTGTTCACAAACCAAACACTCCAAAAATTGATGACGAATTCGCTAAAAAATTCAAATGCGATACAGTTGCAAAGCTAAAAGAGCAAATCAAACAAAACTTCTCAACAAGCTATGAAGAGCCGATTCATGTTCTAATGAAAATGAACCTTTTTGATAAGCTTGAAGGAATGTTAAAATTTGACGTACCTAAGTCTTTGATTGAAAGAGAAGTAGACATCCTAGAAAAGCAAAGTGATCAGTTTGCAGACCCAGAAATCAATAAAAAATCAGACAAAGAAAAGGCTGAGTACTTTGAAAAGCTAGCATCAAGAAGAGTCCGCATTGGATTAGTTCTTGCTGAATATGTAAAACAGAAAAATCTAAAAATAACTGAAGATGATGTTCGCCAAGCAATTATTGCACAAGCAAGAAATTACCCTGGTCAAGAACAGCAAGTCATTGAATTTTATCAAAAAGATCGCCAAGCACTAGAAGCTCTAAAAGGTCCTATACTTGAAGAAAAAGGTGTAAAAGAGATTTTCGATAATGAAATCATTATAAATGAAAAAACTTATAGCAAAGATAAACTAGAGAAACTTCTCGAGAAAGAGGTCAAGTAACTACTTTCACTAGTTGGCATAATTCTTGCTTATTATTCCTTAACCTTGATTTACTTTTTTAAGTCTAAGGTTAAGAAGTTTTTGTTTAGATTATTTTGGTCGTTAAACTGATCTGCTTAAGTTGTGGCTTAAGCATCTTTAGAATCTCGCCATATATTTTAAGCCATTAGAAAAAGAACGCTTTAGCTCAAACCAATTAGTACGGAATGCAAGAAGCTTTTTCGACCACTTCAAAAAACTTACTAATGAATTTTTTGTAAATAACACTTAAATATATGACACTAACACTTGGAAACGATTTAACCGGAACTACAGCACGTGAAGTTAGCGCAGCTAGTCGCAGACTAGCACAGCTTGGTGATAGTATGGTTACTGGCGATGATAAAGGTATCGAAGTAGTAGATGGATTTTTAGGAAGCTCGCTGCGAGATACAGAAATTATTCTAGGAGCAATTGCACAAACAACCTCATACGCAACAAATATAATTTCAATTACCGAACAATATCTAGATACTATCGGATCTTTTTTACAAAAAGGCCTTATTACTATTGCAACTGTTAGCTCATTATCCACAGATAAAGTAGCAGTGTTACAGAAAAATATCGATGACATAATGGCTCAAATTGATCTACTAATATCTTCTGCAAGTTTTGATAATAGGGAGCTACTGGGTGGACAGGCTCAAAATATTAATGTTCAGGTAGGGCTAAATATAGCTGACAAGCTAAATATAAACGTTAGAGATATTAGTGGAAACAATTTGTACAGAACTTCAATTACTCGAGCTATGAACGAGTGGATCGCTGCCGACCCAACTGCTGGAAGGTCTGACAGACATAACACCCCAGAAGAACTAAGGCAAGCTATTCTTAATAACGAGAATCTAATCTTTGCTAATGCCGATCTAACATACACATCCGTAGGTACTGGTAATGCTTATGACCCTCTTGCACCAGGTGCAAGTACTATAATCAATGCAGTTACTTATGTAAAAGACAACTTTCCAAAGCTGTTTGAATCCTCTGAAGAAATGCTACCTACACTGAATAACGCAGTGCAATTAGTAGCAGGAGCACCTGCCTCAATCAGCGCAGCAAACGGACATCAAATTGGACTTGCATTAATTAATGACTTTAATGCACTTATTGAATTTTTTGATTTTTTAAATCAGACTAAAATCGACATTACCACTTCAAAAGGTCGCACTATTGCACTTGACGTGTTTACTACTGCTATTAATGAAATCAGAGCTGAACAGGCAAGTCTACGCAATCAAAAAACAAGTTTATTTGAATCAGTTGACGCCCTGCGTGCTACAGTTAATGTTACGCAAAAAGCAGCTGACTCGTACTTAAAAACTGATTATGTACTATCTGCTCAGCAATATTCCGAGCTAATTAGGACAGTAGTTGCTTCAATCACTGCGCTTCAAGCCGCAAACAAAATCCCTGAAGCTGCACAAAGACTAGTTGATGCTCTTGCTAGGTAAAACGTTTATACGCCTACAAATATAATAATTCAACTCAAATATAATGCAGTAAAACACTGGGTAAGCCGCGCTTCGCTCGCTAGACGATGCTTAAACTTATTTTCATGTCACCTTATAAGGAACGGTGTGATTCGGTAACCCATAAAACCTTGCAATTAGTTGCATTTCTATAAGTTGCCTCGGCATTTTCTCGTCATAGCGAGCGAAGCGTGGCTATCCAGACACTTACCACGTACAAAACACCTTTTTATAAGACTCAAAAAATCGTAACTCTAACTCACTCAATAACAAAAATACTTGTTGATACCTATATAACCATTGAATTTACTAACAAATAACGAGATAAATACGTTAACTTGCCCTCTCAATCTTGATTTGATTCAGAGATTTGCCCTTTAACACTTCTGATAATGTATTTGCAAACCTCCAAACATCATAAAACCCGTTATATAATGGCATTGGTGATACCCGAATTACATTTGGCTTCTTGAAATCTGCAATAACACCTTTTTCGACAAGCTTACTAAACAAAATTTCAGAATCTTTTTTAATTAAAAGAGATATTTGACACCCTCTTTTATTTATATCTCTTGGAGTTATAATCTCAATTGTATCTGAGTCAATATAATCTATTAGATACTCTAGATACGAGGTAAGTCTAATTGATTTTTCTCGGTAAGCGGCTATCCCAACTTCATCAAATAATTTCAATGATGCTTGCAAAGGAGCCATACTAAAAATAGGTGGTTCACTTGGTTGCCACGAATCAGCACTGTCTATAGGTAAAAAATTCTTTTGTTTCTCAGGTGACATGCGAGCCTTTGGATCACTACCCCACCAACCGGCAAATCTGTGTAATGCTGGATTTTTTACGTGTATTTTATTTACAAATAATCCTCCTACTGCACCTGGTCCACCCGACATATATTTGTAATTACACCACGCCGCAAAATCTACATCCCATTTGTGCAACTTTAGCGGAATATTACCAACTGAATGTGCCAAATTAATCCCGACTACTGCACCATTATTATGCGCTAATTTGGTTAAGTTCTCTATATCAATAACTTGACCTGTTAAATGATTAACACTGCTTACTAGTATCAATGCTATACTATCTTTATTTTCTTTAAATTTTTCAACAAAATGATCAATTGTAAGTTCTTTTACATCTGACTCTTTTTCAACTATGACCAGCCCTTCATCAGGATCTATACCATGGAATTTCAGTTGGCTTTTAATAATATACAAATCTGAAATATAAACTGGCGACTCGATCATAATTTTATATCTATCTTTAGTAGGTCTATAAAATGAAACCATCGCCAAATGCAGATTTGTAGATAGAGTATTCATCAGTACTATTTCTTCTGGATAAGCTCCTAATAGCTTTGAAAAACCGCTTCTAAATTTCTCATGGTATATATTCCATGGATTTTTTTGCTTATATCTTCCTTTTACTCCTAATTTTTCCCAGTCTTTTATCTCATCTAGCATATATTCTCTAGCACCAAAAGGAGCTAGGCCCATAACATGACCATTCAAGTAAACTACTGGATTGTCATTCTCATCAACTGGTATAGCAAATTTTTCTTTATAAGCTTGTAGTGGGTCAGTTGAATCAAGAGCTCTTGCACCTTTTTCATCAATTGAGAATAGTTCCGTGATATCTGAACTTAAATTAGCGACAGCTACTAAAGGAAAAAAGAAAATAACCAATAAAAAGTAGCTTAAAAAATTCTTAATTTTCATATAAAATTTCAGCTTATATTAAAATAATAAGAGAGCAATATAAAAGCTACTATGTAAAATGCAAGCACAAACTGCTATTATTTAGAGCTAAAGATTTGATATTTAGTAATTTCGACAAATATATTACGATAAATATAATTTCTTAATAAGTTTGCAACCTACTAAATTATCTATAGTAAAAATTGACAATCATTTCATTGAATACTAGCATCAATAAAAGGTTATAAATTTTTACTATAGTTTTATGAAAAAAATGGCTACCACACAAACGAAATTCTATAACTTACTTACATTAATTTTTATTTTTTGTTTATTCATTTCGAATATTGCTGAAATAAAGATTATAAATGTGTTTGGTCTTGCACAAGTTGGCGCAGGCACTGTATTTTTTCCACTACTATATGTACTAAATGATATAATAACTGAAATATATGGATTTTCAGCTAGCCGAAGAACTATATGGCTCGCTATGCTTTTTAGTATTGCATTTACACTTTCAATACAATTAATTCTAGTTTTGCCAGACGGCTATGATTGGCAAGAAAAAAAGGCTTTTGAAACAGTATTTATGCTATCGCCAAGAATTATGGTAGCTTCCCTGAGTAGCTATTTCCTTGGGGAATTAATTAATTCATCAATTTTATCAGCCCTAAAATTACAATTTCAAGGCAAGATGTTTGCCCTCAGAGCAATATTTAGTACACTAGTAGCATCATTCTTTGAGAGTATTATGTTTGGAGTAATTGCTTTTTATGGAAGAATCCCGGATGATGAACTAATTAAAATGGCAATTATGCTGACAATCATGAAAGTGCTATATGAAGTTATAACGCTACCAATATCGCAAGCGCTTGTAAATTACTTAAAAAGATCAGAACAACTAGACGTATATGAAAAACCATCCTTAAAGAAAATTTTACCTAATTGGTAACTAAAAGACTTCTTTTAGGACTTTATTTTAAAATATTAGATTTATGAATAAACTTCCTACGAAGCTTTTACCTTTCTTCTGGCATTTTATTAAAAAGCAACCAATTAGTTTTGCCATTTTTTTTATAGCACCCTGTTCACAAGTACTGGAAGTGATTGCTATTCCGTACGCACTGAAGCTAATAATAGATGCAATAGAAGTAAATCTAGATTCTAGACATTTAATATTTGAAGCTATAACCCCTGCTTTGTGGCTTATTGGAGTATCATGGCTAGGTTTGGGAGTTATAGCAAGGTCTCAAGAATGGTGGCAAGGATATACTATTCCGCAGTTCCAAGCACAAGTAAGAATGTCTATAATCAGCCATATGCTTAATCACTCATATAGCTATTTTACAAATAGATTATCCGGTAAGATTGCAGCTAAAATTAATGATTTACCTAGAGCACTAGATCATATTAGACTAAATATTTGCTGGAATATTATTACTACATTTGCAGTCTCAGTTACTTCACTTATAGTCATCTATTTAATCAAACCTATTTTTGCTCTTATTTTTCTTATTTGGATCATTTTACACTGTACAATTGCATACATATATTCTCCTAAAGTGAATGAGGCTTCTAAGCAGAATGCTAAAGACAGAAGTGCATTGGGTGGAAAAATAGTAGATACAATAAGCAATATCATTTCTCTAAAGCTTTTTTCTAGGAAAGATTATGAATTAAAATATATAGATAGATATCAGCAGATAGAAAAATTAAGCAATAAAAAACTAATTCATTCGCTAAACGCACTAAGACTTTTCTTCGAGATTCCAATAATGTTAATGATGATGTTTACTTTTTACTTTCTAATTGTAAATTGGCAAGATAAGCAAATATCTACTGGCGATTTTATTTTTATTGTAAATATCATGTTCAATATTATGAACAGTCTTTGGCATCTTGGAAATGCGCTGGCTGACCTTGCAAAAGAAATCGGAGTTGCTAAGCAATCTTTAGCATTGATCAATACTCCTTTTGACCTTCAAGATAAAAAAGATGCAGCTAATTTGATTACTCAAAATGGCGAAATTGAATTCCACAATGTAACTTTTAACTATCAACATAACTCTAACCTTTTTGAAAACAAAAATATTAAAATCAAAGCTGGTGAAAAAGTTGGATTAGTTGGTTTTTCGGGAAGTGGTAAAACAACATTCGTCAATTTAATACTCAGATTCTTTAATATACAATCTGGAAAAATTACTATTGATGGACAATCTATTTCAGATGTTACGCAAGATTCTTTAAGAGAAAATATTACCGTAATACCTCAAGATACTGGATTATTTCACCGTACTTTATTTGAAAACATAAAATATGGAAATGTTGAAGCCTCTGAAGAAGAAATTTATAAAGCAGCTAAAGATGCACATTGCGTAGAATTTATTGATCAGCTACCAGAAAAATATGAATCACTTGTAGGTGAGCGAGGAGTAAAGCTATCTGGGGGACAAAAGCAACGCATCGCTATAGCAAGAGCAATGCTCAAAAAAACACCAATATTAATATTAGATGAAGCAACATCTGCTCTTGACTCAGTAACTGAAAAATATATTCAGAGCAGTCTTAGGAAATTAATGAAAAATAGAACTACAATCGTTATTGCTCATAGACTTTCTACACTTTCAGAAATGGATAGAATATTGGTCTTCAGCAACGGTGAAATAATTGAAGATGGAACTCACGACGAGCTAATTCGAAAAGATAGTCATTACAAAAAGCTCTGGCAAATGCAAGCTAATGGCTTCTTACCAGAAAAAGCAGTCTGAGTAATTATGAAAATATCTTGTTAGCTTACGAAATTAGAATATTTATTTTCTAGATTTAGAGTAAAGAAAAACTATATAACTATGCAGCTACTCTAAAAAGCGCTAAGTTAAGAAACAATGCAGACACTGCTCTCTACTCCATCAACTGCAGAATTGTCACCTACAACAGGTGTATCATCACTGCCAACTCTGTACTTATCGGCTGGATTAGAATCTATTAGCCCTGCATCTTCCATCGCTTTTATAGTCGCTTCATATTCTTCTTGCTCCTTTTGCTTTTCATTTGTCTCTAGGAGCAAATGATTTGTTGCTTGAGTTTGAAGAGTTCTACAGATGGGATCAAATTGCTGGTTATTGCCTTTCATAATAGTTAATTAATTTTGAGTTTTGGGCATGATAGTCTGCAAAAAACAAAAAGCAATAGTTTTTATTACTATCTAACTTGTAGCGCTAAATACCTTAATCATTGATTACATGAATAACCTTTCCATCCTGAAGAACACTTTCAAATAAAATGCTTCTATCTTATTCGTTTTGTTGATTGCTTTTCACTCAATTCAGCTATCACCTGATCAGTTTTTGACTTCTTAGGAGGGTTTTGGAGAATATCACCAATATTATCTTTTCTTTTTCGCTTCCTCGAAGTAGAAGAGGTCTTTGCAAACTCTGAAGCCTTAGTCTTCTTACTATTTCTCTCTTTTGTAATCTCAGAAAAGTGTTCAGGCTCAAATTTAAATTTCAGTAAAGCATCATTTCTCGACTGCCCAGTGGACTGCTTTATATCCACACCCAGAGCTTTTGCAAAATCAGATTTAATTGAAGTTGGAGTTGCAGGTTCGTTCAGCATTGAGATCATCTGTTGCATTGTAGCAGTATTGACTTTATGAATGCCATGCGGGCGTGATTTTGAGGCAGCAGCAACAAAATCAGCAATTACAGCTTCGGATCCTTTTTCTTTCCATGCTTCTGGTTTACAAAACTGCAATAATTTTCTAAGCTTTGGTTCTTTCTCACCTAGAACTTTATTCTTAATTTTAGAGACAATACCTTTTTCTTGCGTTTCCTCATAAACTTTAAGCATAAACTCTTTTCGAGCTAAATTAGGATCGGTTTTTTCTCCAATACCATGATTTTCAAAGTGCCTACTAGTCTGAATCACACCCTTAATATGCATATATTCAGCTTTTTCCTGAGCTTCTTTAAATGACAACGTGCCAACATCTTTCGTATCAAGAATTACTGTATTTAAAGCATTCTCACGCAAACCTTGATACGTTTTTTCCTCTTCTTCCGAATATTTAAATTTTCCACCAACTTTATTCAATATTTTAAACACAACATCCATCAAGAATTTCATTATTCTTCCTGGATTAATGATTTTGTCCTTAGCACTATAAACAGCGACGTGGGCAGCATCACTTTTATCATCTGAACCAAATGCAAGAGCTAGAGTCCTCCCCTGCTTTTTTGCCTTCTTAATCTTGTCTGGTGAATCACTGACATCTTCTATATCAGGCTCTTTCTCATTTCCTTCAAAATACTTCTGCGGAATATTATCTCTATAACCACCATCAACATATTTTTTTCCATTAATTTCTACTGGCTCAAAAACTATTGGTATTGACGCAGAAGCTCTAGCAGCTAGTGCTATTTCAACATAAGGAGTTTTTCTTGCATCAAAAATCTCTAGCTCTCCTGTTTCCTTGTTAGTAGCTGTAATTACTAGATCCTTAAACTTTACAGGATCTATTAAATGCATAATGTCTAAATCTCTAAAATATACTGTACCATTACTCTTTACTCGACCCTGAATATCTTTTAATTCTTGACCATCATGGGAAATAATTTTTTCTAACCGAGTTCTTTTTTCTTGCAACTCTTCAAGCTCCTCTTTATCTCCTGGGTCAGATTTTTCCATCAATTTATTAATTTCAAGATCAAGTGCATCCTTGCGCTTATTGCAAACTTCCATTATATCATTTGCTTCAAAATACTTTAATATGTTAGTGCTCGTAGTATCTTTCAGCAGCTGGTATAAAGGTTTTCCATCTTTATTTACTACAAACCCTTTTCCAAGTAGATTAGGTAAATTCGTCTCCTGGGACAGTCTTTTGAAATCTTCTGTTGAAATACCAGTTGCAATTACAGCCGCAGTAATTGCTCCAGCTGAACTACCTGCAACGGCTTCTAGACCTTCTAATACACCAGAGTCTACCATAGCTTCATGTACGCCAGAATATATGTTACCTTTCGCACCACCTCCACTAAATGCTGCGCACTTAAATGGCTGATTCTGAGCGGCGATTAATTCTTCAAGTGTTTCGTTTTTCCCCATAATCTATACTCTTATCTAAATAGAAATGTTTGTATTATGCTAAACAAAGAAATCTTAAATTACAAATTTACTCTATAAAATATAATGATCAAACTTATAAAAAGATGTATTTAAGAAGATTTCTGTAACTTTACTAAACAGGGAACTACCAAATTTACTAAATGACATTTTCGCTACTATGTGCTATATATTCTCGTAAAGATTAATCTATTATTTCGGAATATGCAATTTATCGACGAAGCAAAAATATATATAAAAGCAGGTAATGGTGGACACGGAGCTGTAAGTTTTCGTCGTGAAAAATACATAGAGCGAGGCGGACCAGATGGCGGCGATGGCGGTCGTGGCGGAAGTATTATTTTCAAAAGCAACTCTCATCTAAACACATTAATTAAATTCCGTTTTAAAAAGCATTTTAAAGCAGATAATGGCGAGCAAGGAAAGGGGTATAATAAAACTGGAAAATCTCGAGAACCTCTTATTCTTGAAGTGCCAGTTGGAACGCAAATCTTTTCTGAAGATGGTAATTTACTGATTTATGATTTCGTCAAAGACCAAGAAGAGTTTGAAATCATAAAAGGAGGATTAGGAGGATTAGGTAATTCTCATTTCAAATCATCAACAAATCAAGCCCCTAGAAAGCGTACTGACGGTGAAATTGGCGAAGAAATGGATATAGCATTGAAGATGAAGCTCTTGTCTGATGCTGGGCTGGTCGGTTTACCAAATGTTGGAAAATCTACTTTTCTTTCAGTTTCAACTTCTGCAAAACCTAAAATTGCCGATTATCACTTCACAACTTTAAAACCAGGCCTTGGGGTTGTATATGTTAGCGATGAAGAATTTGTCCTTGCAGATATTCCTGGCCTAATAAAAGGCGCTCATGAAGGAAGTGGTCTTGGAGATCGCTTTCTAAAACATATTGAACGCTGCGGAGTGCTGATTCATGTTATTGATGCTGGCCATGAAGATGTAATTGCAGATTATAAAACTATCAGAAAAGAACTTGAATCTTACTCACCGCTGCTCAAAGAAAAATACGAAATTCTTTGTATTAACAAAACAGATAGTGTTTCAGAAGAAACATTAAAAGAAAAAATGCAAATACTAAAGAACCTGACGAACAAAAAAATATATCCTATTTCTGGATATACAAAAGCTGGA
>JALZUG010000020.1 GCA_023301685.1 Rickettsiaceae bacterium
CAGTCCCTGTCAAACCAAGAAATTTAGGATGAAAATGTCCGAGATATTCCTTTAATAGTTCCTTAGTATCTCTTGATGGATCTACAGTAATAAATATTGGTAATACATCAATCTGGTATTTATCTAGCGTAGTTAAAGCATTTGTTAGTTTCTGCAATGAAGTCGGACAAATGTCAGGGCAAAATGTAAAGCCAAAATATACCAGACTCAGCTTTCCTTTCATCAAATCACTATTGAATTCATTTCCATTATGATCCGTTAAAGTAAAATCGCCACCAATCAACACTTCATCATTTGGTGCTCCACCTTGACCAGCAAGGGGTTTATCTGGTAGTTCAATCGCAATTAAAATATATAACGAAATTGCAGCAATTATTGCACTCAGAGCAATAATAATTTTAGATAGTTTTGATGAGTTATTTTCCATAATAAAAATCCCTTAGTTTCTAAACTTATATAATTAATTCAGCCGCTTCCAATGCCGCATATGTTAATATCGCTGAAGTTCCCGCCCTCTTGAAGCAAATCAGAGATTCTATCATTATTTTATCCCAGTCAAGAGCTCCATTTTCTGATGCGATTTTCAGCATAGCATATTCCCCGCTAACCTGATACGCAAGTACATGTACATCAAATCTTTGCGATGCTTCATTTATTATATCTAAAAAAGGCATACCTGGTTTGACCATAACCATATCTGCACCTTCTTCAATATCATGCTCAATCTCACGCATTGCTTCTGATCGATTACGGATATCCATCTGATATGTTGCTTTACTTAGATAATTTTTCTTATTACTGCCAACAGCATCCCTAAACGGACCGTAAAAACTTGAATTGTATTTTGCAGCATACGCTAAAATATTTACATTAATGAAATCATTTTCATCTAAATCTTCACGTATGGCCATTATCCTGCCATCCATCATGTCAGATGGTGCCACAATATCAACTCCAGCTTTTGCCAAAACTAAAGCTTGGTTTGATAAAGCCTCAACAGTTTGATCATTATCAACATCACCATCAATTAAAATTCCATCATGACCATGAATCGTGTATGGATCTAGTGCAACATCACAGATTATACCAATTGTAAGGCCAGCATTTTTAAGCGACCTAATGGTACGACATATCAAATTATCAAGATTATATGCCTCATCAGCATTTTCTGATTTTAAAGAGGGATCAATTGAAGGAAACAGTGCAATAGCTTTTATACCCCTCTTCTCAGCTTCCTTAGCAGTAATAACCACCTGATCAATTGATTGACGAAAAACACCTGGCATGGTTTTTACTTCTGTCCTTAAGTTCTCTCCTTCAATAACAAATATTGGCAGAATTAAGTCCGAAGGTTGAAGGTGAGTTTCAGAAGTCAAATCTCTAAGCCAACTTGTTCTTCTATTGCGTCTTAATCGTACTATTGGATACATCATTTGCTTAAGCTACCTCACTTTACATTAAAAGGATATTAATCTAGACAACATACATAAAACCCATTAAAGAATTATTAAATTTAATATTTGCCTATTTTATTATGAATCTCTCCACAAGATTCTATATAGACTTAGCACTTTCTTCAACAAACCTTTTGAATAGATTTTCATCCAAATCTGAATTTTGATATTCAGAATGCCACTGCACTCCTACAAGAAATTTATAGTCCTTAGATTCAATTGCCTCAACTATACCATCTGGCGCGCGTGCTGAAATAATCAAACTATCTGCTATCTTATCAATCGCTTGATGATGAGTAGTATTCACTTTAACCGTCTTGTTTTTTGTTAGCTCTGATAAAAGGGTTCTATCCTCAATTATAATATCATGAGTTGGTGCACATTTCGGATGTGGTTGCTCATGATTAATATCACTTTCATGCATATCAGGTATATGCTGAATCAGTGTACCGCCAAGCAAAACATTTATAAGCTGCAATCCATTACATATGCCAAATAACGGTATATCCTTTTTAAGCGCCTCTTTAGTTAAAGTCAATTCATACGATGCTCTTTTATCATTAGTTTTTACTTTACGAGATTTAATCTCTTGACCATAGAATTTTGGATTTATATCTTCGTCTCCTCCTGGAATCAACAAACCATCGATCATATCAACCTGTGACTTAATATCCTCTGTATATGGTAGCAATACAGGTAACCCTCCTGCTTTTTCAATCATATTTGAATAATCAGCTCTTAGTGCGTACCAAGGCTTTGGAGAATAAGAGTACTTCCCTCCATCTTTTGCTAAATCTAATACTATTCCAATTATTGGTTTCTTCATTTTACTTATGCCTCTAATCCATGACAATGTTTATATTTTTTACCAGATTCGCATGGACATAATTCATTTCTAGAAATTTTTCCCCAACTCTCAGGAGCACTTGGATCTCTATCTTCAGGATTGATCATAGATTTAAATGGCTTTGCCTTTACTTCTATATCTTTACCTGAATTATATTTCTCAAAAGCAGGATCCATACGGCTGGTACTCATTTCTTGCAATTCTCTATTTGCAAGAGCCATTGATTGCTTATTAACATGTTCAGTATCAATATGCAAGAAACATAATCTTTGAATAAATAATTCTCTCAAGTGATCAAGCATTCTTTCAAATAAGCCAAATGCTTCTCTCTTATACTCATTTAAAGGATCCTTTTGACCATAAGCTCTAAGCTGAATACCCTGACGTAAATAATCAAGATTATGTAAATGCTCTTTCCAAACCTGATCAAGCGTTGTAATCAAAATATATTTAGCTGCAGATCGCATTAAATCTGCACTGTATTCTGTATCTTTTTTAGTAAGCAACTCTGTTACTTTTTGATTTAAATGAGAAGTAATTTCAACTTCAGCACCCTCGATCGTTGAAAGTTCATTCTCTGAAATATTCAGTGCAAAAGTTCTTTGTATTTCAGCACTCAGCTCTGGAAGTCGCCAATCCTCACGAAGAGAATTGCTATCAATAAAGCTTGATATAGTATTTTGACAAAGCTGCTCAAGCATACTGGTTGTAAATGAACTTACATCATCTGAAGCTATAATTTCATTTCTTTGCTCATAAATAATCTTACGCTGATCATTCATTACATCATCAAACTTCAATAGATTCTTACGAATCTCGTAGTTATGTCCTTCTACCTTTTGCTGAGCTTTCTCAAGAGAGCGGCTAATCATTGGATGGTGAATTGCTTCTCCATCTTTCAAACCCAACGTGCGCAAGACACCTGATATTCTCTCAGAAGCAAAAATGCGCATTAAATCATCTTCTAAAGATAAAAAGAACTTCGTAGACCCCGGATCTCCTTGACGCCCTGATCTCCCTCTTAGCTGATTATCAATTCTTCTACTCTCATGGCGCTCTGTACCTATAACACATAACCCACCAGCTTCTAGAACTTTTTCTTTTTCTTCAGAAACAAGTTTTTTTATTCTTCCGACTTCAAGATCATGCTGTTTCTCATTGAGATTTTCATCTAAATCTTCAATCATCATTTCTGGATTACCACCGAGCATAATATCCGTGCCACGACCAGCCATATTTGTTGCAATAGTCACAGCTTTATAGCGGCCAGCTTGCGCAATAACATGAGCTTCTTTTTCATGCATTTTAGCATTTAACACATTATGCTGTATTTTATTCTTGGTAAGCTCTTTTGAAATTTCTTCTGATTTTTCAATACTAATCGTACCTACTAAAATCGGCTGCCCTTTGCCATAACATTCCTTAATTAATTCAATAACAGCTTTATATTTTTCTGATGTAGTTCCATAAATCGCATCATCATGATCTATTCTAGTAACCTTATTGTGCGTTGGGACAGATACAACTTCTAAGTTATAAATATCTTTAAGTTCTCCAGCTTCTGTCATCGCTGTACCAGTCATACCTGACAATTTTGGATACATTCTGAAATAGTTCTGGAATGTAATTGACGCTAATGTTTGATTCTCATTTTGAATTGGAACATTTTCTTTAGCTTCAAGAGCCTGATGCAAACCATCTGAATAGCGCCTTCCATCCATAACTCTTCCAGTAAACTCATCAATGATCATCACTTTCTTATCTGAAATAAGATAATCAACATCTTTTGAGAAAATAAAATGAGCTCGCAAAGATTGATTAATATAATGGACTAAATTTAAATTATCAAAATCATAGAGACTAGAATGCTGAATAATTAATCCATTTTCAGCTAACATTAACTCCATACGATTAATACCATCTTCAGTCAAAGTCACCGATTTAGCTTTTTCATCTACTTCATAATCTGTTTTTTCTAGGTTTTTAACCAATACATTAATTTTCCCATGCAGCTCTGTACTATCATCAACAGGACCAGATATAATTAATGGAGTTCGCGCTTCATCAATTAAGATAGAATCTACTTCATCAATAATTGCATAGTTAAACGGACGCTGTGCTTTCGTATCTTCCGTAAATTTCATATTATCTCTAAGATAATCAAAACCTAATTCATTATTAGTTGCATATGTGATGTCACATCTATAAGCAGCTTTTCGCTCCTCATCGTCCATTTTCCCAATTACACATGAAACTGTCAGACCAAGAAATTCAAATATTTTTCCCATCCACTCAGAGTCACGTTTTGCCAGATAGTCATTAACTGTGACAACATGAACACCTTTTTCTGTAAGGGCGTTAAGATATGCCGGGAGTGTAGCAACTAAAGTTTTACCTTCACCTGTACGCATTTCTGTGATCATTGCTCTATGTAATATCAAACCACCAACTAGCTGTACATCATAGTGCCTTTGCCCGATCACTCTTTTTGCTGCTTCTCTAACTACAGCAAATGCCTCATAAACAATATCATCTAGCGATTGTCCGCTTGATAATTTCTGTTTTAAATTGCTAGTTTTTGCTTTGAGCTCTTCATCAGTAAGACTTAGTAAATCTTTTTCTAGAGCATTAATTTTTAGCACCTCTTTCTGAAGCCCTTTAATAATTCTGTCATTGGCTGTGCCAAAAATTTTAGTAAGAAATGAAAACATTGATTCCCGATAATGTTATTTTATTGTTCATATAAGATATTGCATTTTACTAATTTTTCAAACAAATTGTAAATACCAATTGACTTTGCTTTGCTGAGCTTTTAAAAACTTTAGACATAGTAAATAAATTTAAAAGCAAAATTATGAAAAAATTAGCAGTATTTTTCTTGTCAGCAACATTATTATCAACGCCTGCACTTGCAGGAAAAGATGGGGTTGTGGGGACATATAATGGTGGTGAGGTCACAGAACAAGATGTGATGAAGCAATTCAAACCAATGATCGAAACGCAACCTGAAAATAAAGGAAAAAACTTTTCACAACTTGATAAAAAATTGCAAGAATTACTCGTCAGAGGATATATCAATCAAAAACTCTTCGAAAAAGAAGCTGATAAACTTGGCATCAGAAACTCAAAAGAATTTAAAGAAAAACTTAAGATGGCAGAATCTCAAATGATTCAGCAAGAATTAATTGAGAGTCATTTGAAAAAAGCTGTAACTGATAAAATGGTCAGCGAAGAGTATGATAAGCTTGTAAAAAGCCTTAAAGGGCAAAAAGAAGTAAAAGCTAGCCATATTCTGGTTGATACTGAAGAAAAAGCCAAAGAAATTAAAAAGAAACTGAATAAGGGATCTAAATTTGAAGCTCTGGTAAAAGAATTCTCCAAAGATGAAGGATCAAAAGCTAATGATGGTGAACTTGGATATGTTCTAAAAGGTCAATTAGTTCCTGAATTTGAAAGCAAAGCTTTTTCAATGAAAAAAGGCGAAGTATCCGAACCTGTTAAAACTCAATTTGGATGGCATATAATTAAAGTTCTAGATTCACGTACTGTTCAGGTTCCGACTAAAGAGCAAGCAGAAAATGGAATTAGAGGAAAATTATCTCGTGAAGCCGTTGAAAAATACTTTACTCAGCTCGCAGACAAAGCAAATGTAAAAATAAATTTAAAATAGATTTTTAGTTCATTTGTAATCTAAATTTCGGGAGAGGCTTTAACTAATAAGCCTCTCCTTTTTTTCGAGCAATCGTTAAAATACTAACAGATTTTTTATTTAAAAACTCTGTTCCATCAAATGCAATCTGCTCAACAGTTTCAAAACCATTTTGAGCCAGAAGGTCTTGCAGCTGTGTAGCTGAATAAATTTGCAAAGTAAATTCATTCCTAATCTCTCTAGTATGATTCGTGCCATCATAAATAGTATAGTTATCATATGATGTAAGCTGGCCAGTTTCTCGATTAATTTCAGAATGCTGAATATTATGGATTCTTGTACTACCTACGTCTTTGTTTATATTCATAGCAAGATTCTGCACTACACCATCACTCATCGCCTCTAAATTAAAAATATCGAACACATATATTCCGCCAGGCTTTAAATTGTCGTATATATTTTTTATAGCCTTCTTAAAATCATCTTTAGTTAGATGCCCAATCGCATTAAAAATCGTAATCACTGCATCAAATTTGCCTACCTGCAATGTTCTCATATCTCCGTCAATAAATCTGATATCAAGCTTTTCTTTTTTTGCTTTTGCTCGCGCTATATCTAAAAGTTTTTGACTAAAATCAGCTCCAGTCACTGCAGCTCCAGATTTAGTCAGAAAAAACACCTGAGAACCAGTCCCACAAGTAAGATCTAGGATCGTTTTAACATCATATTTCCTGAGCAATTTACTTAATATTTCATTTTTATCATCAGTATCGTCACCAACATTATGTACATCAAAATACTCTGATAATTCATTATATTCCAAAGGCAATCCCAGCTTAGTTTTGTCCATAATCCAACTATTTCTAATTCATCTATTCAGCCTAATGCAATTTTTATAAAAAAATCTAGTAAATTCGCCTTAAGCAACATAAAATCTGGTTATGAATATTATATTTGAAAAAGTTAACTTTAATCATAAAGACACCATTTTTCAGTGGCTATCTGAACCCCATATACAAGAGTTCTGGGATAATAGCTCTGCACATAGAGATGATATATCAAATTTCATAAATGAAAGAAAAACACCTTCGAACTATTGGAACGGTGTTTTTGATTATTGGATAGGCTTTCTGGATAAAGCGCCTTTTTCCTTCGTAATGACGCATGAGGAACCTAATGATGCAAGCACTCCAGAATACATAAAGCCCTATGTATCTAACTCCTACAGAACATTTGGACTAGATTTTTGTATAGGAAATAAAGAATATCTAGGAAAAGGATTAGCCGCAAAAACACTCAAAGAATTTATGAAGTTCTTCTGCTTGAATATAGAATCCAATATTGGAGCATTTCTAATTGATCCTTCAATTAATAATCCAAAAGCAATTCGTGTCTACCAAAAAGCAGGATTCAAAAATAAAGGAAAATTTATACAAGATGGTGGATATTTTGACCAAAGCACCGGTGTGTTGATGATACACAACATGAACGGGATTGATGGCAATCCTATAGAACAGAAATAGATTTAGATATGAACGAAATATTAGCTGATATACCCAAAATAATTGAAACAGAACGTTTAAAACTAGAAAGACCTAGAGCTGGTTTAGGCCCAGAATTGCACGCTGCTATAATTGACGGATATGACGATTATATAAAATGGCTATGCTGGCCAAAGGGTAAACCTACAATACAGGACGTTGAGCTGGACTGTAGAAAACACCATGCAGAATTTATCTTACGTAGCTGTATAAGATATATTATAATTGATAAACAGACCAATCAAGCTGTTGGAAGATGCGCCTATCCTCCTATTCAAGCGAAATGGTTTGTACCTCAATTTGGCATTTCATATTTTATTAGAAAAAATCAAAGGTCAAAAGGTTTTGCTACTGAAAGCTCCTGCGCGTTGGCGATAAGTGCTTTCAGATTTCTCAAAGCAAAAAAAGTCGAAATACATTGTGACGTCAAAAATAAAGATAGTATCAAAATCCCAACAAATCTAAATTTTGAATTAGAATTTACTCAAAAAGGCAGTTGGCCAAGCACTGATGAAAATCTTGCAACAATAAATACTTATTCTATATTTTCCGAGCAGGGCCTGCCGAAACTGGATATCAATTTTGAGTTTTAAAATTCAGAAAATGTGAATATGAACCTAACTTTGATTTAGCTGCAAAATGTTTAATTGCTTTTTGAATAATGGAAATATTATCTTCTCTTATTGGAAAAATCTCACCAGGAACATGACAAGTACCCTCCTTACACTTTATATCTCTTACTTTAAACCATTTTGGAGAATTTAGATCGTCATCGATAAATTCATGATCAGTTACTTTTAAAGAAACATCTTTATCTAACATTATTGCATAATGTACAGCCACTGTATGGACAATTGGATTAACCTCTTCAGAACCTGCGACTCCTATCAATACTAAATCATTTTGATTAATATCTATACCTAACTCTTCTTTCACTTCCCTGGCAGCATTTTCTTTGAGATCTCTATCAGCTTTGATGATTTTGCCATTAGAACCATTCAATCTGCTTGCACCTTTTGCCCTGAGACCAGTTAAGTCCTCTTTTGGTAATTTTGCTTCCATATAACCTTGTGGTGGCACTAATTTCCCTCTTTGATTGCCTAAGGCTAGAACCAAGTCACCATCTGCGTCATAAGATAATACTACAACAATTGCTCCGGCAGCTACTCTTTGCCACTGTGAGATAATGTATCTTCTACTATGAGCTTTATTGCTTGGCACAGCCAAATCACCGTGAGGAATTTTTGCAGCATCAATATGGGCGCCTAGAGTCTTTCTTGCTTCTTCAGGAGTAAGTTTTCCCCAATCAAATTTACCATATGCCGCCCCGATTCCGATTTTATACGACATTCCAATAACAAATAATAACCCTGTAAAAATAAATATTATTTTTAATAACAATTTCATAAGGGCTCTACTTTTATTTTGTAATACAACTTCTACTCTGTACTTTTGTTATAATAGTATATAATGAGTACACTCCAAGAGTAAATACATTATATTCAACAGAATTTTTTCTGGACTTTTTTCAGCCATAGTTATATAAGATTAATTCAAACTAGCTAGACTATAAATTTTGGGCCTGTAGCTCAGTTGGTTAGAGCGCTCCGCTCATAACGGAGTGGTCGCAGGTTCAAGTCCTGCCGGGCCCACCATTCTTCTTATTTGTACAAATTCACTAAACGGCAGATGTGCTTAAACTCTAACATGTAGACGTTTAATTTTATTGTCGGAAGCACCAGATTTACCAGCTGTCTTTATCTTGTCTTGATATTTTTTATTAAGCGCTGTCTAAGAAGTTTGTTAATTGGATCTGAATAAAATTTTGAAATCGTATATGCAGTTAGCATAGAAAACCATAAAAATATACATAACAAACCAATTGTAGATACCCCAGACAGAGCTTGTGGTGCAACAATATTTCGTACTAATCCTAGCAAAATAATATGAAAAAGATAGAGTTCATAACTAATACCTCCTAAAAAAGAAAGAATCTTAGTAAGAAGATTTGATTTAAACCCCTGATTGTTGGATGAAATGATAATTAATCCTGTACTGAGAGATATTATAGAAAAACCAATTGCTTCAAAGCCGTGAATACCCAATACAAAATATACAAATCCCATTAACACAAAACCAAAGCTTCGGACTAAAATATTTTGACGAAAATGTTGTCTATCATACTTCAGGAGGGATGATAATATGCCAATAGATATAGCATCAAAACAGGCAAAATAGCTATACATAAAAATTATTTCATCATTTCTATTATAGTGCCGATATATGGGCGACAAGATTATTATAGCGATTAATATAACAGTTATAAGCTTCCTATTTCTAAGAGTTATACAAGCTATGGGGAATACGAGATAAAATAACTCTTCTACAGATAAAGACCAGTATATATTTATTGTATAATTAAAATATCCATAATATTTCATCATAATGTTATGCCAAAAAGTCAGTACTGAAAGTATTGTTAAACCTAATGATGGATCATCTATACCTTCTATATATACTGAGTTTGTAAATGATTTTAAATCTAAAATAGAGAGGAAAATAATCATTATTAATGCAAGGCATAGTGGTGGTAATATTCTTGCACATCTTAAGTAGTAAAAATGCTTTATATTAATTGATGATAATTCACCATATCTTGACAGAGCATTCGAACTAATCAAGTATCCTGATATCACAAAAAATATTGTTACCCCATAATTTCCATGCATTAAAAAATTAAAATTCCAATTTTTAAATATAGGGTAGCTAAGATGAAAATGCAGAATTAGAACTATGGTAATTGCTATACCACGCAATACATCAATTAGCTCATCTCGTTTTTGTATGCGTGGTAAAATATTCATTATTTACTTATACTTTAGATTTTTTAAAAAAATTCTAGCACTATTGTAAGTCAAGCGATAACTAAACCCTATATGTCTAAGAGTTGTATTATTGCATGATTTATCAATAAGTCATCTTGTACCTTTGTCTATAATTTTCTTTAGCTAGGAGTTCTAATACTGTGCACCAAAGCTCACCATCAAAATAGTGTTTTTTTGAGTTATTTATAACATGACAATGTATTTCTTAAAAAGACCCACTATTGTACAATATGTCACAAATTACTTAGTATACAATATCATCTTAGGTGACCTGAATAATACTAAAAAATTCTATTAATAATATTTTTAAGCTCAGGTAATACATCTTCTTCAAACCACGAATTCCTTTTAAGCCAGATATTATTTCTCGGACTTGGGTGTGGCATGGGTAAATATTCAGGCCAATACTCTTTCCACGCTTTTACTGTTTCTGTAAGATTTTTCTTCTTTTTCTTCCGCAAGTGCCAATCAATTGCGTATTGACCAATTGCTAGAGTTATCTCTATGTTAGGTATAATTTCTAATAACTGATTGCGCCATTTTTCTGCGCATTCCTTTCTTGGAGGCAAATCACCTGTTTTTCCAGTACCGGGATAGCAAAATCCCATTGGCAATATTGCAAACTTTTTTGGATTATAAAAATCCTTCTTATCTACACCTAACCAATCTCTTAATCTATCGCCACTTGGATCATTAAAAGGAATACCAGTATCATGAACAGCTTTACCTGGTGCTTGACCTACAACTAAAATCCTAGCATCCGGATGAATCTGAAAAACAGGCCTCGGACCCAGAGGCAGATTTGAAGCACATAAAGTACATCTCTTAACCTCTTCAACCAAATTCTGATAATTTTTCATAACATTATACTACATCTAAAGCACAAACCTAAACTGCGCACCCTTGCCGCCTTTACTCGCAGCGCTAATACTCCCGCCATGAGCTTCTACAGCGGCTCTACAAAGCGCTAGGCCTACGCCTCGTCCTTCGGCTTTTGACTCAGCGTTTGAGCCCATCTTAAATGGGGTAAA
>JALZUG010000021.1 GCA_023301685.1 Rickettsiaceae bacterium
CCACAGTCATAGTGAATGAAATATGTATTTTCTCACCGTAGTTCAAGTGTTATGTTTATAGAGTATGTGGCAAATAGATTGCCGCGTCACTTTGTTCCTTGCAATGACGAAATCACAGTCATAGTGAATGAAATATGTATCTTCTCACCGTAGTTCAAGTGTTATGTTTATAGAGTATGTGGCAAATAGATTGCCGCGTCACTTTGTTCCTCGCAATGACGAAATCACAGTCATAGTGAATGAAATATGTATCTTCTCACTGTTGTTCAAGTGTTATATCTAGAGAGTATGTGGCAAATAGATTGCTGCGTCACTTTGTTCCTCGCAATGACGAAACCACAGTCATAGTGAATGAAATGTGTATCTTCTTACTGTAGTTCAAGTATTATATCTATAGAGTATATGGCTAGTAAATTGCTGCATCACTTTGTTCCTCGCAATGACAGAATACACGTCATAGCGAGCGAAGCGTGGCTATCCATTGCTTTTTGATGTTATATATATTGGGCTGTAGATTGCTATAGCTTGATATTAGTTGTTATCATTTTTGGACAGATAATAGTTTCGACGTACATGATTATAGAGTATAAAAAATAGGTTGCTGGTGCCTTGAGGTCTTTCGATGATGCAATAATGAATCTATCTATTATGAAGCTTTCCTTAAAATTATTGTTGGGAACATTGCTTGTCTATCGTAGATGATATTTTGTACTTTAAAGCCAGATTCTTCAAACATAGGTATTGTTTCTGCTTCAGTTCTGTATGTTTGCCATGCAACTTCCAAAATATCAGCAAAAATAGCTTTTTGTTTTGTTGCATCATGTACGGAAAAGTTTCTCCAAGGTGATTCTTCCGACATTGCTGGGCTAGGTGTTAGAAAACTGGTTATTAGATATCCCTCAGGCTTAATTGCTTTTGCAAGTTGGGTATATAGTTCACATAACGTTGCTCTATCTGGTTCATAAATATTGAGTCCATTACTAATGATTACATCGTATTCTTCTGTTAGATCAAGACTCCAGGCGCTTCTGACTAAAAGCTCAATTTTCGCATTGGTATTATATTGTTTAATATTTTGTTTAGCTAATTTGATAGATTCTTGATCTAGATCAATGCCTGTTACTTTAATATTTGAAAATTCTGAAAAATCCATTGAAAGTAAGTCATCCATTAGTCCACAAGGAGTTGAGGCAATACTCATATTATTTTTCAGCAGTTTTTTTAATTCTTTTTGAAATATATAAAATCTTTCACGAGTGGCAACTATTATTGGAGATCTATTTAGCATCCATTGTTCCAATGAGTGTAAGTTTGATTTTTTTATTCCATTTAGTATAATATACGCTGTCCATAAACCATTTAATCCTTTATTAGCAAGTAAGAATTTCCCTAAATCAAACTCCGTAAGCTCTTGAAGCATTTTTAAAATTTCATTAAGTGATAAACTTAGAGATTCTTTTTTTCTAATTTTTTCTTCATGATCAGCAAAAACAAAGTCACTACTTAATGCATGGCTAATGATTTTAGAGTTATTAGACATTAATTTACGCTACATTTAAATATTTAATTTGGTTATATCCTAGCTTGCGTGCAGTTGTAAAGGCTGAATAATCATCATATGCATTAACAATAAATCCTGATATTTTATTTGGAAATTCTTGCTTTAAAGTTCTGAAGATGTAATCAATTACTCTCATTCCATAATAGCGTGTGCTACCAGGTGGGTTTGATAATATTATACTTCCCGTTGCTCTTGTTAAAAACTTTCTTGCAGAATTTAGGTTTTCAATTTCATAAATCATATTTTATAAACTCCTTAAAACATTTGTTACCACTCCCCAAATATGAACTTCTGAATTTTCTAATATAGGGATGGGATCAAAATTTGCGTTCTCTGGGAGCAAGAAAGGCTTACCATGAGTATAACCTAAGCGCTTTACAGTTAACATTCCATCAAGAGCAGCAATTACTATTTTTCCTTCTGCAGGGGTGATGCTACTATCTACTATGAGAGTATCACCTTCATAGATCCCAGCATCAATCATTGATAATCCAGTAACTCTTACGCAGAATGTAGTATCAGGATTGCGGATTAATAAACTATTCATATCAAGCATATCTTCTATATGATCTTCAGCAATAGATGGGTTTCCTGCTTCAACCTTTGAGCTAAAGAATGGAATTTTATACCCACCATTCAATGAATAGTCTTTTACATCATTAACTAAATATTCTGGCACTCTGATCGCTTTTGTTGCAGTCCCATATTTTCCCTGGCCTTTAGGGCGTCCTGCTCCGGTTCTTTTTCCTCCATGATTCATAATCTTATACCTTTTTTGAAAATTTCTCTTGAAAACTGTACAATTATTTTATAGCATGGATTTATGACGATAAGCAAACAAAAAATTTGATTTGTTTTGAAAATAAAAAAAGAGGTGGATATGTTATTATCAGAAAATATGAATACACTAACAAAAGATTGGGCGCTTAAGAGAATAGGCCGTACCCCTATTATTAAGGTGGACATATTTACAAAATCTAAATTGGACAAAATAGAGAAAGCCCTACTAAAATATAAAGCTTTACTAGCGATAGTATTTTTATTATTAGCACAATTTGCTCTTTATGATTTTGATATAGCTGAATATGTAGCAACTAATCATCACGGGGGCAATGCCAAAATTGAGTCAATAGAGATGTCAGAGTTGGAGTCACTATCAGTATATAATTATAACTAAATATATTCGGTTTATGGAGTTGAATGTTGCATAGAGAGATTAAAAATAGCACGGATGAGTTTCAGGGAGATGTTTATTCTGAAGGATCAAATAATCAGTTCGAAGTTGCAAAAAGTATAATTGCTAGTTTGAATCTCGAAAGCAATGACAAGATCCTTGATATAGGATGTGGCAATGGAAAAGCTTCAGCAGAACTTGCTTTTTTAGTACCAAATGGTGAGGTGCTTGGTATTGATATATCTTATAGTATGATTGACTTTGCCCAAAAAAACTATGCTACTAGTAATTTACAATTTCAGCAACAAAATGTGCTTGAGCTAAATTTTGATCAAGAATTTGATGCAATAGTATCTTTTACGGCATTACACTGGGTTAAACGTCAGAAAATTGCATTACTAAATATATATAATGCTTTGAAAACAAGTGGCAAGTTTATAGTTAGAATTCCTGGCAAACCCTTGATAGGAGTCAATATATTTATTAAACTCATCTCAACAGATAAATGGAAGCATTATTTTAGAAATTTTGAGCAGCCTTGGATTGAGTTTGGCCTCGATGAGTATATAAGTTTGCTTCAGAGTGTAGGTTTCAAAATTGAACAAGCAAGTATGAAAGAGAAACGATATGACTGTAAGATTGATGAATTTCGTAAGATGAATGATGCTGTTTTAGGTTCTTTTATTAAAAAATACCTTGATAAAGATTTATATAAGGAATTTATTGAAGATTATATTAGGTGTTTTTTAGAACATAGTAATCAAACTGAAGATAATATTCAGTTTCCAACAAATTTGCTACAAGTCAGTGCCATGCGTACAAGCTATTAAATGACTTTTATAATTAAATAAATTCCGTTAAACTGAATCCTGTAATTAATTATAGGTAATGTTATGTCAAAAAAGAGAGGGGTAGAAAGAAAAGTAGCTGCAAAATCGGTAGAAAAATCTTTACAAGGAGTAGAGAGGCATCTGCTTTTGAGAGAATTTGAGCAAATAAAAGAGCTCTCCATGTCAGGTATAAGTAAAATGATGCGGACTGGAACGCTGACAGCGGAGAATGTAGAGATGCTCTCATTGGAGCTTGCTGCATTTTATGGTTTGACCCGGGTGATGAAGGTTCTGCTGACTACTGGAGAAGCTGATGTAAACAGAGTTCATTCTAAGACAGGTGATACAGCGCTACACTGGGCTGCTCGAGGAGAGCAAATTAAAATGATAAGTTTACTAAAGAAGTACGGAGCGGTATCAAAAACAAATAAAAAGTCAGAAACTCCAGAAAAAATAGCACTAATTATAAAGAATGAGTCAGTCCAAAAATGCTTAGGATGCTTTGTTGCTGTTGATGAGAATGATGGTGATGTAGGATTGTCAGGCGCAGATGAAAGTCAAGATGCTGATGTAAGTGCTTAGTTGTCTGTTAAATAGAGCTCTTTAGGTGCAATAAAACTCTGATGAATATCGAATAAGGAATCATATTACTATAGGTTCTAATTTAACTACCTAGTCCCAAATTCAAGTTCAGAGATTATAAACGTGAGTTTAGTATAAGAAAACTCTGAATTATAGACTTATTCAACGTCTGTCTTTAATACCAGTATTTTATTCCTGCGTAGGCGGGAATCTAGTAATTTACCCTATGATTTCATCAAAAATACTTCTTAAAAATTGTTGGAGAATATAGAAAAGTCAAGTTTTTGAATTTTATGTTTGCAAATAATTTTTTAAAACTTTTCTTAATTTTGTTTTTGACAGTAATGCCTAATGGATCCCCGCCTTGCGCTGGAATGACATATGGAGAAGTTGAGTATAAGTAACTAGTGCCATACTTAATTTCTATGGAATTACTATTTGCTTAAACTAAATTTGCTTTATAAGTAAAAATCAGAGTTTTAGTATTTTGTAAGTATCATTATAAC
>JALZUG010000022.1 GCA_023301685.1 Rickettsiaceae bacterium
CACCTAAACCTTCAGATGGAAGCGGCGGTGCCTCCGGTATGTTACTTTTCTTTCCACCAATTCCTTCAGGCGGCAATGGAGGCGCTTCTGGTATGTTGCTTTTCTTCACACCTAAACCTTCAGATGGAAGCGGCGGTGCCTCCGGTATGTTACTTTTTGTTTCCTGAATATCTGGAGTATTTACTTTACCAGATTCGATAGATAATGTTGGAGATTCAATTCCTTTACTTTGCTCTAATTCTTGTTGTTTAACTTTACTTGGGACCTTAACTCTATCATCAGTTTTGTTTTCAATATTTGTTGTTGCCGACTCTAAAGCCCCTCTTGTTTCTTCAATTTTTTTCTTATCAGTAAATGAAAAAGCGCTTCTGATAGCATTCACAAATGTTTCAAAAAAGCTATTTTCAACTTTGAGGCCTTGCTCAACCCCTTTAGTGAATTCAGACTTAGCTCTGCTTATATTCCAATTACTTTTTGACGCCCCTGCTGATTCCGATAAATCGTTCAGGCGAGCTTGTAAATGAGCTATTTCATTCCTTGCCGCATCATTTTTCTCAATTTGCTGATTAACCTGCTCTTGTGTTAAAGAGCCTTCTTGCCCTGGATTAAATGACTCTAACAAACTTTCTTGATACTTATTCAACTCTTCTTCTTGAGCTTTAAGTGATTTCAATGCATTGTGCAAAGCTCCACCTTCTTTAAACGCGCCTGTAAGCTCGGAAGAGTTACTAGCTTTTACATAGTCCGAAAGAGATTTTCCAAAACCTTTATAATCTTCAACAGATGCCATACACCCACTCTCCAAATTTTTAATGTACTTTTAAAGGTACAACAAAAATTTATCGCAAGTCAACAAAACCTAATTTTTAAATAAGGAAGTAGATAATAATTTACAAATTAATAAAATATTATGTTGTATTTTTTTATTCGGTGCAATAAGTCAGCATACAAACTTGATTATAAAATTTAAAGAACAACGCTTCTCTTCTTACTCATACGGTAACTTGGCAGTATCTAGTTATTCTTTTGTATAATCTGTAAAACAGTCTTTTTAAAATCCTCTTTAAGGATAGAAAACTTAGCTCTTTCAAACCCTATTTTAGGAATCACAATTAATGCTTTTTTATTTATATCTACAGAAAAATCTTGAATTAAAATATTAACAAGGTGCTTTATTCGTCTTTTGGCTTTATTCCTAATAACTGCTTTTTTAGAAAATTTTCGACTAATTTTTAAACCCAGGAAGGTTATATTTTCAGATGGATAATCTAGAGAAGAAATATTTTGAGAGAGGATAATAATAAAGCATGGTCCATGTTTCTTAGAGCCATGCTTATTTACGAAATCAAATTCTTTCTGGTTTTTTAAAGAAAAAACAGACACATTGACTAATTATAATTTATGCAGTTAATTTCTTACGGCCTTTAGCTCTACGGTTTTTAATCACCGTTCTGCCTCCAACAGTAGCCATTCTAGCTCTAAAACCATGCCTTCTTTTTCTAACTATATTACTTGGTTGAAAGGTACGTCTCATATTATTAATCTTGTTTTATATTTCAAATATCGATGCACAGTTTAATAAACATCTACCTAAATGTCAATGTAATTGTCTATTAAAAGTTAGTTAAATTGTCAATTTATATTACTCTAATTTCTTGATAAATAATTGTTTATTTCTTGGTAAATGACTATTTGAATTGCCACACTCGAAAAAATCTCGTAAAATTTTACTAATTCAACATTATATAATTGACCAAAAATGCTTTACATATTTATTTTTACTATACTTGCAACAGCTTCACTTCTACTGGGATTACTTTCTATGGCAGCTGGTGAAAAATATAACAAAAAATATGGAACAAAATTAATGTCGTTAAGAGTTAGTTTTCAAGCAATTGCGATTTTATCACTCGCAATCGCATACTTTTCTAGCTAATACAGCCAAATCTACTTATTGCAAATATCTTGTAAGAGTTAATATCCACAAAGACTGTGGATAACTATGTGAATAACATGTTATATTGTCGCTATGCTTCCAATACTCTTCAGCTTCATGTCTAAGATGATTAAAAAATGAGCGTCAGGCTACAGCCTGCATAGTTATTGTGAAACAAGCGCTGCTATTGGCTGCAACCTATTAAAATATTCTTTAATAAATAGTAGTAAACTTTATTTTGTGTATAACTTAAGCCGTTTTTAACAAAAAACTGCTTGATTTTCCTCACAAGTAACCAATAATTCATCAATTATTTTTCTTAAAAACTTGCTAAAACAATAGACAGATAAGTTATTGCTATGTTATGCTGCGAAAAGTCAAATATTTAATAGCAATCTAAAAAAATAATGAACTACGCAGAATATATCATCACTATTACCACAAAAATGAACACCGGTGTGTCCGGTATATAATTCTATCTGCTCGACTTTAAAGTTCTATATTTATTTTAAATTTTACTAAATTACTCATATGTTTCGACAAATGCCCGTAATTCTAGCAATACTGATTGCTATAATTATTTCACTTGGAAGTTTTATACCTAAAATTATTGCAGTAAATCTTTTTGCAATAAGCTTAACTATTAAGTCTGCAATTATTTTTGTACTTCCTTTTATTATTTTTAGCCTTTTATACAAAGCATCTGTTTCGCTTGCAAAAGATGCATCTACTATAATTCTAATAATATTATCTACTGTTATTATCTCTAATTTTATTGCTACAACACTAACTCAGTTTATTGGAAGTTGGATCTATAATTTTGATATATCAATAGAAATGCCAAATGATAAAGATTTACTTCATGCAGAATCATTTTTTAATTTTCCAACACTCATATCAAACCATATAGCAATGTTTTCTGGAATTATTCTAGGAATATTATCTGCAAAAATTGCACCTTATGAAAGCTTGCGTTTTGCAAAATTTTTAGAATTACTGGTAAAAAACCTTCTAAAAATCATTACTTTTCTAATCCCTATTTTCGTCGCAGGGTTTGTTGTGAAATTGCAGTTTGATGGCATAATAATGCAAATTGTTAAAGATTATACTTCTATCTTTGCAATAGTTGGAGCCGCTCAGTTTGGCTATATTATGTTCTTATTTTTCATCTTAAATAAATTTAAGTTTAGCAAAACAATTCGTTCTATAAGAAATATGCTTCCAGCAGCACTTAGTGGTTTTAGTACTATGTCTAGTGCAGCAAGTATGCCTCTGACAATAATTGGAACAGAGAAGAATGCAAAAAATAAAGATTTAGTTCATACAGTAGTACCAGCAACAGTAAATATTCATCTTATTGGGGATTGTATTGCAATACCTTGCTTTGCTTTTGCAATATTAAAAAACTTTGACATAGCACAACCTGATATAATTACATATTTTATGTTCACTATTTATTTTGTCATAGCAAAGTTTTCTGTAGCTGCAATTCCAGGAGGTGGCATAATAGTAATGCTACCAATTTTAGAACAATATTTAGGGTTTAACTCTGATATGCTATCACTGATTACTGCATTATATATTTTGTTTGATCCAATAATCACTAGTGCAAATGTTCTTGGAAATGGTGCTTTTGCTAAAATTATTGATATTATTACGCCAAAAACCACTGAGAAAGAAGAATGAATTTTCAAATAGATCCAACTCTGGAAAGAGACAGTATATTTATTAAGAATCTAAAACTATGTCAATTGAGACTAATTAATCACTCAGATTTTCCTTGGCTAGTGCTGATACCTATGAAAAATAATCTAGTAGAAATCACTGATTTATCCGATGATGAATACGATCAAATGAACAGAGAAATTAAAAATATAGCTGCAAAATTAAAAAAAACAATGGAAGCAGATAAGCTTAACATAGCTACAATTGGCAACGTTGTCTCGCAATTACATATCCATATTATTGCTCGATATGTAAATGATAAATTATTTCCAAAACCTATTTGGGGATCTAAGCTTGTACCATACTCAAAAGATGAGTTGAATGAAATGATAGATAGCATCAGAGAGTTCTAATTCTCCAGATTATTAAATCATACTTAGTCGTCATAGCGAGCAAAGCTCGGCTATCCAGTTTAGCAGTATGTCATATTGCAAGTATTAAATCATGGGATTACAACATCACCCTTGTCTTCTCGCAAGTGATGCACTTCTTTACTATCGCTGGATATAGGCGCTGTAATTTACTGCTTCCAGAAGCTATAAATATAGAGGCGCTCTACTTAAAATCGTCTAAGCCTCCTTGAGAGACTAGAGTGTTCAGTGGCAAAAACAAAGGCATTGGAAGATTACTTGGATCATACCACCCCCACTCTGCAACTTTTTCAGGCTCCATGTTTACAACTTCTTGATTTTTATCAAAAGAAGCACACATAAAAATTGAGACATAATGCTTTGAAGATTCAATAAAAATATCATTTGTCAAAGAAAGGAATTTTGGCTCCTTTATATCAAAACCAGCTTCTTCTTTTACTTCTCTTATTGCACACTCTTCAAAAGATTCACCGAATTCAAGATGACCACCAGGAGGTCCAAACTCACCTTCACCATGTGAGCTAGTTCTACGACCAAGTAAAAGCTGATTTAAATCATTAAAAACTAATACACCTATGCCAATCTTTGGCCTCATATTACTTTGCATTTTCTGCCTATAATTTTATATTAAATATAGATTTAAAATATACACAAATTATAAATTAGAACAACTATAGTACATTTGTTGACGCTACACCGATTTACCAGTAGTATATTCGAAATTTATTTTTACTATCTAAAACTACGATTGTATAACATTAACTATGATTAAAAACTTACCATTTCTACTTGTCGTTTCGCTACTTACATGCTGCGTTGAAGTAGATATTTCAGTACCAAGTTTTCCAGATATTTCTGATTACTTTAATATATCTGATGGTCTAACTCAAATGACTGTCGCTATGAATTTTCTTGGTTTTTGCATTTCAAGTGCTATTTATGGACCTCTATCAGATGCTTTTGGTCGACGTAAAATCATGCTCTATGGTAATGCAATAATGATGGTTGGCGCTATTGGTTGTACGGTTGCAGATAGCATAGAGTTATTACTTTTTTCTAGATTAGTACAAGGGATTGGAGCAAGCACTTCTGCAGTTGTCGCTTTTGCAATGGTAGCTGATGCATATTCCTCTGAGAAATCAGCAAAACTTATTGGAACAATGAATTCTCTAATTACAGTTTTTATGTCAATTGCTCCTATTGCTGGTGGCTTTATAAATGAAACTATGGGTTGGAGAGGTAACTACTCAACAATTGCAGCAATATCTATTATATCTTGGATAATGCTTTATTTCTGGCTACCCGAAACAAAAGAAAAGTTTGAAATATTTAGTACTAAAAAAATTGCTGGAGATTTCAAAACTTTAATGTCTGATAAAGCATTCATGTATGCTTCACTTACCCCTAGCTTAACTTTCTCTGGATGGATGAGTTTCGTAGCTTGTGGATCTTTCCTCTATATTGAAACATATAATCTTCCTATAATGTATTATGCACTGCACCAAGGAGTGATTATCTTGGTATTTTCAGTGTGCAGCCTTTATTCTGGCCAGATAAATAAACTAATTGGAGCTCATAATTGCGTCACATATGGCACAGCACTGATGGTTATAGGTAGTATAAGCATGCTAATTGTTTCTTTAGTGTTTGATATTGCGCCATATTTGACAAGCATTTCAATGATTATATTCGGACTTGGTGCAGCAATTTCATATCCAGTAGTTTTTGCTCGTTCACTTGAACTTTTCCCCAAAATCAGTGGAACAGCGTCTTCAGTCATAATGGCCATACGCGCACTACTGTGTTCAGTATTCATTGCTGTTTCCAGTATTATATATCATGGAAAATTATGGACTGTCGCGGTCATGATACTAACAGCAACACTATGTCTTACGATACTGACATTCTTGTTGCTCAAGCTAATTTCATTTGATAAAAAAGAAGTTATACCCGAATTATAAAAGCATATGAAAAAACAAATACTCTATCCTAAATTTATTCCTAGAATTTTTGCTATGATAATAGATTTAGTAATACTTTCTGTCACCCTTGCACCCGTAATGAATATTATTTCACAGTATGTTTTTGTGCTTCATTTCCAAGATTTCTTCCTTGCAAATGGAATAAATACATCCGATGTAGAAGCTATGTCGGTTGCTGCTAGAACACCTGAATTTGCCGAACAAATAACTGCTTCAAAACTTGTCACATATGTTGGCTCACTTTTCATCGTAAATACCACTTTTATGGGAGCATATTTTGTTTTCTTCTGGCGTAAATTTTGTGCAACCCCAGGAAAAATTATTATGAGAATGAGAATTGTTAATGCTGATGACTACACAACACCTTCTACATCCCAACTAATTAAAAGGTTTTTTGGATATA
Organism: Rickettsiaceae bacterium; assembly: GCA_023301685.1. Taxonomy (GTDB): domain Bacteria; phylum Pseudomonadota; class Alphaproteobacteria; order Rickettsiales; family Rickettsiaceae; genus Megaera_A. The sequence goes on from JALZUG010000022.1 coordinate 6,418, forward strand.
TTACTGCTTTAATTGGAATGTGGACGATATTGTTTAGCAAGAAAGGTCTAGCCCTGCATGATAAAATGGCTGGCACAGTGGTAATTAAAAGCTAACTTGCAAAAGATATCGTTACGAAACACTTAACATACTATAAACATTTTACTATCTCAACTTGATTTAATAATACTATCTTGCTATTATAACCCGAGTCTTTATTATAGGAACTTTCAGTAATGTATAGTGTTTTTTACAGCGTCTTACCGATCTTTTTGATTGCCTTTCTTGGTAGTATCATAAGAAGAAAATGGCTTACATCAGATGAATTTTGGCGTGGGCTTGAGAAGTTATCTTTCTATGTTTTATTCCCATCTATGCTCTTTGAGCATACATTAAAAGTAGACTTTAGTAGCTCAGAATTCACACGGCTAACCCTAGCTTTAATTATTGCTAACCTCCTTGTAGCTTCCATGCTTATTATTTATCAATTTAAAAATGAATATGATCGTATTCAGTTTACTTCTGTTTTTCAAGGAGCTACTAGATATAATAATTATATCTTCTTCGCAGTTGGAGCAGCTCTATTTGGCGAAGACGGATTAAAAATAATAGCAACTATATCTCCTTACCTGCTAATCCTAACAAATATAACGGCGGTAATGTCGTTTGCTCATTATATCCCGAAAGATGGTAGTAAACTGACTAAAAGAAAAAGCTTACTTCTCATGGTAAAATCAATTGGTGCAAACCCGTTTGTTTTAGCTAGCATTGCTGGAGTATCTCTAAACTATTTCCACATCACTTTAAATATAGGAGTGGAGAAAACTATTCATAATTTTTCTGATTCTGCACTTGCAATCGGTATATTAATTGTTGGAGCAGGCATTAAGTTAAAGATCAAACCTGAACATTTCAAACAGATAATATTTACAAGTGGCGTAAAATTAATCTTAATGCCAATAGTCACTTTCATTGTATTATGGATGATGAAGATTACAGGCACAAGTAAATCTGTTGGTATATTGTTCAGCTGCCTGCCTTGCGCTAGCTCTTCCTATATATTATCAAGACAACTTGGCGGAGATCCAGAAACAATGTCCTCAATAATTACTTTCACAACAATCTTTTCAATCTTGTCATTATCGCTGCTTGTGTATATCCTTGGTTAAAAGAATATTGTAAAAACATTTTTATAAACTACTAATAGAATCTAGACATGGATAATACAAAATCCCCAGAATATATTAAGGCTCTTGAGTATCATCAAAAAGGACAACCTGGCAAAGTTGCTTTAAAGGCGACAAAAGAACTTGTATCCCAACAAGATCTTGCATTGGCATATTCTCCTGGAGTTGCGGCTCCTTGCCTTGAGATTCAAAAAAATCCTGAAGATATCTATAAATATACCGCTAAAGGCAATACTGTTGCCGTAATCTCAAATGGAACAGCTGTACTTGGACTTGGTGCGATCGGAGCTAAAGCATCAAAACCTGTAATGGAAGGAAAAGCCGTATTATTTAAGAAATTTGCTGATATAGATTGTTTTGATGTTGAAGTTGATTGCTCAGATGCAGATGAGTTTATCAATGTTGTAAAGCATCTTGGACCGACCTGGGGAGGAATTAACCTCGAAGATATTAAAGCACCAGAATGCTTTATTATTGAAGAAAAGCTTAAAGAACTCATGGATATTCCAGTGTTTCACGATGATCAACACGGAACCGCAATAATTACTGCTGCAGGGCTTATTAATGCAGTATTCCTTACTAAAAGAAAAATGTCTGAAATTAAAGTTGTAGTTAATGGAGCTGGAGCTGCTGCTATGTCTTGTATTAATCTGGCAATTTCACTTGGAGTAAATAAAAATAACGTAATTTTATGTGATACAAAAGGCGTAATATACAAAGGCCGCACAGATCGCATGAATAAGTGGAAAGAAGAAAAAGCAGCAGATACAGAGCATAGAACTCTCGAAGAAGCAATGGTTGGAGCTGATGTGTTTTTGGGATTATCCGCAAAAGGAGCTGTAACAAAAAAAATGGTCGCTTCAATGGCAAAATTACCAATTATTTTTGCGATGGCAAACCCTGATCCGGAAATCACTCCTGAAGATATTGCATCCGTAAGAGACGATGCAATTATTGCAACAGGCAGATCAGATTATGATAACCAAGTTAATAATGTTATGGGCTTTCCTTATATCTTCAGAGGTGCCCTAGACGTCAGAGCTAAGTCAATCAATGAAGAAATGAAACTAGCTGCTGCTAATGCCCTGGCTGATCTAGCAAGAAAACCAGTGCCTGGAGAAGTATATCGAGCCTACGGATCAAAAAAGAAATCATTTGGTCCTGAATATATTATTCCAGTTCCTTTTGACCCAAGATTAATCACTACAATTCCAGTTGCAGTTGCACAAGCTGCAATAGAATCTGGTGTTGCCCAAGTAAAAGATTTAAATATCAGAGCATATAAAGCGGAGCTTGCAAGCAGACTTAACCCTACGTCAACATATATGCATTTTGTCTATGAACAAATTCATCATGCAGATATGCAAAGAGTTATATTCGCAGAAGGAGAAGAAGAGGAAGTAATTAAAGCAGCAATGATGATGCGTGATGAAAATTACGGCACTCCTATAATTGTCGGACGTAATGCAAAAATTAATCCTATTGTTGAATCAATGGGTGATGGCTATAGTCTTGATGGAATTAAAGTTATCAATGCAGCAACAAATCCAAATATCGACAAATATATAGATAAATTATATACAAAATTACAGCGTAAAGGCTACTTGAGGAGAGATTGCGCACGTATGGTTACAACTGACCGTAACGTATTTTCTGCATGTATGATTGAATGCGGAGATGCTGATGCTATGGTCACTGGTATCACAAAAAGTTACTACACTAGTTTAGATGATATTTGTAAAGTAATAAAACCAAAGAAAAACAAAAGAATCATGGGTTACTCTATCATGTTATCTAGCAAACATAATATGATAATTGCAGATAATACTGCATGTGAATTCCCACAATCGGATGATCTAGTTGAAATTACCTTACAAACTGCTGAAGCTGCTAAATCGCTTGGATTCAAACCAAGAGTTGCCCTTCTTTCTTTCTCTAATTTCGGCAATCCTGAAAAAGAAAAAACTGAAAGGGTTAGAAATGCTATTTCTAAACTTGATCAAATGAATCTTGATTTTGAATATGATGGAGATATGACAGCTGATGTAGCGCTTAATACAGAATTACAAAAAATCTATCCTTTCTGTAGATTAAGTGGCCCTGCAAACATATTAATCATGCCTGGATTGCACTCAGCTGCGATTTCTACGCATCTACTTGAAGAATTAGCTGGCGGTATTTTCATTGGCCCAATCTTAAATGGCTTCGAATATCCAGTACAAATAGTCCCAATGGGATCATCTGCTAATGATATTCTAAAAGTTGCTGCATTTGCAGCCATAGAAGCTATTAACGCTAAAAAGAAAAAGTAAAATATTTCGGACTATTCATCTGTATCTCCGACAAGAACAATCTCTTGGTGATCAGAGTCTACTGCTTTAAATTTAGTATATATGCCAACTATATCAAGTTCAGAAAAAACTGATAATGTTTTCTTAAACACACTAGATCCCGATACTATCTTATCAATATCGATTTCCTTATGTGACTTAAATTCCTTTACTGAGCTAATAATTTGCGATTGATCCAACAAAATAATTTTTTGCCAAAATGATTTTTCCAATTGCTGCATGATTTTATACATTTCTGGAAATTGAATTTCACCAGATTGAGCAGCTTTCAGATATTTCACACTATCAGGATTTATAACATGTTGATCTACTAGGTTCTGAATATTTTTTATATCAAAATCATCAATTTTAGCACCAGTTTTTACTAAAACATAAAACATCCTCTGTATATTAAATTTTGCTTTCATTACAAGCGATATAGGCAATGTACCATCTTGCATCGAAATATTTGCATCACCACCTAATGATAATACAATACACAAAAAATCTGTCTTACCATCAATAATAGCTCGATGAATATCATTCATTCCATCATTTCCAATGGCCTTAATTTCATCAGAAATGTCGGCATTTGCACCAAGCAGGCACAATGCAAAACCATTCAACTTTATCTTATTCTTTGTTATCTGCTTATATACAGAATCTTCCCCATCATTCACTCGTAAAATATCGTAGCCAGCATTAATCAAAGCTATTTGTATCACTAAATTCTTTGTTGAAGCTTCTCGTAATGCAATTTCAACAAATAAATTAGTTTTATATTTATCAGTTTTAGAAATTGAAGAGTCTTTAACGTACCCAACCAATGCTGCAACATCACCCACATCAATTGCTTTCATAATATCAAAGTAAATTGGATATACATTATGTTCAGAAATATATTTCTTTTTCACAGCATCTGGATCCCTAAATATTTCACTCAATGTCTTAACAAACTGTTTTCTAACATTTCTTAAAAGCAAAACATTATCCCCATACCTTTCAACATCATTTTTAATAAAAGAAACATCAACTCCCATTCCTATGAGCGTTTCCACTAGCTCTACGGCTTTTGATTCATGCCGCATCGCATGTGTTATAGGACTATCTTTACCTACTACTATATTTAAATTTGCTCCAAGCCTTGCAAGAATACGCAATGTTTCCACATGGCCGCAGTTAATGGCAAGCAATACAGGAACACATCCATTAAAGTGATCTTTTGATTTAATTGGCATATTGACGTCAGTACCAGCTTTTACACATTGAATAACTTCTTATACATCCCCTTCACTGGCAGCATCATGAATTGGCGCCCAACCCATCTCATCTCTATCTTCATCTTGAATCACCAATTGCTTAGCACTTTTATCTTTTGATTTCTTTTTTGACATAACATACTATTTGTTTTAATAATAAATCACTATGAAATACTAAAATAATCGGTGGACCTGATAACAGAACTTTCAGAGATATTGATCATTACTTAAGCATTTACTCTTTACCTCAAGCCCACCCCCGAAGAATGTGATTTTCTGCTTGTACGATTTAAATTTTGTGTCTGCTTAGCATGTAAATTTTTTCTTTTTTGTGATAGAATCCCCTTACGTATTTTCTGAACTTCTTTGTATAGTTCCTTCATAGACATTTTATTAAGATTTGCATTCTTTTTTTCACACCACTTATTAAATACTGCTTTCCTTGTTTCAGGCACAATTTTGGCATAGTCTTTCTGTAGTTTTAGGAAACTCTTTTTTAATACTGATTTAGCTTCATTAATTCCTCTTTTATCAGTATGACGCCTTTCTACTTCTTTTCTTGTTTCATTAATCGCTTTTGAAAATTCTAAGTTCTGCTTTTTAGGTGCTTTACTAAATAAAGATGTTATAGCTTGTTTTAATTGCGCTCCAAGTTTCTTGACAGCATCTACTGCATTTGAAACACCTGATTTGAGACCAGTGTAAAGATTTTTAATTCCTGCGCCAATGGCGCTTAAGAACCTATCGCTATTTTTTTTATCACTGTTTTTGCCTGTCTGTTTTTTAGATATTGCTTCATCAATAGTACTACTTAACTCTTTTGCACCTTTACTGAAATTGGTAAGCTGTTCTATTTCTTGTGGATTAGAAGATTTTTCTACTACTTTATCTGCAAGGTCACTATGTACTGTTAGAAGTGTAGAGATATCTTCGCTACGATCCTTTCTTGCTTGCGCCTGCTCATTATCAATTTCATTTAATAATTGCTGTATTTCTATATCTTCAATATCAGACTGATCTGGCATATATTTTATCTGCCTTTCTAACTCCCGAGATTCTTGATCATGTGTATCGCTAGATACACCCATTTCACTTTCCAGTCTCCTTAATTCTTCTTCAACTAGCCTATCTTCTTCTGGATTACTAAAATTTCATGTAATCTCGCTGTGCTTTTTTCATATTCTGAAAGCAATGCGCTATTCTCTTGCATTACTTGTTCTAATTCATTTTCAGAAATTTTTAATTGCTTGCTAACTTGTTTTTCTAATTCACTAAGCGCTTCTGATGAAAATTCTTCATTTTTAGACATAATTCCCCAAGGGTTTCAATATTAACTATTTAGCATGCATAAGTTAACAGCCAATTAATAAGTTATATCAAACATCTCTTAGCAGTTGACTACTAAAAACTCAAGCAAAACTAGTACTACCTAAAATTTATAATTTTCTTTTTTATTCTATAGAATAAACCTAAACTGCGCTCCATCAACTCC
>JALZUG010000023.1 GCA_023301685.1 Rickettsiaceae bacterium
AACATTTACAGTAGAGGGCAATGGTGAGGCTAAAATTGTCAATGATGATAGTGCATTAAATTTTGCCGATACCAGCTACAGCACAGATTCCGGTACAATTACCGGAAATGATGGTGCGAATATCATCGCTGGTGGTACTGGTGATGAGGCAATTGCTGGTGATGCTGGTGATGATACAATTTCTGGCGGCGATGGAGCGGACATATTGGCGGGCGGTTCAGGAGATGATTCCCTTAGCGGGAATGCTGGAGATGATATTGCATTTGGAGGTTCTGGTGCAGATACTATGGATGGTGGAGCGGGTTCGGATACTCTTGTTGGAGGTACAGGCGATGATTCTATAGAAGGTGGTTTAGATTCTGACGCTCTTTTCGGTGGAGAAGGTAGTGATACACTCAGTACTGGAGATGGAGATGATTCAGCATATGGTGGTGCAGGTGATGATTCTATTGTTGGAGGAGATGGTAATGATGTCTTGTCTGGAGGTGATGGTGCAGATACTGTTGATGGCGGTGCTGGTATTGATACTATTTTTGGCGGAGCTGGAAGTGATTCGCTAGAAGGTGGTGCAGGTGATGATGAAATACATGGTGGCGAAGGTGCGGATACTATTTCTGCTGGCAGCGGTGATGATTTAATAGAAGGTGGTGCAGGAAGTGATTCCATTGATGGAGGTGATGGTTCAGATACAATTACTGGTGATGAGGGTAGTGATATTATTGATGGAGGAATAGGGAGTGATTTAATAACGGGTGGTGCTGGTAATGATACTATCAGCGGCGGAAGTGGATCGGATACTATTCAAGGAAATAGCGGTGATGATTCCATTGATGGAGGTGATGGACAAGATTTATTAGTAGGCGGTACTGGAAATGACACAATTTCTGGAGGCAGTGGAGATGATCTTGTCGTAGGCGGAGAAGGTAATAATCAACTGTCAGGAGGAGCTGGCCATGATTACGTCATTGGTGGTGATGGAAGTGATAATTTACAGGGTGATGCTGGCGATGATCACGTTTATGGCGGTGCTGGTGACGATACTATAGATGGAGGAGACGGAGCTGATACATTATTTGGTGGAGAAGGTTCAGATGTAATTACAGGTGGAGCTGGTGATGACGTCATATATGCAGATGATGGTGCATTTATAATTAATGAATCTTCTGACTTTTCGGGTTGGAATGACAATACAACTGAGTCAGGAGCAACTGGTGAGTATTTAGGGAGGCATGGAGATTCTGATGGTGATCAATCGCTACATAAAACTTTTGATATTTCAGAGGCCGAAGGAACTGTAACGGTTGAGTTTGATATTCTTGAGATTGATGACTGGGAAGGTAGTGGTTCTTATGCAGATGAATTAACAGTATTTGTTAATGATCAGCCAGTATTGTTACAAAGCTATGATGTAAATGTTGACGATGGCGATGCTAATTCTGGAGGTTTAAGTGACCTTGGTTATGGAGGTTCTGCAAACGATGAAATTCATCACATTAAGATGGAATTTAATATTAATGAGGACGGATCACTAACTCTGCTTAATCCAGATGGATCAGAGAGTAGTACTGTTGTAGGTTCCTTGCCAGATGCATCTAGCTTGAAGCTTGGTTTTGGAGCTGATATGTCTGGTAGTGTAAGTAATGAATCTTGGGGAGTTGATAATGTTAAAATTTCTTCAGGCAGTATAGAGGCAGGCAATGATACTATTTCTGGTGGTGCAGGGGATGATATGGTTGTGTTCCAAGGTTCATCTAGTGAATATAACATTACAGAGAATCCAGATGGAACTTTCACTATTGAAGATACAGTAACTGATAGAGATGGTACGGATGTTTTAGATCAAGTTGAATTTGTTCAGTTTAGCGACGGTACATTTGATATTAATGATTTTGGTTCTGGGTCTTCAGTTGGACCGCCGCCAGGAAGTAGTTTTAATGAAATATCTGGTAGCAGTGGAGATAATTCGCTTTATGGCGGATCAGGTGATGATCACATTGAAGGAATGAGTGGTGATGATAACATATATGCTGGATCAGGAGATGATTTCTTAGAAGGTGGGTCGGGAGATGATTATTTCCAAGGCCAGTGGGGTGATGATACTATAGATGGTGGTGGTGGTAATGATACTGCTGCTTTTTCAGGTAGTATACATGACTTTACGATTACTAAGAATGAAGATGGAAGCTATACGATGCAGGATAATATTGCAGGTAGAAGTGGAACAGATCTTGTTGATAATATTGAGAATTTTAATTTTAGTGGTTCAAATTATACGGTAGAAGAGATTGATGCAAGTCATTTAGATAATGATTTATCTTCTTCAATGGATTTTGATATTCCAGCTGCATCAAGTGGGGATTGGACTACAGAAATTGCTTCAGATGACAATTTCACCGCAGTTGATCCATCTAGTTGGTTAGATGATGCTAATATTGATACGAATGACGAAAATGATGATCTTGAGGTTGAACCAACTCCTGATATCCAAGATTCTGCAATAGTGCTTCCTGAGCCAATGGATATTTGACGTTACTTTTATTAGTATTAATTTTGTTTTTATTCTGCTTTTTCATATGTCACCCACGCGTAAGGCATGGATCCATTAAGAAATATTTTCGATTGAGCTATAGGCTAAATCATTGGATTCCTACCTTGAGCAGGAATGATGTAAAGCCGTTAAAGATGTTGAATAAGCCTGTGATTCGGTTCTTACTTATTCTAAATTTGCGTTTTTAAGAAACTGATTTGTAAACTTTTACGTTGAACTCTTTTAGTTCTTCTAGATATTCGCCTAGTGATATCATGCCAATACAAGGGCAAGCTCCTTGGTAAGTAAGTTTCTTGTAAAATAGTTTTTTAGCTAGAATAATTGCTGGGATTGTTGGAATTTGTGGGCCATCACCGTCTTTTGCTATGATAAACCATTTAATTTCTTTAGAAAGATTTTCTTTATTAACTCCTCTAATAATCATGTGCATTCCACCATCATCTGTTCCGAGCCAATCAAATAAATGACTAGTGCGTAGTAAGAAGGGAGCGTAGTTGGAGAGTTTTGGTATTAAACCTATTCTTACCATCCATGATACTGCCCAGATAGATAGATGTAATACAGAGCTTTCCATACCAGCAGAAAAGTGAATCTGTTTAATTCCATATTTCGAAGGAAATAGATTTAGATCAGGGATTTCGCAATTTGCCATCCAGCGTTTTCCCAGTTTAGGATATTCTTGCTGGTAAATATCTTGCCATCCATAACGTATATTATTGTTGTTACTTGATATTTTTAGTGGTTTTCCAATGTAGCTTAAAATTCCTTTGGTTGTAGCTAGACCTCTTTCGGCCTTTTGTCCTGGGCTAATACCATAGGTAAGTGATTCAATTTTTGAAAATTCATCTTTATATTTTTCTAATACGGCTGAGGATAGGCCTGGTACAGTGCTTGCACCGCTGATTGCAGCAACACTATGCTGTTTTGCTAATTTATCTAATATATTAATTCCACATACAAAATCTATTCCATCAGCTAAATCTATATAGTGAATATTCTTTTTGATGCATGTTGTAGCTACATCATAGTTACTGGTTTGGAATGGGCCAACGGTATTTATCACGATAGAAGGTTTAAGCTTTTCGAGTTTATCAGCAAGATCTAATGTGACGTCAATTTTATTATATTTAATAGAACTGGCCGGATATAGTTTTTGTAGAGTACTTTGTAAGTCCTGTAATTTATTGTTATCCCTACCAGAAATTATTATTGGAATACCAGCTTTCGCAAGGGCCAATGCTATTCTTTTGCCAAAATTACCGGAACCACCAAGAATCAATATGTTTTTCATAATTTCATGTTAGTAATAGTGAATTTGCCTTTGTACTCATATATATTGCCAAGTAAAGGGTGAGTTATAATCATTTTCATACTAAAATCATCGTTTGATAAAGCTATCTCTTCTGCATATATCCTACCAAATAATAAATCTATTGGAAAAGGTATTAACTTGCCAAAGAGCTTCCAGACATATCTGTGATGTTTTAGAGTAATGGTATTTTCATTATGATGAAAGTGACATTGCCAGCCTATGCCAAACTTCATTGTTTCGACGACTAAGTTATCTTTTATTGGTTGAAATTTTGAGTAAAAAGAGTAAGTCTTTCCATTTGGAAAATAAAATTGTCTATCCAAGCAAAAAGTATTGGAGTCGCTTTCGCTTAAAAAATCAACAGTTGCTGGTATATTTTTGCCTTCGTAGAGCACTAACGCACCAATAATTTTTAGAAAGGGTTTAAGAATTTTAATATACCAACCGAAAGTTATATCCATTTTACCGCTAGTGCTTACTACATCTTTGCAATATGGTTTATTAGCATAATGTTTTTGCATAACAGGAGGTAATTTCGACCAATTCTTGCCAAAAACAGAGTAAAATATAGGTTTTGTCATAAGGTAATATTATTATATAACTAATTAATTATATAACTAATTTTTTAAAATGGAATATTTAACTATAAAATGGCTGCATATTCTGAGTTCAACAATACTGTTTGGAACTGGTGTTGGCAGTGCTTTTTACATGTTTATGGCTAATTATAGAAAAGATATTTCTGCAATATATTTTGCAACCAGACATGTAGTAATTGCTGATTTTGTATTTACAACTCCTTCCATAATTATTCAGCTTATTACAGGTTTATGGATGGTGCATCTTGTTGGTTATGAACTAACGGATACCTGGATAATGTGGGGATTAATATTATATTTTTTTGCTGGGGGGTGTTGGTTGCCAGTAGTATGGATACAAATAAAAATGCGTGACATTGCAAAGGAATCGTTAGAACAAAATAAAGAGCTGCCAAAGCATTATTGGAGAATGTATTTATGGTGGGTGACTCTAGGTTCGCTTGCATTCCCTGCAATAATAGTTATATTTTATTTAATGGTGATGAAGCCGGTCTAGATACTATATTGGTTTGAATTTATATATTTAGCAGTAAATATGAAAATTATTAGTCTCAAAATATGTCCTTTTGTTCAGCGCATTACAGCGATACTTGAAGCAAAGAATATAGAATATGAAATTGAATTTATAGACTTAAAGAACAAGCCGAAGTGGTTTTTGGATATTTCTCCAAACGGACAAGTTCCTGTTTTAATTCTAGATAATGATGAGGCTTTGTTTGAATCTGATGCTATTGCTGAGTATATTGATGAGGCTTATCCATCACTTGAGCCAAATATTTCTTTAGAACAAAAAGCAAGAAATCGCGCTTGGAGTTATCTTGCATCAAAAAATTATTTAGTTCAATGTAGCATGATGCGTAGCCCTGATGAGAATAGTCTCAAAGAGCGTAGCGCCAAGATCAATAAAGCATTTGATATAGTTGAAAAGCAGCTTGGCAGTAACTCATTTTTTAGTGGTGGCCCATTAGGAATGGTTGATATTGCTTGGCTCCCAATTTTGCATCGAGCAGAAATAGTTAGTAGGAAGGTGGGCTATGATATACTTGAGAATCATCCAAAATTAAAAGCTTGGCAAACAAAACTTATTGGAACTGGTTTAGCAAAAAAGTCAGTTGCGCCTGACTTTGAAGAAGTGTTTTCAGAGTTCTATCTTTCAGAAAAGACATATCTAGGTAGATCATCTTGATCTGTGGGAAATATTCTTTTAGTCAAGTTTGTGTTCTTGAGGCATGTTGTTTGGTTATATTTGTTGATATATTTAAAAAAATATAATCTTGAAATAAAAAACCAATTCGAAGGAAGTTCCTAGGGATATTGTTTATTTAAAGTAAAAGACGAGTGTAGTTATGAAAAAAGTGAAGTTTGCTGTTGTTAGAGAGGACCCTGATATTGAAGCATTAATTATTAAAAAATTTAATTGTAGAAATGCGCTACTAATTGCATCTGGGGGGTGTGTTGCATTATCCTTAAAAAACATGTTTGATAACCTTGATATTACACTATTTGATTTGAACACGAATCAAATAGATTTGATAAAAAGTAAGGTAAGTAAGTTAAAGATAGCTGATAAAGATTTAACAAATTCAGTATTTAATATAGGAAGCGATAGTTGTAAAAGTCTAAATGGTTGCGGTGAGTTTGAAAGCCTTTTTCGAGGCTTTAGGAATTTTATCTTTGAATTTATTGCTTCGGAAGAAAAAGTAAAAACTATTTTTTTGGGAACAGAGTTGTTGGCTAAAGAAATAATTGATGAAATTGTTGCAAACAAGTATTGGCCTGTAGCATTTGATCTTTATTTTTCTAACTCTCTTTTAATAGCTATGTTTGGTCAGGACGCAATCCAACATGCTGAGCCAAATTCTTACCCAAGTTATTTTAAAAATGTTCTTGAAAATGGGTTAATACGACCTGGTTTCCAGAATAACTATTTCTTACAACACATTTTTCTTGGCTATTACCTGGATAATAAAGAATCTTTGCCATATTATCTTGCTTTTTCGGGATCAGACTACAGTTTTAATTACATAAATGATAACCTATTGAATATTAAAGGAATAGAAAAGTACGACTTAATTAGTCTTTCAAACATATTTGATTGGACGGATGAAGAGCAAACAATCTACTGTCTTAGATATCTAAGTGAAAATATGAAGAAAGGAGCGCATATCATTTTTAGACAGCTCAATAATAGTAAAGACTATACTTCAAGTTTAACAAAGTTTATGGCAAATAAAGATCTAGAAAGAGAGCTGCTTGTGCGTGATCGGAGTTTGTTTTACAATAAAATTAATATTTTACAAAAGGTAGATTGAATCATGCATGAACTAATTAGAAAAATTTTAAAGGAAATTGATCTTGTAAATAATCCATACTTTATCAATCTGGAGAATGGTACGTTTGAAAAGAATGATTTTATTGAAACGCAAATTCAATTTTTCTTTGCAGTTATATTCTTTAATAGGCCAATGTCGGCTTTAGCCGCAAAGATTCCTAGTCCTGAGTTGAGGCTAGAAATATTGAGAAATATTTGGGAAGAGCATGGTGAAGGAGATATGAATAAGGCTCATTCAAATAGTTTTTTAGGATTTTTAAACAACATAGGAAATGTTACTGAACAGGATATTCAAAAGAGAGACCTTTGGCCTGAAGTTAGAATTTTTAATACCTGTCTATCTGGAGCGTGTGTGCTCGATGATTACATGGTTGGAGTTACAATGATGGGTATTATTGAGAGAATGTTTTGTGAAATATCTACAATAATCGGAAAAAATATCGTACGAAGAAAGTGGTTAAGTGCAGAAGAATTAACCCATTATAATCTACATGCAGATATAGATATAAAGCATTCTGAAGATTTTTTTAATGTAGTAAAAGATTCTTACGACAAAAGTGAAGAAAATAAATACCATATTGAGCAAGGATTAAAGCTTGGGTCGACATTATTTTATAACTTATATAAAGAGCTTTATATAAGTAGAGAAAGAAGGTCAGAAAGAAGCTATCTGGGACCGCATTCGCGTGCTGAAGGGATGATGTGATAGAAATTAAAGAGATCAACAATATTGAAGATCGACATATATATAATGAAAAGCTATTGGAATTTGAAAAGATATTCAAATATCCAATAGGACAAGACTATTTTACAATAGATCATGGCAATGATTACTTCCGCTTTTTTGATTATATAGGTAAGCCATTTTTTTTTATAGTAGAAAAAAACAACCAAATTATTGCTGTATCAGCTGCTGTTTTAAGAGAAATTAGAACTAGTTTGAATAAGCCAAAAGAAGATGTATGGTATTTATGTGATTTAAAAATACATCCCGACCATCAAGGGCAATTTATTCTACAAAAGCTGCTGAGATACGCATTTCCTAAATATTCACGAATTTCTAGGAAAATATATGCAATTACAATGAATGATAACAATAGTTATCAAAATAGAGTAGTTAATCTTGCCTACAAGCTTCCATATTTAGGCATGGAATTTAAAGAAATAATAGATTTTTATTTACTTGATGTTTCACAAGGAGGGCCAGCTAAGAGTTTGCTAAGTAGAAACAAAGATAGTTTTGTATCTTTAGTAGGAGTTAAAGATTTAATACTTCAAAGTAACGGCCTTTCACTTCCTATATTACATTTGTCAAAAAATCCTTCTTACAGAAAGGATAAGGATATTTCCGCTCAAAAAAAGTATATGTTTTGTAATATTAATAGCTCTCAGGAGTCAATAACATTTCATAAAAATAAATTTATACCGTTTGCGTCAGCTAGCTTAATTGCAAATTTTAGTCCAAGTAACTGGGAATTTATTGAAAGTTGCGATCTATAATAGTTTTGCTCAAAACTTATAGCAAACTATGGCGGAGAGAGAGGGATTCGAACCCTCGATAGAGATTGCTCCCTATACTCCCTTAGCAGGGGAGCGCCTTCAGCCACTCGGCCACCTCTCCGTAAAAAAGATATGATATGTATAACATTGAATTTATGATTTTTCCAGTGTTATTTTGCTAAAAAATTCTCATAGAAAATTTTGTGGTAAGTATCTTGAGTTTACGAAGAATCGAAATACTGGTAAGATGATTTGCGACATAATTTATATTATTAGTTATCATGAAATATTTTGTACAATTTGCTGTTTTATCATTAATTCTTACGGGTTGTTATTCTGTTGAGACATCTAGTACTTATAACCAAGGATTTACCTGGGGAAGATCCAATTCAAAGCCAGTGTATTTAACATTTAAAAAAGCTAAAGAATTGCCCTTTTATTTTTTGCTAAACCGTGATTCTAAACAAGTTGATTATAAGCTTATTGTTCGCTGGAAAAGCCCAAGAAAAGGAGATTTATTATTTAATGGTCTTGAAACAACGCTTAAATTTCTTGTAGATAATGAAAAAATCTTTACTTATAAACCAATAAAAAGGCCACGAGTTGTTGCGTATGATTTAAATTCCAGAGGTCATGAGGAAGAAGCAACATTCTCAATTAATCGTGAAGAATTTATGGAGTTAGCATACGCAAAATCAGTTAGTGCTGAATTATCGGGAAGGTACAATACTTCAATTGGCTATTTTTCTCGCCGCAATACTACAAGAGCATTTAGAGAATTTGCTGAGAATAGTCACTAAGTAATATAGATAAGTACAATAATAAGTTAATTGTATAAAATGGTGCACTTGATTGGATTCGAACCAACGGCCTTTGCCTTCGGAGGGCAACGCTCTATCCAACTGAGCTACAAGTGCAAGATAGTGTATCAATTTTATCCTCAGACGTCGTCACTGCATCGCTTACCTATTAATCATAGGCTTCGCTCTTTGTTCCTATTCTGAGGATAAAATTGATACACTATCTTCCTTGTATCCTTTATCCTCAGACATCGTCACTGCATCGCTTACCTTTGATGATAAAGCTTTTTGCAATAGAATTGATTTATTTTAGTCATTCCTTGTGTTGCCTGTGATTGTAATAGGAATAGTGTATTTGAATCAATCAATTTTTATTTAAGTATAATTCAAAATAGGAGTTGATATTAAGAGCAAGTGGGGCGAGTGACCGGAATTGAACCGGCGACCCCCAGAATCACAATCTGGTGCTCTAACCAACTGAGCTACACCCGCCACAATCTTGAGCTAAA
>JALZUG010000024.1 GCA_023301685.1 Rickettsiaceae bacterium
CAATTAATTTACAATCTACTACTAAACAAGCTGATATAGTTATATCTGCTGTTGGAAATCCTGGCTTTCTTACTGCAGATTACTTTAATCAGGATGCGATAGTGATTGATGTAGGTATTAGCAGGGTTGAATCAGAGGATAAATGTGAATTAATGGGTGATGTTGATTTTGAGAATGTAAAAAAGAATGTGAAATATATAACACCTGTGCCAGGCGGTGTAGGGCCAATGACTGTAGCATATTTGCTTGTAAATACATATGCTGCTAAGGTTAGTTCTGAATGATAATAAAAAGATAGAAAAATGGATAAACAGCTTGTAGACGAATTAAAGAAAGTAATCAAAGAAGCAGGAAAGATGGCTTTAGCTTATAGAGAAGCTGGCTTGCAAGTTGAAAGAAAAGAAGATGATTCTCCAGTTACAAATGCAGATAAGGAAATAAGTTCTTTTATTTTTGATCATTTAGTAAAGCTCACCCCTAACATACCAGTAATCTGTGAAGAGAGAGACCCTATTTTAATTGATAAAGTAGAAACTTTTTGGTTAATTGATCCTATTGATGGAACAAGGAGCTATATAAGCAATAAAGATAGTTTTACAGTTAATATGGCAGTAATTGAAAATGCTAGGGCTTTATATGGTTTTATATATCAACCTACAATAGATCGCTTATATTTTACAAATGAAAATAAACAATTTTGTATTGAAGTTGGTGATAACACTGTAGATAATAATATACATGACCAAGAAGGTTTTGTTGCTATAGTTAGTTCTAGAAGTTTTAATGAAAAGACAGCCACATATTTGAAAACTAATGATTTTTCAGAAATTATAGCTGTACCAAGCTCTATAAAACTATGTATGATTGCAGAAGGTGCTGGTGATGTTTACCCTAAATTTGGCCCTACAATGGAATGGGATATTGCAGCTGGTCATGCACTAATTAAGGCTGCTGGAGGAGAGATTTCTACACTTGATGGAAAAGCGCTAGAGTATGCGAAAGAGGATTTTGAAAACCCTCAATTTATTGCAGTCAGCAGAAAATGGAAAGAATACGAATAATTCTTATCTACTTCGTACCTGACTAGCTTCTTTAGCTTGAGATCTCTTTATTATAATTTCACTAGACATTCCCGCTCCTAAGTGTTTTTTTACTAAATTTTTTGCTTTTGAACCCTTAGTCATTCTTATTGCTATTCCTTTTAAATCTCCTCTAACTTTCTCTTTAATATTATTATCGACTACATTTACTGCACTAGAGATGGCAGTTCTTTCATTGGGATATTTTTTTGACAAAGTGTTCAGTATATTTTTTTGAGATTTTTCCATTATTTCTGCGCTTTTTTGCAGGGCCACTACCTTGTCAAAAGCTTTGGCACTTTTTGTTAGTGAGCTTTCAATTTCAACTTCAGCATGCATTGAACTTTCTTTGTATGTTTTTTCAAAATCTGCAATTAGCTCTGCAGAAGCACCTTTGGATTGCATATCTTTTACAGCTTCTTGTTTTATTTTTTCAAATAACTCTTCTACTTCTTTTGCAGAATTAGGTACTTGTTTTTCTGTATATTTACAAACTTCTACAAGGAAATCAGCAGCTTCTTGATGTTTTGTAACTTCTTCTTTTACTTCTTCAATATTGTCTAAGTTAATACCAGATTTTTGTAACGATTCAGCAGATACTCCAAGAGTTTCGGATAATTCAGATAATTTTGTGCCAAGTTCTTGAGCTTCTGCAAGCTGTTTTGTTTCTCTAACTTTGCTAAGATCTGTTTGCATTTTTTCAACAGTTTTTTCAAGGTTATCTGTTTTAATATATTCTGCTGCTTTACTTAATATTCCTGTGGTTTTAAGGGCAAGACCTACTGGTGGAGCGTAAGCTGAAGCAAGAGCAGTGATAGCCATGATAGATGCAGAAATAATTTTATCAGATAGGCCAGGGTAAATTTTATCAATTGATTTTTTGAACTCTAGTACTGATTCTAAAATTTCAACTGTTTGTTCTGATAAAATCTTATTGTAGAGAAAGCCTTTACTTTCAGCTAGAGGTTCTAGTAATTTTTTTGAAGCTACATTTACTCCAACTAGAACAGTTTGTTTAAAAATGCTATTTACTATGTCTTTATCCTTGTCAGATAAATCTAGATCTTTTAGGCCTGAATTTAACATTTCAAGGCCTGTAAGTGAAAATTTTGTTAAAGTGCTAGCATGGCTTCCTAACATTTCTTTTGCAGAAGCTTCTAGACCACTAATTTCGTGTAGTTGGCTTAATTGACTTAATGATAAAGTTTTGATGTCTTGTTTTAGTAGAGGGATTATATTTGCAGAGTTTTTAATTATTAATCTAATTAATTCTTCCTTTCCTGGTTTGCTAACTTCCTTCTGCGCTTTTGTCATACTTTTCTACCTCTAACTATTTATAATGCTTACTTATACTAATATAAGCCTAATATATTAATTTATATAAAGCAATATGTATTATTATTAGAGTTTTATATTATTCGTGCTTGTTGTGACACAGTAAATCTAAAGATTTTACCAATAATATCATCATGTCATGTACTAATCATTCTACATAACATAGTATTACTCTAGGATAATACTAATAAGATATTAAATTTGATCAGGCCTTAATGATATGCAAAAAAAATTAATAACATCATTGCTAATTTTAAGCGCTTCTAATGTTTCAGCTACGACATTAGAACAAGCTCTAACAAAAGGGTATGATTATGATGAGCAATTTAAGACAAATAGAACAGATTTTTTAAACGAGATTGAAGCTTTTCCAACTGCTCTTTCAGAATTTATGCCAAGAGTTTTTGCTGGTGCTGAATTTAATGATTCAAAAATAGCAAAGAGAAGTGGTGTAGGTGACCCTAGAGATGCAATTACTTCTGATAGTTTACGTCATACACAGTCAATTACACTAGAGCAGCCACTTTTTAATGGCTGGTCATCGGTTTCAGGATTAAAGGCTGCGCAGTCAGCTTTTCGTGCTTCAAGAGGTGCATTTTATGCTAAGGAGCAGGATGGTTTTTTAGATGAAATAAATATATATTTATCAACAGTTGAAGCTAAAGAAAAATATGCTATTTCTAAAGTTAGTGTAAGGTCAAATAAGACACAGCTCGAAGCTATGAAAGAAAAATTTAAACTTGGTGAATCTACAGAGACAGAGGTAGCAAGTGCTAGAGAAGGTTTAGCAACTGCAGAAGCAGGGCAGGCTTTAGCGTATGCTAATTTTGAATCTGCCAAAGCAAACTTTGAGAGAGTATTTGGTGTTCCAGCAGTTAATATAAAATTTCCTCAAATGCCAACAGATATTCCAATTTCATTGGAGCAGCTTGAGAAAAAGGCGTTGGCTGTTAACCCGTCTGTAGATAGCGCAATGCACAATACATTTTCAAATAAAGCATCTGAAAATGCAGCAAAAGGAGCGTTGCTTCCTAGAGTAACTTTTAGAGTTCAAAATGGTAGAACTTACTATAATCCTCAACAATTGAATAATAGTAATATAAACAACAGAAGTACAACTTCTACATTATCTGTGGTGGTTCCTATTTTGGAAAAGGGTGGTGCAGAATATTCAAATATAAGACGTGCTAAATATAGAACTAGAAAGTCAGCGATAAATCATGATAGCGTGATAAAACAAGTCAGAGCAAGGGTTAAATCTGGTTGGTCAAAGCTAGATGCTGCTAAGCTTAGAATCAAAGCTGCAGGTGAAGCTGTAAAGGCAGCTGAAGTTGCTTATGACGGTATGATTCAAGAAGAAATGCTAGGTTCTAAAACTATTGTAGATGTTTTAAGAACGGAAGAAAGATTAAATAAAGCTAGAGAAACTAGAGTTGAAGCAAGAAAACTTCTTATAACTTCAGCTTATGAAATTAAATCTTTGATTGGTGACTTAACTGCAAAGAGTATGAAGCTCAAAGTGAATCACTTTAGCCCGGAATCTGAGTTCAAGAAAGTAAAACTTAAAATTGTAGGATTCTAATAGTGTCGGATCATACTAACAAAGATAGTGAAAACGATAGTAAGCTTGAAGATATTTTGAGTTCGATAAAAGGAATAATTGAAAATCGTAGTCCAATAACTGATGAGCAATCTGCTGATCCAATTACTGCAGATGAGAAAATTACGGATGAAGCTGTGCTAGAGCTAACTAGTGTGGTAAATTTTAAAAATAGAAATTTATCAGCAGACAGTTCGGATGCATTAATTTCGCCTGATGCGCAAGAAAAAGCAGAAATTGAGTTTAGAAAATTTGCAGAATCTGTTGCTGATGTAGAAATAAATGAGGATCAAGTAGATTCTCTGGATGATAAGGTAAATCAAATTATGCGTCCGTTGATTAAAGATTGGCTTGATAATAATTTACCAAGAATAGTTGAAAAGGTGATTTCTAAGGAAATTAAAAGAATTATACCAAAAACTTAATTGAGAATATAATTTAAGGTGAGCAGAAACATGAGGCAAAGATTATTACTTTTTATCTCTATAATATTGTTATTCGCTTTTAATGTTAGTGCTGAAATTGATTCAAATTTGCCAGCATTGCCAACAACAAATGCAGAAATTGAGCTTGTTGATTACAAAGAAACAGAAGAAATTTCATTATGGCAAAAAATTCTTAATTTTTTTGGTTTTGGAGACAAAGAAGAAACAGATAAAAAATCAATTGAAAAAGAAGAGCCAAAAGAAAGCCAAATGGCTGATGTTCCAAATACTAATATAGTTCAACAGATAGAAAAGAACCAAGACACCACAATTAATATACCAGAAATTAATGACGCTAAATCTCAAATCTCAGATTCTGATGATACTGACACTAACAACATGGAAGATAATTCAAGTAATACTAATGAAAACCTTGATATAAACAAGAGTAGTGATACTGAAGCACTATTAATACCAAGGGGATTTGAAGACGATGGACCTATAAGATTGCCTGAGTTACCTGCAGAAGTGACAGATGGAATGGATCCTGAGAGTGAAGAAGAAAAGCAGAATTTAAAGGATAGTACGGCTGATTTAGCAAACACTGCTGATACAATGCTTCCAGAAATTCCAGAAGCTACTGCTGATAATAATGAGGGTATAGCTAAAAAAATAGATCAAATGCCTCCGGAAGTTACGAGCGATCTAAAGTTACCAGATAGTTTTGGTGATATGAATGAAGATGCTGAAGTACCGGCTATCCCTAAGCCTGATACTCCTGAAAATACTGAACCAGAGAAGAATTTAGAAGAGTCTATGAAGGAGAATGAAGCTAAAGATGTAAAAACTGAGGATTTCCCTTTGCCACAGCTACCTGTTTCTTCAGATGATTCAGATACTATGAATGATGCGCCTTCTAACCCAATGAGTGAACCATCTGCTCCAATGATGAATGAGAGTGCACCTATTTTAGCAGATCTCCCAGATGATACTAAAAATAAGGAGTCTGATAGTGTGAATGATACTCAAAGTGATATTAAATTACCTGCAAGTGTTGATGTAGAAAATGCGCCTGAAGAAACAGGGATTAAATTACCAGAGAGTAAAAACGAAACAGAGACTGATAAAATTTCTGATATATCATTGCCAGCTCCAGATTATGCATCTAGTCAAAATGAACCAAAAAAGCAAGAATCTACTGTTGAAAAATTTACTAGAGTTTTTTCAAATAAAAAATCAAAACAAATTGAACTTCCTAAAATTACAGAAGAAGACTATGCGTCAAATGATGATAGTGTATCTGTTAACAGAAGTGCAGAGGAACTTGATTCTACACAGTTACAGTTTGTTAATAATGAAGCTCAAGTTTTGATTTTACCAAATGATGATGTAGTGCTAGGTGAATTAACTAATCAAGCTAAGATCAATGAAATGGATTTATATGCATATATAAAGAAATTTTGGAAAAATTATAATAGAATCAAGAGAGAACCTCAAAGAGAAGTAATTGAACGCTTTATTGAAGAATATGATGAGAATTTTAATAAAGAAGATTTAAGCTAAGTTACTATTAAAATCAAATTGTATAATGTCTTAATTTAAAGCTAAAGATAGTATCTTTTTACCTTTCGTTAATCATACTTCTTTCATTGTATCTACGTAGCTACTAATACAACTCCCAATTATTAAACTTGTAATAAATTGTAACTTTAAAATAAAGTTATAGTAAATTGATAGCAGAATAATTGACATTATTATCTAAATTTTATAGTATCGCCAGTAATTATTTCTTTGGAGAAGTAGATGGATTCAAATCAATTTTATCTATTTAAGGATAGGCGTTTTCTACCAATATTTCTTGTACAATTTTTTGGTTGCCTTAACGATGGTATACTTAAGAATGCTCTAATAATATTAGTAACATTCAAACTTGCAGGTGAGCTTACAGTCGCTCCATATATACTTGTCATGCTTGCGAATGTAATTTTTATTGCGCCGTTTATCTTTTTTGCAAGTTTAGCAGGTCAGATAGCAGACAGATACGAACGGTCTACTATAGTAAAAATAATTAAAGCAATTGAAATCGGTATAGTTTTACTATCATCTTACGGATTTTATGCAAATAATTTATTTATTCTTTTTACATGTATCGCCTTAATGGGTATTCATTCAACGTTTTTCGGTCCAATTAAATATAGTGTATTACCTGATAAATTAAGAAAGGACGAACTACTTGGAGCAAATGGATTTATTGAGGCTGGTACGTTTTTATCCATTTTATTTGGAGCAATGATTGGTGGGGTATACAATTTTAATGCTAGCTTAGTTGTTATATTTGCGGTTTCTGTTGCAATTGCGGGTTTTATATCAAGTCTTTTTATGCCTAAGTCGTATAATACTAATCATGATGTTAAGATTAATAAGAACATTGTACAAGAAACATATAAGATGCTTAAGCATGCAACTTCCAAGAATCAGGTATATCTTGCTATATTAGGTATTTCTTGGTTTTGGTTTATAGGCGCTGCTATTTTGGCTCAAATTCCATCACTAACAAGATATACACTAGGTGCAAGTGAAGGAGTAGCCAATTTATTTTTAGCAACATTTTCTATTGGTGTCGGTTTTGGTTCCTTTTTGTGTAATAAAATCTTTTCATCAAAGATTACCACTAAATATGTATTCCTAGCAGCTTTAGGTATTTCTTTTGTTGCTACAGATTTATATTTTGCAAGCAAAATTGCAGGAATTAGCTATGAGAGAGAGCAGCTAAAGACTGTGTTAGAATTTTTAGGTAAAGCTCACTATTGGCGTATATTATTTGATCTTTTTGCAATAGCTGCAGTTGGTGGTATATATGTTGTACCTTTGTTTGCTGTAATGCAATATTATAGTTCACCTGCATATAGAAGTAGAATTGTAGCAGCTAACAATCTGATTAATTCAATATTTATGGCAGGTTCAACTGGGCTATTATCATTTCTATTTTATTTGTCTTTATTATGTTTATTG
>JALZUG010000025.1 GCA_023301685.1 Rickettsiaceae bacterium
TTAGTTTAAAACGCTTCTTTGCACCTGAGTGCGATTTCATTTTAGGCATAATAATCCTCAAATTTTGGTATTTAATAAATGCTACTAATAGCCAAGCAAATTAGGCATACCAGAGCCACGTTGCTTTTCCAAGCCGTGATTATATATACTCCGGCAAAATTTGGCAAGTAATTTTTTACTCTGAGCTTTCAAACAAATCATTACCTCCTAAAAGATCGCTAAAATCTTCTGTTGGATTAGAAATAGTGTAAGTTACGTCACCAAAATCAAGTACAGTGTTTGGCTTAACAACAACGTTACCAACTGTTATTTCACCTTCAACAGCAACTTGCTGTGCCCAAACTTTTAACGATTCATTAAAGAGTCTTAGAACCACAGTATTTTTCAACAAACCTGCAACATATTGTTCAAATTCTCCTAAATCCTCTATTTTCTCAAGTTCAATATGGGTAAACCCAGATTTAACACCAATTTTTTCAAAAAAGCTCTTATTTGAGTCCCCAAGTTCCATAGAAAACATTTGTAGATTACCAACATTTTCCCTAACAGTAAGAGCCGAACTATTGACATCGCTTGCACCAATATATCCGCTTGCATTATCTCCACCGTCAGTAAACACTATAAACACAGAATGAGTAAATTTTGTGTTATCATTACTCATCTTTGTTAGTTCTTCATGCATAGTACCGTATAGCTTGGTATACTCTCCAGACTTTAGATTACCTAAAAATTTGATAATATTTTCTAAGCTGTGCTCATCAGAGTTAAAACTGCTCGTAGTTGATATAGTATCAAAAGATGTTAAGTCTATTTGCCAACATTCGGCTGATTGGACAATTTTAGTAACAACATTCTTGACCTTTTTTATGTAAGTTGCCATGGAATTTTCCATACTACCGCTTACATCAAGCAACAATTTTACGTGAACACTATCTTTCGATTGGCTTTCTTCTTCGTTTGACTTAAGTGATGGTAACATGACAGGCTTTAGGGCCATCTTATTATCTTTACCAACCTCAGGATTAAAAACAAGCTCAGCTACATGCTTACCTATATAAACCTTAAGATGTTCTAGATTTATTGAATAAAGTCCTTTTTGATTCCCCGAAATAATCTTTGAAACAATTGGAGAATATTCACTTAAATCACATTTTAAACATAATAAAAGCATTTGCCTAAACGCCGCAACATTAAAAATACTTGTAACTTGCTTGCCTTTTCTAGTAACTGAAAATATATTAGCAGCATATTCTGATAAGTCTTCAGCTTCTATGTCATTTTCGCTATCAATCCTTGTAGCACGACCTAAAAGAATATTTGCTATTTGTTTTGGATCACTTAAAGCTAACTGTATTAATTCATAATTAGAGACTTGTCTTTTTGCCCAGAATCCTGATGGCGAGTTACCCACCTTCTTTACACAGCCAAACCCTGAAGATGAAAACTCGCCAACTGAAAAGTCAGAAACCATTCTTTCAGTAAATACTTCTTCAAGTATTTCTTCATCTTCAATATTCATTACATCTCTAGCATCCCTTTGTTGTTTAGTTTTTGTATTCGAAATATCTAGTTCTATAACTTCTTTTATTGAATCCTGCTCATCTAGCTCTAATGACTCTTCTTCAACCTCCTCCTTTTCTTCAACTTCCTCGTTCTTTCCCGGTCTTACAATTGCATGATATACATATTCAGCCAAGCGTTTTGGAGCACTCAATATTGATTGCAAAAACCCGGCACTTTTATCATCTGCATTTAAAATGACATTTCCACCTTCTTCAACTTTTTGCACCTCAATATTTCCTTGACCCTTTGTTACGGCATTAATTAAATAACCCGCCTTTTCTGTCTCTGATAGATGCTTTGACACTATTAATTCTCCTACATATATGCTATATATGCTATTTAAAAAAAAACAATTTTATATAAAAAATAACTCCCGTCAACAGTTGTAACAAAAATTAGAAAAATAATTTAGAAAATAATATATAAATTCACAGATAAATTAAAATATTCTTTACAAAGAACCTTTAAAGAAGGTTTTGCGCTCATTCATCAGAATAATTATAATACCTTAGTAAACATCAAAATAGTTGACAATAATTAACTATTAGTTATTATTACCTCCAAATTTAACTAAGCGGCAGGAAAATAGCATGAAACAAGTTCAACCAGACGAACTAGACGAATTTTTTAGAAATCTTGATTTAGAAGCAGACAAGCAGAAGGGAGCAAAAGCTAGAAGAGATTTCGAGAACCTTGCTAACAACATAGAAGAGCTTGCAAAGGAACCTGCTCAGGGCTACAACACAGACGACGAAGAAAATATTGAGGATAATTTTGACGTTGTAGAGTTTCTAGAAAATATCGAGGGTAATTTTGACGTTGTAGAGTTTCTAGAAAATCTTATGGCTGAAAAAGATGCAGATAATACAGCAATAGAAATTGCAGGTGATGTAGGAGAGAGAGATGCCGCACCTGAATTTGAAGATGCTATAGATATTTAGAGTATATCCAAAGCTCTATTTTAGACTATTTGCTAGTCGATATATTTCCTTTCTACTATATTGATTTTTGTATTTTGCAAAGACCAAATCAGATGCAGATTTTGCACTTGATCCACTTGTTAATAAAGTCTTTAATTCAGCTTTTAAAGCATCTTCGGAGACAATTTGATTGGATTTGCCCGATATACATAACACTATCTCCCCCTTTACAGGATTATCAGTATAATATTTTACTAATTCAGAAAGAGGAGCGCATCTAGATTCTTGATATATCTTTGTCAGTTCGCGAGATACGTTTGCACCTCTATCGCCCAATATTTCCCTTGCTACTTCAAGAGATTGTAACAATCTATTAGCTGTTTCATAAAATACCATTGTTGAATCTAGGGATATAAATTCTTTAAACACCCGAGCTTTTCCTTCCTTTGTTTTCGGCAGAAAGCCAGCAAATATGAATCGATCAGTTGGAAGTCCAGAAATACTAAGAGAAGCTATAATAGCGCAAGCCCCAGGTACAACATCAACATTTACACCAGATTCTTTTAAATCTCGCACTAATTTATACCCTGGATCTGAAATTAGTGGAGTTCCAGCATCTGAAATAAGACTAATCACCTTACCTGCAGCTATCAAATCTTTAATATAAGATCTCTGTGTTTCATCACTGTTATCATTATATACTTTTAATGGAACTTTAATGCCATGTTTCGCTAGTAATTTACTAGACACTCTGGTATCTTCACAAAAGATAATATCAGAACCAGCAAGTACATCCAAAGCTCTGAGTGTGATATCACTTAAGTTTCCGATTGGTGTAGATACAATGT
>JALZUG010000026.1 GCA_023301685.1 Rickettsiaceae bacterium
GCTTTTTTCATAGCAGGATCTGCTAAAGCTTTCCTTCCCATTTGTAATGATTTAGTAAAGATTGGTTTTAATACGCGAAAAATCGAAGAAAATATCCCCCCTAACCCTCTTCCTCGCTGTAGATACTGACCTCGGTGAATAGAATGAATCATGATAAAATCTTTTAATATATTGTTAATAAAAGAAAAGAATTGTCTTAAATAGTTTAGTACTAGTTTATCGTTTGTGAAAGTAAGACTTATATAATTAAAATATGGAAATACAAAATATTAAATTTCATTTACGCGTTAAAGAACAACATCATATTAAATATTGTGTGCAAATCAAAAAATCCGAGTTTAACAAGAAAACATTATTCAGTTTTTGTGTTTTACGTGTTGGAGGGTTTGTATATAACTGCTTTTTTTCTGGGTATATCAATATCACAGGCGTGCGCAACCATGGTGCAATAGCGTGCGCTTTAAGAGCGCTATATTTTGCTTTAAAGGTTGAAGAAAAAGAAAACATTTTTGACGAGCCTACGATTGATAATATTACTGCATCACATAAAATTGTAAGCAGGAAAAAAATTTGTTTATCTGAAAAAAAGCAAAGATTGCGCGACCGCAATGAAATCATTACCATTAAATATAATCGCGAACGTTTTCCTAATATGTTTATAAAAACAGAACTGGGAACAATAATTTGGTCTCCGAATAATGTTGTATGTTCTGTGGGTACAAAAACTTTATCTAATTTAACAAAACTCTCCCTACTTATATTTCATTATAATCAAATATGAGTTGTTGTGG
The DNA here is from genome assembly GCA_023301685.1 of Rickettsiaceae bacterium. Lineage (GTDB taxonomy): Bacteria > Pseudomonadota > Alphaproteobacteria > Rickettsiales > Rickettsiaceae > Megaera_A. The sequence goes on from JALZUG010000026.1 coordinate 792, forward strand.
TGCATATATGGTATTGGATTCACATACAGGAGACCAAATTTGTGATAATTGTGGGAAAGTTGAACAATATTTGAATAACGAATATCGAGAAACTTTAATTGAAAAAAGAAACGTGTTCATACAAGATATTTGTGCGAATAATCACCTAACTAAATCTATTGAGACTCAAGCGGAGTATTTATTTTTTAAAAACCGATATAGAGAGGGGAAAAATACAGACGCTTTTGCTGCCTATTGTATATACATTGTGTGCAAACAGCAACAAGTTGGGCGAAGTTTGGTTGAAGTCTCTAGGATGTGTGGGCTTTCTTTAGCACAAGTTGCTATATTTAATGTTGATGACAACGAGGAATTGCAACCAAGCAATCTTGTCACACGGGTGTGTTACAAACTCAATATTTGTAACTTTCCCTTAGTAAAGGCAATAGAAGAATTGAGTGAAAGGCTTTACGTTAGCCTGCTAAATTCAGGACCACCCAATTCTGCTGTTGCTGCAGCAATTGCAGTTCTGGTTCAAAGTGTTAAACTGTGTAAGGTTGCTTGGGCGTGTGATATTTCACCATCGTGCTTGAGACGAATTTGTAAAATATATAAAAAGGAGTTGAAAGACTTACAAACAGTATCCAAAATTCTACCGAAAAAGAAAGTACTGTTTTATGCAGATGGCTAATGACCCAGAATGGCAAGCGACGCCCTCAGAAGCAGAAAGTCTTGAAGAAAGGAATTCTGAAGGTGAAAACTATGCAGATGCGCAAGGATGGCCCGACACTTTGGAAGAATTTCATCCGAAAGCTTTTGAAAAGAAACACCAAGCGGAAAGTCAAAGCATCTATGAAAAGTTTCTTGCGGGAGCAACCAAGGGACAAATAAAGGGACTTAAGGTGGACACTGACAGAACAATTACTTTACTTAATTTGAACAAAGATACAAAAGGAAAGGAAGAAAAAAAAAACTTATTGCAAAAGAAATTCGAAGAATGATAGCAGGAAAAAATAAAAGAAAACGAAAATCAACAAACAAGGACCCTTCTGAAACTTCTACAAAGGGGAGTCAAGATCTTTCTGCTTCTTGCTCTTCTGCTTCTTCTTACTCTTCTTCATCAGTTGGAGAACAGAAACGATCAAAACCTGCTAGTCCACCCCTTATTCCAACTATTGAAATACCTCAGATTGAATTAGAAGATTCTGTTATTGACGCACCACTCAATTTACCAAATATAATTCTCGAAGACATTATTATGGTTGATATGGAGTCTCAATCCGTAATTCCTTCTATTGTCTCTGAACCTGTTGCCTCTACTTCAGCAGCTTCTGTACCGTTTTTACCTGGAGTAGATATGGTATTTGATCAACCCACGCAAGCACTTCCCACATTTGATGTAGAAACTGGAGAAATAGTTTCTATTGGAGATCCTACCTGGAATTATAAATGCAAATTGGACGAACAGAAGCCAGAACCTGCGGCAAAATGGGATAATTCACCCAGAACCGAATCATTGATTGACGGTGAACAAATTGCTTATGACACTTTTCTTGGTTTTTTCCAAAAATCTTGGAAAAAGAAGGAAGGTCCCCCAACTCGCAAGAAATATATGAAAATTATGCGATATTATCGAAAGAAAGGAGCTCCAGATACAGCGCCATTGGAATGTTTTGCTTTTGATGTTCCAGTTGAATACATTTTAACCGGATGTGTAAAATACTGCACTTTAGTAAAAAAGATTGAAAAGAAATGGCCGGGTCTTCTTCGTGAAGAACAAAAGAAGGCGCAAGAACAAAAAGCAAAAAAATGAAAAGCGGTCGGAATTTATGGTTTTAAAATGATGCAATGCTGCTGATGTTCAAATCTGATGATAACCTGTTGTTTATGGTTTTAAAATGATGCAATTACTGCTGATGTTTAAATCTGATGATGACCCGCTGCTGCTACTGATGATAATAAACAAAGTTTTATATCATTGTTGTTCTTGTTGATGTTTTATTTATTGAATAAGTTTAATCATTTTTGATATATTACAGATACATATTTTATCATTCAAGTTGGACGCTCTATTTCGATAGTTCCAAATGATTTGGTTTGTTTTATTGCGCGTTTTTGGGCTGTTTTTTAGATGAAATAGAAACAGATCATGTAAAACAAAAAGACCACAATTCCATGATTGATTATCTTGAATTCTATTAAAACGCAATGAGGTGATTTTATATTGTTTTATAACTACACCAAGTTGACTTTGAAAATTTTTTTTAGGTAAATTAAGTGAGTCAGAAATTTTTAATTTTGTTTTATGTTTAAAAAGAAGGACCCAATGTTCCCCCCACAATGTGCTTGGGTGCGTATTTACAATAATACAAAACGTTTTTCCTAAGGTATCTAGATTTGGGATTAAATCGCATGGGTATATTCCTTTAAAAAAAGGAAGTTTCAGATCCTTGCAAATATTTAACAAATCATTTCTTGTTGTACCAATATTAATTACTTTTTTTACAATATCCATTATTTCAAATCTATAGGAAGAAAAACTTCTCGCTGATTAATACCTCCAGTTATATAAAATTTATCTGTATAGGTACACAAAGCAAGCACTGTTATTCCCAAAGGTAGGGCGTTTCTAAATTTAATATCTAATTCGATAACCCCACTTTCTTTTTCGTGGTTATGAAATAGTGCACACCGATCAGTTGTTAAATCAAAAGGAATGATTGTACTACCTGCAATAAAAGCCTCTAATGTTAAAAGAG
>JALZUG010000027.1 GCA_023301685.1 Rickettsiaceae bacterium
ACAACTACTATTGATGCAGAAGAGCAAGTAGATCCAACCGCAGGTACTCTTACCTCTGAAGCAAATGCAGCAGCAGAAGGTGCTAGCGCTACAACTACTCATGTAGAAGAGCAACAAGCAGTACAGCCTATAAGCATTTTTAAACCTACATTAAACTCGACAGAGCATCCAAAGATACTTGTAGCAGTAGATGGTACTGAAGAAAACGTGACATTTATGAAAAATGAAGGTAGTAATTTTTATAATTTAACTACTGATGTAGATGTAACTTTTGATGAATCTAATCATGCACTCATTGGCGGGCAAAAAGTTCTATTTCCTGAAGGATTGAAAATAAGAGTTTATACTCCAAATGGGATTTTTGAATTACTAACATCTTTTGGAACTACTGAAAGAACTATCAAAATTCATGAATCACCACCAAGCTCACCATTAAAATGCCAAGATGAAGGTATTACTCCTTGTGATTTACCACTAGTTGGTGATTCTGCAGTCGTAGAGGCGGGGGCATAAGTATTTTATAGAATTACGAGCACGTAATAAGAAAATCATATCCCTAGTATCCGATTAAATGATTATTAGTTATGAGCAAACGTGAAGCAATACGAGGCATAGTTAACAAATATTTATTAAACATATCTTCTGAAGCTAAGGAGGGTAAATGGGTACGATATACATGGTACGGCACAAATTTAGGGATAGGAGCCTATATCAGTCATATAGTAAAGCAAATAGAAACTGTAGAGTCAGACGGCAGTATTACTCCTTCAGAGGATTCTATAAGTTATGGCAAAATTTTAATATTTAAACAATTGTTGCAAATTGCAAACCCTATATGTATTAATCTTTTCCTAACACTTGAACGCGACGCAGTACTTTATGGTAAAGAAGCTAACTTACTGACATATGATGAATGCCAAGTAAAAAATATAGTTCCCATACTTTACAAAAGATTAAGACAAAATGACTCCGCAGGAAAACCACCCATAAGAGAATTAACAGAAATAATAGAAAGATGGCAAAATAAACATACAAATAAAGAATTAGAAAAAGCAAGATTAATAAAAAATATAGTAGCTCTGACTAAAGCAGAGTATCTAACATCTGTTAACTACCTATCCACCACAAGTATAATAGGTAACTCTTTGAGTTTAATCCCAGATATATTAGATTGGGTTAAAATAATTTATTGCCATAAGGCTTTTATAGAATGTTCAAAATTCATTATAATATATGGTGATACTACAGACTTCTTGCCACTAAAAATACTTATAGAAATTCTTGGATCCTGTGAAAATCCGACAGCAACTGAAGTAATATCAACCTATAAAGAATTTTTAACTCTGATTAAGACTAATGCACTCAGAGATTTAGATACTAAAATTAAACAAATGGCACAAATGGCTCATTATAAGCTAACTGATGACAAATACCTATTAACTCTTCCGGAAGATACTATACATAGTAAAGAAGATAAAGAACTAATAGAAAACTATTTAATTGTTTCAGTTACCCGCAAAGACTATAAAAATATGGATACCCTAGTAAGGAGCAAAGAAGTTACTGAAGAGCAAAAATATCTAGCACTGTGTGTAGCAGTATTCAGAGGATACACAGATGCAGTAAAACTGCTTATCATCAATGGCCATCTAAGTGTAAATGTTATGAACCCAACTAAAACAACTCTTCTCAAATTAGCAACGGATAAGGGTTATGATGAAATAGTAAAATTTTTAGTTTCATTTGGAGCAAAAATCAGATATCACGATGTGGACGAGATGTCATTCTATGAAAAAGTTTTTGACAACAGAGATACAAACCCAAAAATACAAAAATATTTACTTACACTATATTGCGCTGATATATTTTTTAAAACTTATACTAAAACATACGATGAAATTGATTTTAGTTTAATATTAATAAGATATTTAAACATGTGCACAAAACATAGCTTTAGAAACAAATTATTTACGGAACAACCTGAAATCAATGAAAATACTTTGATTCCACAAATTTTTAAGGATGAATTGAACCTTCTACTACTCGAACAAAAAAACACTCAAACACTTCCTTGTATTGGAGAAGTTAGTTTTAGCTCTGAAGAGATATCCACAGAGCACCTGTAATTTATACCACAATAAACAAACACGCCCCTTCTAAACTTTTAATTAATTATCAATTTCTAATTGAGATACTGCTTTTAACTCCTCTGGGGTATTAACTCCCAATAACTCATGCTCATGAGCTTCAATAACAACCGTTTTTAAGCCTTTATTTTGTGCAATTTGGACTATATCTGTCAGGTAATACTCACCTGCTGCATTCTTATTTTTAATTTCTTTAAGTAGCGGAAGTAAATATTTCAAATCAACTAGAAATACTCCCGAATTACACAAATTATTCTTGCGCTCTTCATCTGACGCATCCCTATGCTCTACTATGCGATCAACATAACCATTTTCACTTACAAATATTCTACCATATCTTTTTGTATCTTCTGGACGCATACCTAAAACTGCAATCTGAGCATTTTTTGAATTTTTGACTTTTTTCATTTTAGATAAAGTATCAGGTTTTATATTCGGAGTATCGCCATATAAAATAAACAAATCACCAGATTTATCTTTTAAACAAGATTCAGCAGAAAGCACAGCATGCCCTGTTCCTAAAGGCTTATCTTGTATCGCTATATTAATGCCAGAATAAGATAATCTCTCTTTAAGGCTGGGAGAAGTAACTATACAAATACTATCTGAATTTATATCTTTGGCTAATTTAATTACGTGCTCAACAAGCGGAATTCCACTTAGTTTGTGTAGCACTTTAGGAAGGTCCGATTGCATTCTCTTACCACTACCACCAGCAAGTATTACTGAATGAGTTGTATTTTGCTCTCCAGAAATACCAGCCATAGCATGGGTACTCAATACCAAACTTATTAGTAAAAATAATAATTTCTTCATTTTAAACTCCCTGATTTTTATCGTTATCATCTAGATTATTAGGGATTAACAACAGCCCTAATGACTGGAGATGATAGTGATAACTTACCACAGGAGCTACAAAAATATTATTTCATAAAACTACTAAAAACTCTCTGCTTTAGCTTGCTGCCACAAATCGACATAAACTCCCGTAGCTTTTTTATCTAGCAACTCACCTGCACTTAATTGTGGATAAATCACTGCAAAACTTTTACTAGTTCCAAGATCCGCATATCTTCTGATATAAGAAGGGTCTAAATCATCAGGATTATCTCTTCCTAAAGCTCCAACTAGCTCCAAAAATGAGTGTACTGTCCGTTTATGAAAATTTGCGACTCTAACTGATTTATCTTTTACATGAAGAGATGACCAGCGTACTTTTTGCTGCGTTGCCACACCAGTTGGACATGCATCAGTATTGCAATGCAATGACTGTATACAACCCAACGCAAACATCATTGATCGCGCGGCATTACACGCATCCGCACCAAGAGCGATCTTTGTAACCAAATCATAACCAGTTGCCACTTTACCGCTAGCTATTAACTTTATATCATCACGCAAATTTGATCCTACAAGACAATTATTTACAAACGTAATTGCTTCATTGATTGGCGTACCTAATCTATTTGTAAAAGTCACTGGTGCAGCACCTGTTCCGCCTTCAGCACCATCAATTGTAATAAAATCTGGTCTAATACCTGTCTTTATCATCGCTTTACAAATACTCATAAACTCAGTTTTATGACCAAGACACAGCTTAAATCCAACAGGCTTACCGCCCGATAACTCTCTAAGTTGCTTTACAAATTCAAGCAACCCTATTGGTGTTGAAAATTCACTATGCATCGGCGGAGAAACCGCATCCTTTCCCATTTCAAGCATACGAATCTTTGCTATCTCTTCCGTGACCTTTACAGCAGGCAAAATACCCCCGTGCGCAGGTTTTGCGCCTTGTGATAGCTTGATTTCTATCATTTTAACTATATCTTGCTTAGCAGTTTTTTCGAAAGCCTTTGGGCTAAATTTACCGTCTTTAGTTCGACATCCAAAATAACCCGTACCAATCTGCCAAATAAGATCTCCTCCATGCTCCGAGTGATAAGAACTAACACCCCCCTCACCTGTATTATGTGCAAAATTTCCAATATTAGCGCCTTTATTCAGAGCTCTAATAGCATTTGGGCTAAGCGCGCCAAAACTCATACCAGAAACATTTAACCTAGAAGCATCATAAGGTTTTTTACAATCTTTGCCTCCAATAATAATCCTAGCTTTTTCATGAGGCACTTCCTTTGGTGCAAGAGAAGGATATGAAAATTGATACCCAACATCTGTAATATTATTTTTTGTTCCAAATGCGATGGTTTCACGGACACCTTTTGATTTTTGATATACTAGCGACCTAATTTCCCTAGGGTACGGAGTTCCATCCTTGTCAGATTCAACAAAATACTGCTGAATTTCTGGACGAATAAATTCTAGCATGTATCTCAAATGCCCAACTACAGGATAGTTTCTAAGTACTGTGTGCTTAAAGGATAGAACATCGTGGATTCCAATCAGTATATATGGCACCAAAATAATTAGAAAATATATTACTGGAGGCCAAAATTGGTATACAAAATACACAAGTAAAGAACATATAATCGATGATAAATAAAAAAACCAGCGCATAAAATTTTAACTATTAATTGCAATACAAATACAATTATAGAATTATTATTGGCACTAATTAAACTTATTATTCTTCGGAAAGCCCGTTGGAGGAATTTTTCCTACGCTACCGCGTTTTGCACGCCACGACAATATATCTTTTTCTAAGCGAGTTTTTGCTCCCAGATTCCAGCTCAAGCCTTCATTTGAATCAAAAATCTTAGCATCACCAAGCTTTGCATCTCTATATTTTTGTAATATAACGCCTTGACCACGCTTCATTTCTGGTAATTCATCTACACTGAATACTACCAGCTTACGATTCGTTCCAATAACAGCAACCATATCACCTTCAGCTGGAGTACATACTATACATTTATTATCCTTGCTAACATTAAGGACTTGCTTACCACCTTTTGTTGACGCTACCAAATCATCGCTATTCACAATAAATCCTTTACCATTATTAGACGCAAGTAATAATTTTTGGTCTTTTTTATGTGCAATAATGTTAACAACATCATGATTATCAATATCTACCATAAGCCTGATAGACTCACCATGCCCTTTCCCTCTTGCAATATTATCAGCCAAGATAGTAAAGAACTTACCTGATGTAGCACAAACTAAAATATTATCAGTAGTATAAGTCTCAACGAAATAACTTTGCTTATCACCCTCTTTATATTTCACGCTAGATAAATCGAGATTATGCCCTTTCATTGAACGAACCCAACCCATTTTTGAACAAATAACAGTAATTGGTTCTCTCTCAATAAAGGCTGAAATATCTATTACTGGCGCTGCACCCTCTGCTTCTTCAAAAATGGTTTTTCTTGCTCCAAGTTCAGTTCCGCTACCAAAGCGTTTTTGGATATCTTTTAATTCATTTTTAACAACTTTCCATAACTGTCTTGAACTTTCAAGAATTTTACTAAGCTCTGCATGCTCTTTCATAAGATCCTCATGCTCAGCATCAATTTGTGCTTCCTCAAGTTTTCTAAGAGCACGCAATCTGATATTTAATATAGCCTCGGCTTGGACATCATTAATTTTAAACTTTGCTATTAATTCCTTTTTTGGATCATCTTCTTCTCGAATAATTCTGATAACTTCATCAATATTCAAATATGCTATTTTTAATGCCTGAAGTATTTCAAGCCTATCTTCGATCTTACCAATACGGAATTTTGTACGCCTTGTAATAATCTCTTTTCTATGAGCAATAAATTCCTGCAACACTTCAAGAATATTCATAACTTGTGGGGCACCTTTTGAACTAAGCACATTCATATTTAGATGCACTCTTGATTCAAGAGGAGTCTGTTTAAACAACGATTCCATTATCATTTCAGGAGAACAATTTCTGCCTTTTGGTTCAATGATGATACGAATATTCTCTGCTGATTCATCACGAATATTGCTAACTAATGGTATTTTCTTCTCTTTAAAAAGGTCAGCAACCCTCTCTATTAATTTTGATTTCTGAACTTGGTATGGGATTTCTGTTATCACTATCTGATATAAGCCATGGCTAAAACTTTCTTTTTCCCATTTTGCACGCACTCTAAAACTTCCTTTTCCAGTAGCATATGCATGATTTATCCCTTCCTGGCTATCAACAACAATTCCCCCCGTTGGAAAATCAGGGCCTTTGATGAATTGCATCATATCAGTACAAGTAGCAGATTTTTGATTATCAATTAGATAAATTAATGCATCACAAAGTTCATGCAAGTTATGTGGAGGAACGCTAGTAGCCATACCAACTGCTATACCTTCAGTACCGTTTGCTAGCAAATTCGGAAATTTTGCCGGCATAAGTTCTGGTTCACTATCTGAATCATCGTAAGTAGGACGAAAATCAACAGTGTTCTTATCTATATCCTCCATTAAAAGAGTGCAAATTTCAGTCATTCTTGATTCTGTATAACGCATAGCAGCTGCATTATCTCCATCCACAGAACCAAAATTACCTTGACCATCTATCAATGGGTAGCGCAAAGAAAACCCCTGAGCCAAGCGCACTAACGTATCATAAACAGCGGTATCACCATGAGGATGGTATTTACCAATAACATCTCCAACAACTCTTGCACATTTTTTATAACCAGAATTTGGGTCAAGTCTAAGCTTCATCATAGCATATAGAAGGCGCCTATGGACCGGCTTTAAACCATCACGAACATCAGGAAGTGATCTAGACATAATGGTTGACAAGGCATATGAAAGATATCTTTCTGAAATTGCATCACCAAAATCTACATCTTCTATATTCAGATCATTTTTTGTCATATTTGTTCTTTAATCAATTCGTGATAAGTGATTTTACTGCAGTTTTATACCATTTTCGAAACTCTCGTTGAAAATATTATAGTAAAGGCATTTAATAGTCAAATCTCCAGTTAACCCCAACTGATGTATTTCCTTCAGGCTCAAACACATTTTCAATAGAAATCTTTGGTGTCAGTTGAACTTCTACTTTTGTTTTAGTGCTATTTTCACTTCTTCCACTCTCTACTTCAAAATATACTTTATCGGATAAGTGCTTACCAACACCAACTGAACTTTTATCAGGATCTTCAGAATCTTGCCTAAAACTAATATCATCAACCCCTAAAATTTTACGCCCCAAACCAAGAGGATCAAAACCACCACCATGACCACTTAGTCTTCTCATGCCATCGGCAAGCTGCAATGCTTGGAAAGTTGATATATTTTCTGGATTATCACCAAACAATAATTTTGACAAAGCAGACTCTTGGCTATTTGCTGGACTAGACTCAATTGAAATATCTGGGTTCAATATTGAACCAGATAAGACTAATCTTATCTCTGTATCTCCCACATTCGTAACACCAACAATATTAAGATATGGAGATGGAGAAATTGGCCCATCAAAATTAAGAATTCCTTCCCTAACATTAAGTATTTTTCCAAACTCCTGATACCTACCTCTTTCAGATTTTAAGGTCCCCATAATAATTGGATCATCAGCTTGGCCAGTAATATGCAAATTACCTTTTAATTGTGTATCAACTCCCCACCCTCTAACATATACTTGCTTATCAGCATTTAACTTAATATCAAGTTCTAAGTTATATGGATTACTTTCTGATTCAGTAACAGCGACATCATTTTCTTCAATAACCTCAGAAATATTTAGAGTGGGAATATTTTGCCTAAAATGTTCAGGTATCTTTATCTCTAGTGGGCCCAGATCTAACATCCCTTTAGCTACGGCTTTCTCACTATTTCCATTAATATCAATACTTCCTACTACCTCTCCTTGCAAATAGCGAGTGCTCATAGGATGAAACTTCTTAGTCGTAATATGTGCTGAAAATTTATTTTCATCCTTCAAATCGAATTTCCCATTACCCTTAATTTTATTATTAAAATTATCTTCTATAACTATATTATCTAATGCAAAACTACTACCATCAGCAATAATAGCCCCTTGAATATTATTAAATTTTACACCATATTTTTTATATTTATATTTCCCCTTAGTTAGGTTCATCTTTCCGGATAGTTTAGGATGCAAAGTAGTTCCCACAGCTTTTAAATTTCCATTTAAATTTCCCGATGCTTCATGACCAATTGGCATTGGAATAAACGAAATAAGATCAAAATTTTCGTGAATTAACAAATTCGCATTAAAATTTTTCTTTTCATATACGGTTAACTCCCAAGGTTTTAAAGAAAATTTCATAGGCAAAACTAGATCAGAATTTGCTAATTCCTTATCTTGTTTTAGAAATTTCATATCTACATTCATTTGTTTATTTTGATATTTGGTAGTAACTTTCAGTGATAAATCTTTTTGTTTTGTGTCAAACCCGATATCTGTAAGTAATAGATTAGCATCTAAATTAGGACTACTATTTGTACCGGACAATTCTATATCAGAGCTAATTGAAGATTTATCAAAAATATTAGGAAAAATATCTGGCAATGCAATAATTGGAGCTTTATCTATAGCTATATTTGCATAAATTTTGCTGTTGCTAAATTTAGCATCAACATTAATAGAACCATCACCAACTCCTAAATTTTGTACTTTAAATATTTGATCCGAACTAATTTCAATATCAATGTCTGAGTTTTGTTTAATTGGCACTTCTCTTAACACGCCAGATAAATCTGCTATCTTGGCTACTAATTTGTTACCATCCACATTGTTTTTGATCTTACTGTTAAATTTTAAGCTTATCGGGTAAGGCTGGCCCGAAACTAATGAAAAATCTACGTGGAACACGTCAGAAATTGACTTTATTCCTAATTTTGTTTCCTTAAGAGTAATGTCTTCATAATTAAATGATCTAATTTTTAAAAGCGAATCATTTAGCTTAGCATTCCATAAATCCAAAATATCTAAATCAACATCTATATAACCAAATGAACCATATTTCGTGCTTAATCTTTTTAACTTTCCACTAACTTTAACCTGTTGTGACGTATTATCAAAGGACGAATATTTAAAATTCAAGTCAATTGCTCCACTCTTAAGGAAAGGGAAATATTTAGAACTCTCTCTTAAATTTTTGTCACTAAACCTTACATCACCAACTATTATCTTTCTTTCAGTATCAAATATTAAGTCTGCTGTTTTTAAGAAATCTGGAGCTTCTGCGCGTATTTGTTTTAGATATAATTTACTATCTTTGTATTGAATATTGCCTTTTGCTTCAATATCTCCCTGCTTTAGAGCAATGGATCCATCAATATTTCCTGATTCAACACGAAAATTACCGTCAAATGATAGTGGATAATAGTTAAAATAATCATTTTTTGGCAAACGAATATCTAAATTACCACTTGGTTTTATGACTGGAACACTTATTGAGCCATCTAAACTCACTTTTCCTGCAAAAGAACCACTCAGACCTTCTATTTTTTGTGGTACAAATTTGGTAATATCATCTATATTACAATTTATAATTCCAGCTAATTTATCCTTCTTAATATCAGCTAATAAATTACCTTTTATATTCATTATTTGAGATATAAATTTTATAGATTGTAAATCTATTAGATCTTTCTTTAAATCATATTCTCCAACTATTTCTAATTGATTATCAGAAAAATTGTCAATTGATGGAGATAATATTTTACTAATTAATGAACAATCAACAATTTGCTTTCCAGCCTTATACATCAAATATGAATCTACTGAAAAAACAATGTCTTGATCTTGATCAGTAAGCTTCTTATCTAATACTATTGAAGCAAAATTAATATCCTTAATTATAATATTTGGATTAAATAAAGCACCATTACTGTTATTTTTCTTCTTTTTAGAAATTCTGAACTCAGGCTCTTTGAATAATCGAATTTCGTCAGCACTTACATTCCAAACAATTATCTCCCAAAATGACATCAAAGATGGAGTAATATTAATATGAGGATTTTTTATCTTCATTACTTCTCCTCGCTTATCTTTGAAGGAAATATGCTTAGCATCAACTATAATCGGTAGGGATATATCCAGCCCTTCAATATCAAAATCTATACCAAGCTCATCTCCTAAAAAACTTTCTGCAAAACTGGAAATTTGCTGCTTTGCTTCATCTGTCTTCAACCACAATAATAAAGGAATAGCAGCAGCAAGAAGTGCTATAACTAAAACTACAACAAGCTTTAAAATAAACTTCATCTACACTTCCCCTACTAACCATTTAAATTGGATTAACATATGCATCCATATTGACTTTATAAATTTATTTATCACTTTTTCACCTTCAAATGGGCTGGCATTGAGAGGAAAAAAGTTAATAAATAAATTTATAAACCCCTCCTGTAAATATATGCTAATTCAACTCAAATAACTATAATCAAAATGACTGCCCGATCCCGAAATATAGTTGAAATGCTTTATCAACAAATTTGCGCCTCTTTAATGGAAAACCAATATCAGCTCTAATTGGCCCAAAATCTGTCATATATCTTAAACCAAAACCTGCACCATGCATCAGAGGAAGATTCATATTAGGAGTAATTGCAGAATAAGATCTACCACTGTCTAAAAAACCAACTAATCCTATTGTATCAGTCATACTTAATCGAAGCTCAACTGATGTTTCGATAAAAGACCTGCCGCCTAATGGACGCCTCTTTGCATCTAACTCACCTGCAAGCTGATATTCATATCCTCTTAAGGATTGCGCCCCTCCAACATAAAATTTCTCATTGATTGGCAATTTCACTGATCGAACACCTAAAATGCTTCCATAGGCGCCACGTATAGCTATAATAGGGCTGAGCTTAGCTTTCATTCCGAAATATCTAGATCCAGAAACTTGCGCCTTAAAAAAAGGGCTTTCCTTAGAACGCACACTAAAAAATGGTGCTGCTTCCACTCTAATTTCATGACCGCTTTTTGGGTTTAGAATATTCTTTCTAGTATCTAATTTCAAATAGATTGGCATTGACAGCAACGAAAAATGCTGTGTTCTTCCATCCCTTTTTACTTTTGATTGAGCAAACCTACCACCAAAACCTCCACTCCACTTGGGTGTAAAATCCCTTTCTAAAAAACCAAATACTGAACTTTCTACATTATCAAAAGCTTTTGACTTTTTATTTTCAAATTTAGAACCTAATATAAGTTTTTGATCACGCCTTCTATAAAATGGTTCGACGTAATTTAATTCAATAATCTGCTCATTTCTATTAAGAAAAGAGTCAATTTTTAAATCTTCACCACTACCAAAATAATTGCGATTCTCCCAACCAAATTTTGCACCTAAACCAAGATCCGTTCCATAACTAACTCCAGCTTTTATGCTTCTAAATTTTCTCTCAGTTAAATCAAATGTAATTGGCACTGAACCGTCAGCATTAGTTGTTTTAGGAATAGTTGGGTTTGTTGATGCAAATAAACCGCTTTTTTGTAATTCACCTCGTGCTTTTGTTATATAAGATCGCTTAAAACACTGCCCTTTTTCTAAATCTACTATTTTATGAACATATTCTTCTTTTACTTTCTTTAGACCTTTATAACTAACTTTCTCTATTGACGCCCTTGGCCCTGCTTCAACTATATAGGTAATATCTACTACATCATCAAAATGATTAATTATCGCCTTGTGCGAAACCAATAAAGATAACAAACAGTTGTTCTTCTCTATCATTTTCAAAATACCTTCTTGAACAGAAATTAAATCATCAGCAATTGCGTATTGACCTTTCTTTATATCGAGTTTGCTAATTGCAGGTAGTTCTACTGATGAATTACTCCCTTTTGAATGTTGAATATTAATATTTGCAAGTTTATAACGCTGCCAAGGCTCTATATTAAATATAATTATATCTTGATCTTGGCTTGGTAATTCAACATCAATTGTAGAAGAATAGTAACCTTCTGAACGCAGCAAAGATGTAAAACTCTTCTTTCCCTCAATTTCCCAGTAAGCTCTCTGGTTAGAAGTTTGATATAATTCGGCTGTTTTTTCGATCTCTCGAGCTAAATTTTTTATCTTAGTTTTCAAAGATGAATGATTTACCATTTTTATCTCAATCTTAAGAGACGATTGAGAAGCAAAAATAGTATGCACACCGTAAATCAGCACAACAACAATTGTTGATATTATTAATCTCACTAACTTAATATGCATAACTCTTCATCTCCGAGAATAAATTTATGGTCCCGATGGTGGAGGAGGATTAACACATCCAATATTAGTATTGTATGCTTTATATGGCGTATTAAATGGCGGAGCCCTTTCTATTCTATAAATTGGTTCTAAATTAAAACTCTTTGTTACTGGATTTGCAATACACTCTCTTACCAAATCACTCTGATGTCTTTTAGGTATCGTAACTCCAACACATGTACCACTTGCACGCTGGTTTAGCTGAGTTTCAGGCCAAGTTGCATGTCCGGTATCAGCGTTTGGAATATTTTCTGCAGGGCATGTACCTTGTGGCACGGCCACACATAAACCAAGTTCTACAGGCGTTTTATCACGCACTCCTTCATTGTTATCATCATATCTTGCAGCACTTGAAGATGGACTTGTTGGATATGGACCATCAACAATAGTATTATAATATTGATCATCCGACAATGTACTACCCAGTGCAGGAGATGGATTAATCCTATCTACCGGGTTAGTACTGATCTGGCATAATTCTACAGTACCATCATAGCATTTTATATTCTCTGCGCATGATCTAATGGGAATAGTACCACCTGCCATACGTGGCAAGGAATCAACTACTGTACACGTAGATGTTTGAGCAGCGCTGCATAGTTTAATTCCTCCATGATCTATTGACTTAGAAAAGAAAGTAGAACATTGAACTACATTTTTATTTAATAACTTAGAAAGCACACACATTTTAGGATTTTGAGGGCATTTAGCTGAATCACTACCGCTCAAACAAGCATACTTACCTCCAACATGGTATTTACCATTTATATACTCTAACCCACTCAAGTAAACCGCATCTTCATTTATTGTTTGTCCAGACACTGGTGGAATATTATCTTGATACCTACCAAACAAGCTCGATGGATTTGGAGAATTTGCACCAGAAAAAGGCTTAACAATGAATGTATGATCAGTCACAAACGATTCAAATGTATTACCAGCTAAATTAATACTATTATTTATCCCTCCAGGATTATAGACTGACTCAGGTTCAATTACAGCCGTGGTTGAATCAGACCCAGCAACATATGAAACTATAAAATTTGGTACGAAATAACTAGACGCACACGTAATAGCTGGGTTTGGAGAGGATCCACATTCATATACATTTGGTCTAAAAATTAAAGCTCTATCACGACACCCAACAACAAATTCACCTTCAAATACGCATATTTGATTTGGATCCTGCGTAAAGCCAAAAGTTGAATTAAAACCAGCGACTCTAACTATCGAGGAGTTAAAATAAGCCGTCCTACTGCCTTTATCAATTAGCGTAAAATTATTAACTAATGGAGAAACATCAAAAGCTGTTTGATGAGCTGGGAAAGTTAGACTAATATCCACAAACTCACCGCGGTTAATTCCCCATATTTCCTGACAAACTGCGCTCCCACTTGAAGGACAATCAGGTATATCATCTCTATAATATGGTTTTGGCGTAACTACACCTCCTAAATTGTGACCATATACTATTCTAAAACCATCTTGGCACCCATTACTTGAAACGCTGCAACTATGTGGTACCATTGATTTAACACATGGAGCGCCAGAAACTGCATTTTCACAATGTTTAATAATATCTCTTCGAGCTGTTGATACATGCATTCCCTGAGAAGAAGCAAAAGCACCTATATTATCAATTTCTACACATTTGTCTGTACTTAGTGGATTTTCACCATTCTTACAAAGTGGAACTAAATTCTCATATCCAACTCTTACAGAATTTCTAACATAGTTATTTTGCAATGTTGATACATGACATTCAGAATTTGCCACAGATTGAACCGCTACGCCGGTACTGCCTGTTACACAAATATCTTGTACCTCTGCTACTTGGAAGAATGGCGCCACTTGTTCACAAAATGGCGGAGGGTATGGTCCCATAGGAAGATTAACACAACCATATTTTTTATCATCGACCGCACGGTTAATTTGACCTACTTCTTCTAAAAACTTCTTAATCAAATCCCCAACCCAACTAATCACTTCTCCAACAAATGAGAAGATATCTTTCATTACAGAACCAAATGTTGTTTCTCCATCCTCACCATTATCAAGCAAACCAAACAATGAACCAATCATATCAGCTATAGAACTACCAGTTTCAGTAACAATACTTAAGAAAAATAGTATCACTTCAACTACTGGATGAACTTTATCTGTCTTATGCATTGATTGATGATTTGGATCTAAATCCATGAAATCAATACTAAGCCCTTCCTTTACACTCATAAAAGCCGGATCTCGGTATAAACATAATTTAGGCGACTCGAACATGACGGGATTTCCGTCACTTCCTATGATCACTTCATCTTGCTCTGTTGCCCCTTGGGAATTTAAATGCTCGCCATTTGTATAACCTGGATCCTGCGCGAACTCTCTGACATCATCTTTCGGAAGCGCAATCCTTGCGCACATTCGATGCAGTGGAAATGCACCGTATCCACTCGCTAACGTTACGCAGTCTCCATCCCAATCCAGAGTATTATCAGTAGTCCAACACGCAGCAACATTACATTGCTGGCCTCTAACCCTTATTCTTGGCGTAAAATAAGTGCTATCTGGAGCTTCTTCAGCGCATAAATTTTCGTAATAACCCGTTGGAGTATCAGGATAATGTTTTATAATAAGGCAAGTATTATCATGACGACCACCATTTTTATTCCATGGAGGGCATATATAGTTCTTCTTAACGCTTCTTTTTAAAGATCCATTATGATATTCATTTCTGTATTTGTCACTCAGTCCACAATTACAAGGATCGGTAAAGCACGCACCTACAGCACTCCAAAACCCAGCCATGGCAGTTGGACTATAAGCTATTAACGTTACTAATATCAATATTATAACTTTCCTTAACACCAAATTACCACTTAATATTATGTAATATTTTCAAATTCTTCATATAATTGCTGCACCCAATTTTCTGGCTTTTCATCACCATATTCTTTTATTACTTCTAAATATATATCACGCTCTGCCTTGCCTGAGCAAAACAACCTAGTCAACCCAGGAAGACCACCTATACTGAGCTCTGAAGCAATAGATTTACCATCTTGCTTGATTAAAAACATTCTAGATGGAATAGTTAAGCCTGCTAATTTATTTAGCTCATTTGCATCTAAACCAATAACTTTATCTTGCCCCTTTACAGTTATTTCCGATGGTAGAATAAATTTTGTACTAATTTTACTAACCCATTCCATAGAAACACTATTCGTATCAAGCTTAAGTAATGTATCAATATTAACTGTCGATACAAAAACACCGTTAATTGCATTCATATCATCTGAAAATCTTTCAAATAAAGGACCATAATGATTGAAATTAATAAGCTGATCTACATTATCCATAGCAAAAAGCTTTGGCCCATCTCCCAGATCTTTCATCAAATTTTGGATAGAAAGCACAATACCTGCTTTTACTGCTCTCATTGAATTTAGATTATATTCAAATTGCTCTATTAATTTTTTTTCTTTTGGATAATTCTTTTTAGTAAAACTAACATCATCAAACATCTGCAAATTAAAGGCCACCATATCTCCTTCAGGAATAATCATAGGATCATCACCCTCAAAAACTCCATAATATAAGCCATCTTCGATAAAATCCTTGATTCTCTCCATGAGCGCTTTGCCACCTTTATCACCTTCAGTCACTGTAGAAAAAATCAGTGCCAAACTCCGGTTTTCCATTGGTAGTTCAAATACATTCTCACTCAGCAGTTTGAGAAGACCTAACTCCGTCTCTCCCATCGGATCAAAATAGTGTTTTGATATAATTTTAAAGAATTCAAAAATAAATTCTCTATTCTCTTGCGAATCCTCACACAAAAGTGGGTTTATAATATTTTGCTCTCTCTGAAACCATTTCCCAGCACGCGCTTTGGTATAAATTCCAGAATCCATATCATCAGTAATATAAACAGTAGTCGGATAAAATTTATCAGTCTCAGATAGAAGAAAGTTCAATAATGTTGTCTTACCTGATCTCGCCTCACCAAAAACACATGTAGTTGTTTGTTCATTATCATCATGAAAATTCATAAAAAACGGCGTGCCTTTCTCAGTACGCAAAAGGGTAACCGCCTTTCCCCACGGGTTATATTGATGACCTGTTGGAAAATTGTGCAATGATGCAAGAGCAGCTACATTATCAAGTATTGTAGGTTTCATACGAGATAGAAATGAAAAATTAGCTGGCAGTTGCGCCCAAAATGTTTTTTCTAAATTGATATCTTCACGAACATGCACAATTCCAACTTTAGATAATACTTTTGAAGCTTGATTCACTTGATTATCAAGAGTTCGAAGATCTTCTCCCATCACCATAAAAGAAATTTGCTGATGACAGAAACGTACACCATTATCTTCTTCATCAATAATTTTATCCAAACCCTTCATCTTTTTTAGCTGCTTATCTCCGCTAACACCTAAAATATAGTTTTGATCTTCAAATTTTGGTACTACTTCTTTCTTATCCACAAAGTAAAAAACCTCTGTCGCCACCATCTCAACTGGGATTTGCAAAAATCTGTCAAGCGCTTCTGCTGACACTTCTTGATATTCTTTGATAGACATCATTGCAGCAAACTTCTTACCACTATCTCCTGTAACCTCAATCTTATCACTACCAACAGTATAGTCATGAGATGCTAATGCTTTAGAAGTATCCGAAATTGGCACAGGACAATCTTCTTCATTTAACTGCATAATACGACGATAAAGAAACATTGGATCTGAATAACATTTTTCACCTTCAAATCTAATTCCTAATTTTTCTGCTCCATACGAGCTTAATCCCTCAAGTATGCTATCAACTGTCCTGGTGAGCTCTTGCGAAGCTGCGCTAAAAAATTTTTCTTCAAAGTTTGTAATAATCCTTGGAGATAATGAGTTTACTAGAGAGTTAAAGTTTTTCAATTTTAATTCAGGAGCATCATGAACGATCGTAATATATAGTCTATTAACAAACTTATCATGCCAATAATTCTTGCGACGCCAGATATCGTGTATATTTGCCGTTAAAAAGTTAGGATATTCTGTCGAATCATCAAGATCGGCTTTTCTCCGAATTGTATGAACCCAAAAAGCAAACTTTGTGCAGTCGATACTTTCTGCAATTGATTTTCTAACTACCGCTCTTAAATTAAATAAATCTTTGCTTATCTTTTCTGAATGAATTCCATTAATTTCAATAGTCTGAAGCAACTCACCATTTTTAGTAAGCATTGTATTTTCATCATAATGACAAGCTATTGGAACAAAATCTTCAGAAGTATTATTAAATAGATTACTTTCGGACTTTTTAGTTGTTAACACTGTAAAACCTTTTATAAAAAACCAATTTTAGCTATATAGACCTACTAAAACTTAACTATATGCTTTTATGATATAGTGGACTTAAATAGATTTGGAACAATATATAAAATAATCTATGCTAATGTATAACCGGTAAGAGATTAGCAACAATGTCCCGTACTTCAAAGTAAATTCACTATACCTGAAATTTATTATGCCAGCAACATACGAACTGGAAAAGACTTCAGGTAGCAAAAAGATATAATTGTCCAATTTATTGTTACAACTGGGTACTAAAAGAAACAACTTACAATAAACTGTGAATTATTCTTCTTTTATAATTCCTAATCTTTGCATTAGCTTATGAAAATTACTAAATATCTGATAACTCAAAATCTTACTACCAAAACTCTTCTGCTTGACAAAAAAATTATCCTATAATAGCCTTCAATTATACGTTAATCTTGGGAAGAATTAATAATGAAATGGAAAAATATTTTAAATTATCTAACTCAGATAATGCAAGACTACTGTAAAAAAATTCACTAAAGTTAACATGAGTAAAAATGCATTTAAAACCACCGCATTTAGAGCTTTTGTATATGAAGTAGGAAGGAGGCTTTTCATAGGAATGGCTACTAGAACCACAAAATGGTCTATTAAAAAATTCAATGAGGATCCTGCGAAAACTCTGCCGAAACACGATGCTAAAAAGAATTTATTCGAATTCGAACCGAGAGACTTTTCTGCTCTCCCCTATAATACACCTCCATGCGATATAATACACCTCCATGCGATGAAGTAGATTCAACTGGTAGCTCATCTGATTTTACACATCTATTTGAACCGTCAGAGTAACCTAGCATAGAAATACTACCGCATAATATGAACTAATATGTCTTAATATACATAGTTCATTCAGTATAGCCGAAACTAAATACAACTAGACACAGATTATACATTACCGTCTTTTGAATCAGAGAAGAAGCAACAACCTATTTCTATAACCGTATCCTCCGAATCTTCACTATTTTGTACGCCTCCATCTCCAAAACCTACGTCTAACAATAATGACAAATCTTCATCACTAGTGTAGTCTGTAGATTCATCACCTTCCTCTATATAACCACATTCAACTTTTGCATCAAATACATAAGGACTCATTGGATGAGCCTTCACAACCCCAATATTTTTTTTCCTAGCTGCAAACAAATTTTCATTAGAATCATCAATTAACAATACATCCTTATATGATTCCACATCAGTAAGTTTCATAGCAAGATCTATATGCTCATTTTTACCGTTGGCAACATCAAGTGGAACTCCACAAATAACACGAATTTTTCCAATTTCCTCAACAGTAAAACCCATCTTTACAAGTGCTACATCTATTATTTTTGGATATTTTGTATGTGATGCGATTACTATCTGCACATTATCTTCCAACAATTCTCGAAAAAAATCAACTTGCATTACACCAAAATTGAACCGATCTTTTGCTTCAAAAAAGCTTGCAGCCCATTCTCCTAGTGCAGTTTCATCATATTCAGGATATATCTCTGTTTTTCCATACGCCTTACCATCTAGAATTAGACCTCTGTTTTCTTCAAGGGTTATTGGTATCTGCTTAGCAAACACAGCTTTATTATGACTATGGTCATTAAGCATTGTCCAATCAAAATCAACTACGACTATTTTATACCTTGACTTACACTCTATTGCCGCGCTTGTGGAACTGTAAGAACTTCCTGTTGTATCTTCCTCTGTTTTTTTCATAACCTTACCCCTTATAAATTAAAAATTTATTTTACAACAAAATGATATGGATTATTTGTAATATTTCACAGATTGCAATACTACCACTGCATCTGTTCTTTATAACAACTTCATAAATTACCCTATATACAAGATTGCCCCAAAATGTACCGAAACACAAACTATAATTTGTATAAACTATTAAACAAAATCTCCGAACATTGCTTATTAATTGCTTGATAAAAACTTAAGTCTGCTCTACTATTAAAGGCATTAAATTCTATAATTTTGACAGATGAGATATTTAAGAAAGATATTTGCTAATAGCAAAGTTCGTTCAGCAAGTTTATTAATAATAGCAGGATTAGTTTTTGCATCACTTGCAACATACAGCTCTAGTGATCCATCATTTAACCTTGTAACTGATAGCAGCCCAAGCAATATATTACTGCATTTTGGTTCATATCTTTCAGATATATTATTTCAATTTATTGGGCTTGCCGCATATATCATCCCCCTATGCACAGCAGTTTGGGCATATCTTTTATTCCGTGATGGAGAAAGAAACTTGTCATTCTTAAGAACTATATCAATGTTTGCATCTATTTGCTTTGCTTGCGCTGGATTAAATCTAGTTGTTATGAGTTTCTTGCCCGCCGGAGCAGGAGGATTAGTTGGCCTTTCAGTCTGGTATTTCAGTAAAGAGCATCTCGATATCAGTGAAATAGAAAATTTTTTAAGTTTAACTTTTATTTTAACTTCTATAATTTTTTTGATTCTGTCTCTTGGAATTAAATTCAAAACATATGTAAAAATTACAGCCTCCTTTTTCTATCTAATAGGAAAAGCAATTAGCAAAACAGGGATTTTACAAAAAATCGGCTCTAAGCTAAGATCATTAGACTCTGGAAAAGCTTACTATGCCGAAGGAGAATTTTCATCAGTTAACACTCAAGAAAAAAGTTACGAAACTCCTTTTGAAGCAAGTTCAGCACCCAAAAAGCGCAAATCTCCTTCTATAGCTAAAAAAACACCTGCGCCTAGAAATAACGAGACCGGAATATTACCATCAATAGATTTGCTTGATGATGCGAATAGTCAAAGTGTAAAACCTCAATCACAAGCCGAACTTCAGGAAAAATCTGAAAAATTATTATCGGTATTACAAGATTTTGGGGTCAAAGGAAAAATCAATGAAGTTCGAGAAGGCCCCGTAGTCACGATGTACGAATTCGAACCAGCAGCTGGCACAAAATCATCCCGTGTTATTGGGCTTGCAGATGATATTGCAAGATCTCTTTCTGCAATATCAACTCGCATCGCCGTTATGCCAGGTAAAAACGCCTTAGGAATAGAGCTACCAAACAAACAAAGAATGTTCTTCCGGCTAAAAGAACTTCTTACGACAAAAGAATTCCAAGATCCAAATATATCACTGCCAATAATTCTTGGAAAAGACCTTGGTGGCAGCCCACTTGTTGCGGATCTCGCCAAAATGCCGCACCTACTTGTTGCTGGGACAACTGGATCAGGTAAATCTGTCGCAATAAATACAATGATCATGTCTCTTCTATACAGATATACACCCGAAGAATGCCGTATGATTATGATCGACCCAAAAATGCTAGAACTTTCTGCATATGATAATATACCGCATCTTATGACGCCTGTAGTAACAGAGCCAGGTAAAGCTGTAGTAGCTCTAAAATGGGCTGTAAAAGAAATGGAAAACCGTTACAGATTAATGTCGCACCTAGGAGTTAGAAATATAGCAAACTATAATGCAAAACTCCAAGAAGCTATAAAAAAAGGTGAAGTATTAGAGCGTAAAATTCAGACTGGATTTGACCCGGAAACCGGAAAGCCAATGCACGATGTTGTACCAATTGATATGAATAATATGCCATTCATTGTTGTAATAGTTGATGAAATGGCTGATCTTATGTTAGTTGCAGGAAAAGACATAGAAACATCCATTCAACGCCTCGCACAAATGGCAAGAGCTGCAGGGATTCATATCATCATGGCAACTCAAAGACCATCTGTCGACGTAATAACAGGCGTAATTAAAGCCAATTTCCCTAGTAGAATTAGTTTCAAAGTAACCTCCAAGATTGATAGCCGAACAATTTTAGGTGAGCAAGGGTCCGAGCAGCTACTCGGAATGGGTGATATGCTATATATGGGTAACAGCTCAAGAATATTGCGTGTACACGGACCTTTTGTAGATGACAAAGAGGTGGAAAAAGTGACTAACTTTTTACGAGAAAATGGTGCACCCGAATATATATCTGCCGTCACCGAATCAACTGATGATGAAGCAGCTGGAGGAGATTTTTCTTCATCTAGCGAAGGAGAAGATGACATGTATACTCAAGCTGTGAATATTGTTCGTACTGAACGCAAATCGTCAATTAGTTATATCCAGAGAAGTTTAAGAATCGGATATAATAGAGCCGCAAATTTAGTCGAAGAAATGGAAAAAAATGGAATCCTCTCAGAACCAAATCATTCTGGGAAGAGAGAAGTGTTATTACCAGAAGATTAATGCATTAACTAAATAATACGCTTTTAATATTATTCTAGATATGATATAATATCTTCCGCTACATTTTACTAACGAACTTATGAGGCATACATGTCAAAAGAACCAGAATTCAAGGTAGGTGACAGAGTTGTATATCCGTCACATGGAGTCGGCGAAATAGTTGAGATAGAAAGTCAAACAATCGCTGATATAAAACTAGAAGTCTATGTTATCTCATTTCCACACGATAAAATGACCCTTAGGGTTCCAGTATCCAGAGCTGCAGCTTCGGGTCTTAGAACTTTAGCAGATAAGAGTGATGTATCTGGAGTATATGATATCTTAAATGGCAAGCCTAAGCGAGGAAATAAGATGTGGAGCAGACGAGCTCAAGAATATGAAGGCAAGATAAATTCCGGTGAAATTGAAGCTGTTGCGGAAGTTGTTAGAGATCTTTATAAAAACGTTGATAACGACCGTTCATACAGTGAAAGAACTATCTATGAATCAGCACTAAACCGCCTTGCTTCTGAAATTGCCGTTCTTGAAAAAATCACAGAAACTGCTGCGACTGAAAAATTAGTAGAACTATTAAAAGAAAAATTAGTAGCTGCTTAATTTTAAATTCAGAATCAAGATTCTACGAAAATACTAGAATAAAGAGTAAGTAATGCTCCCCCAGAATATTACTTACTTCTTATTAAGACCAAAAACTATAAATATTTCTTACCATTATTGAATTGCATCTTCATAATCCCTATCATATTTATATTAACACTTACAACTACATATTCTATAACACTAGATAGCAGCACTCCGCTCGCTATGACGATATAAGTTGAAACATTGAGATAATGATAGAAGAGACCTCACTAACCAATATACCTTTCAGCAATTCAATATGTTGCTCGCGTCATTGTGAGGAGCTATTAGGCAACGCAGCAATCTATTATATAAATGTAATGTGAAACTAGATTAAACGATCATGTTATGTCGAAAGAAAAAATACAAGCGAAGCAGCGATCATTTTATCGTATACTACTAGATATAATATACCAAAATATTAAATCGCCACACCCGCTTGAAATAACTATATTTTACTTTTACAATAAATAACTATCAGTAAACGCTTATCATTAGATAGCGTATTTTATACCAATTTTAAGAATTGGGAAAAATTTAAGATATTTCTCTATATCTTTAAAAGCTTTGTCTGCATCACTTTTATACTCTTTTACGAATGCAGCACCACCAGTACCAGTTGAACTAACAGATAATTTTGGTTTACCTGTATACATCGCTCCTAATTCGAAATGGAAACTTAGCGGCCCATTGCTTACAAATGAACTGTCATAACCTACAGAAGCAACACCAGCAATTGCATTACCTAGGGTAAGTTCAGCAGTTACAGAACCAATTTGAGCAGGTGAAAAAGGTATATTATTAATCGTAACACCTTGAGCTGCAGTTCCTTTTGCTTTAACCTTATTACCATTATAAGCAACACCTGCAGACAATCTAAAACCTGAATTATCAAATGGATGCCAATCAACCATTATTGGAGCAGACAGCAGTGTTAAATCACCTTTCAAATTAATTTCACCATCAGTATATTTCTGAGAATATTTAAAGTAGTTCGCACCTAATCTACCATAAAAGCCATCTGCAATCGGCGTACGGGCTTCAGCCCCAATACCAGTTGTAGATAAATTTAAACCTACAGCTACGAAAGCATTATCAGCAAGAGCCGAACTTGAAAGCATTGTAGAAACAGCAATTATTGCTGGAAGTTTTTTTAAATTTTTAATCATAAACTTACCTAAATTAAAATAAATTCACTCCGTATCAAACAATCGATACAAAGAATAGAAATATGCTAGCACAATATTACAATCTCTAGAATAATATTCCTGCTAATAGGATAAAAAAACATTTATATTGCTGCATGAATATTTGATAATTACCACAAAATCAGAAAACATAAATTGTATGACACTTGAAATAATCGCAATCGAAGAACAAGAGAACAGAGATAGTTCTGCATTAAAGAACATAGCGAAAGAAGTAGAATTTCCTTTAAATTCTGAAGACAAAAAAATTATTAAAAAGATGAAGGATATAATATTTGCAGCGGAAGGAGTTGGTTTAGCAGCTCCACAGGTTGATATCAGAAAAAAAATTGCAATTATTTATATACCAGAAAGCGCCTCTCTACTTCGTGAAGATGTTAGATCATACCCTATTCATACAATAATCAATCCTAAATATTCTCCAATTCCTGAGGATGGTTTTGCCGCAGATTTTGAAGGATGTTATTCAGTAAAGAGTGTTTATGGTAAAGTAAAACGCTATAAATCAATTAATTTAAAGTACCAAGATGAAGAAGGTAAAAAAATAGAAAAAAAAGTCTCAGGATTTTATGCAAGAGTTCTTCAACATGAAATAGACCATCTTAATGGAATTCTTATCACTGATAGACTAACTCCAGAGTGCACTCAGGGTACTTTTGCAGAAATGCTTAGCTTAAGAAGAAACAGTCTGCCAAAGGAAAAAAGAGAACATTTTGACAATATACTAAAAAAGAAAGGTATAGTTATAGATGAAAAATAAAAGTAGTATTATGCATAAATTATTAAACTCCCTAATCATTATCTCTCTATTAATGCCAATTAACATAGCTACAGGCGCGGGCGGAGTAGATATAGCAAAAGAAGAAGAAGCCTTGTTAGATAGAGAAAAACTTAAACAACTCATACAAAGCATGCGCGATGGAAACTATACACATACTGGAGGAGCAGAAGCTATAAACCTTCTCAGTAACAAAGCTCTGCTTAAAAATCCATCTATCAAAGAAGGGAACAGTTTAGAAATTGGCTGTGGCACAGGCGCTGCTTCAGATTTTATGTCAAAAAAAGGATATCACAATATCTGGGCAATTGATATTAACAAAAAACTCATTGAAGAAGCAAAATCTAGTTACCCTAATATTAATTTCAAAGTGGCTGATGTTACTAAACTTACAAAAACATTTGAAGATGAATTTTTCTCGTTTATGTTTAGTTTTAACGTCGCCCATGCTGTCAAAGACAAAGTTGCAATGCTACAACGCTTAAAAGCCATAAGTAAAGAAGGGGCAATACTTGCAATATTCGATTATTATCAAAAAGATGAAACCAAGCAAGAACTATTCAAAAACTTATCTGGAAAGCAGATGTTTCCTATAAAACTTAGTAATTTCAAAATGATGATGAAAATTCTTGGTTGGGAAATTATTGAAGAAACTGATATAACTAATAAATATAAATTTTGGTATAATGCAATGATTGATAAAATCGAAGCCAAAGCAGATATGCTGAAAGCTAACGAATATACCGAAAAAGAAATCAATCTATCCATCGAAAAAATTCAATATGTGCTAGATTCTATTGAATCAGATAAGCTTGGTGGCATAATATTAATTGCCAAAAAGATATAGACTTAGATTTTCTAGACGAAATATAACTTTATTATTTCTCAGTCTATGCAAATATCTTGTAACCTTATAGTATAGTTATATTTAAAGATAGATTATATGAGTGAATTCGAGTGGGCATTAATTGAACTACGATCAGAAAGTCTTACAGAGTTCTTTACTATGATGCCATTTATGGCTAGTAGTGTTTTTTACATGTCTATTATTGCAATTGGATTTTGGCTAAGACCAGGTGGTAAAACTTTTGCACAGCTAGGTGCATTAATACCATTTTCAATTCTAATCAATCTTATTCTCAAGAACAGCTTTGCTGTGCTTCGCCCACATGAAGATCTACATTTAATACAGGTTAATTCTATGCTTGGTTTTCCAAGCAGTGACATTATGATTGCTACTATATTCTGGGGTATAATTGCTCTGAGGTGGCAAAAACCCTATGCAATAGCTTTATCCGTATCGATGATATCTATAATTCTTATATCAAGAATCTATCTTGGAGTACATTCTATTGCGGATGTTGTAGGTGGCCTTGCATTCGGACTTATCACTCTTATTTGGTGGCGCTCTAATTTTATGCAAAATATTTATCATAAATGGCTAAACAAACAGAGTTCGAGCTATTGGGGATTGCTATGGACAATATTATGTCTATATTTCTTAACCGCAGAAGATGATATATACTCTAAAGATTTTGTTGTTGCCACTGGAGCATTAATTGGCTTTGGCCTTTCACTAAAAACAATATCTAGATGGCATTTTGAACCAGGGATGTTTTCTGCAAATCACATCAGCTCTATTGCCATGTCATATATAATGCTTGCAAGCTTATCTTTCGTTATACCTACAATTACAATTAATGAAACTACTAAAATAGTTAGCGGAATTCTTGAATATACTCTGCTTATATTCATGATATACTGCATATTTCCAAGGCTTCAAAGAGCAATAGCACGGAAAGAACAAAGTGATGAGCAGTAAGCTTAGTAATATGACTTTTGCTACAAATATTTCATACTTAACTGCTACTAAATGCGAGTATAGCTAATTAAACATAGACAAGTTTGAGGGCCTGTCAGAAAACTTAGCATTTTCGTCATTGCGAGAAACCACTAGATGACGCGGATCCAATATATTAACACTCCACGAACTATATACTATAAAACTAGACAGCCGCGCTTCGCTCGCTATGACATATACGTTAAAACAGAGGGCATACAATGCTAAACCAACGATGACAATAATTGTGCACTCGCAAGAAATCGAAAGTTTCTGTAATGAACTTTTTCTTGATCCAATATCATTTTCGTCATTGCGAGACGCCATTAGATGACGCGGATCAATTATATTAACACTCTAATTTAGACATGCAAAAACAGCGGACTGGCATTACTCTCACCCCAGTAGTGGAAGTAAGCTTAACATAGATATATTCAAAGCCTTAGAACCGCTTTAGCCGTCGGACAAAGTTCACCATCGGAACCAGTTCGTATAGGTGGGGTCAGTAAATAACAACGCCACGGCGATGCAAGGGACCATCCCCGAAAAAAAGCTTATAGTCCAGAGGAATTTAATATCCATCCTAACGTACCAAGCAGCCCTAAAGTACTATAAAAAAAAGTTTTAAAACTTAAATTTAACTAACTCAAACTTTGAATAATTAAGCAAGAGAAGTTTTAAGCAAATTTAACCGAGAATGGTATATATAACTTATAACTACTACTCAATCAGTTTGTGTTGCTTAACGGATTTTAGCATTTTAGAATTTATTTGCAACATTTTTTAACTCATCAAACACCGAAGCAAGCTGCTTTTGGTGATCTCCTTCAGCTTTTTCTAATGCTTCTCCAGCTGACTCTTTCGTCTTTGAATGTCTTTCATCCATCAACCCAAGAGATGTCATAACTAATAGCATTTCAAATGATGCAGAAGAATTGCCTTTTGACATTTCATTCAATTCTAAATCAAGTTTTTCAGCAAGCTTCTCAATATGAGACTTACTATCTTCTGAGCAGGATAGTTTAAAATTTTTCCCCGCTAATGTTATTGTTACTATCGACATATTGACTTCTTATTTGTTCAAGTTCTTCTATATATTCTTTAATCTGATCAAGAGTATCATGATTACTTTGCTTTAATCTCTCATTCTGAGACTTTAAATCCTCTATAACACCTTCTTGCTTTGCAAGCTTAACATTTAATCTATTTATATTCTCTCCGATTTCGTTAATCAGATCAATCAAATTCTTCTTCGTTATTTCCATTCTGCTCTTGTATATTTTGTATTAACTCGTCTTCAACTACTTCGGCTCTCTCAACTTTTGATGATTTTATCATTGAATAAACCAATATAACTAAAATCAGCATCATTACTGAGAAAAAAACTACATATTTTCTTTTTACTTTCTGCCTATTATTGATAATAACTTCTTGGTACTGCTTGGCATTTTGCATTACCTTATTTGGAGCTTCTATTCCCAAAAATTCACTATATATTTTTGTATATCCTTCTACATATATTTTTCCTGGGATATCTTCAAAATTTCCTTCTTCTAGGCAAATAATATATTGTTTGCGAATATTAAGTTGTTCCGCAACTTCTTCAACAGTATACCCTGCTTCTTCTCTGGCTTCCCTCAATTTTGAAGACATGTTAGCTAACCTCTAGTTTTCTTAAAAAGATCTCCAATTTTTTATTTGCTAAAATTATCATATTTAGATTTAACGCTTCTTGCAATTTTATATCTTCAATAAAGCTTATAAAAATATGCGCATCAGATACATTATGCTTAATCCAAGTCTTTAACTTTGGCACGCTGCCATTGCCATTGCTGCTAGACAATATTGCCTTAATCAATCGTCTTTGCTTATCATAAAAATCATCTTTTAAAGATTGAACTGACAATCTATTCCAGAATGATTGGTCAATCTGAGCTTCGCATGATTGACGCAACCAGTCAATACTTAATAGATCACCACATTCAAAATACAAGTTAGCAATATCTTCATTCTTCCTATTAGTTTGCTTAGCAATGAAAATGATGTCAAATGCTGATACCAACACCTCAAGCGTAGCTACCGACCTTGCTAGTTTTTTATCAGCACCAGATGAAGTAAAATGATCAATACGACTAAAGAATCGAGTTTTTGTAGTACCCACTAAAAGCTTACTGATAATATCTGTTAGCTCAGAAGTTTGCTTGCTATATATTTCAATAGTCTCTGAAATATTAATAGGAGCCTTAATATTTCTAACAAACCAAGTGATCCCTCTTCTCATTATTCGTACCAAATCACTCAGCATCTCAACTTTAATATTAATATCAATTGATCTGTCTAATTGCGCAATTTGATCCCATAGATTATCTAAATCAAACACTTCTGTAACCACTGCATGAGCTCTTGCTATATCACAAGAATGTCCTCCTGTTTCCTTCTTTATAGAGCTAATTACAGGGCCACCAACCTGATTCACAAGTTTATTATTGATAACATCACTACAAATATGCGGTTGAAGACTTATCCGTAAGAATTAAACGTTTTTTACAATGTCATTTAAATGAGTAAAGTATAAAAATTATAACCCTACTCACCACAACCTATAGGACTTCCATCAGGTAAACTAGGTAATGTGATGACTTTAAACTTACTTGGATCTTCAAAACACTCATTTATTTGAGCTCTTAATCCTACAACTTTTGGTGTATAGATGTTTTTTTTTAGTTTATTCCACGATTC
>JALZUG010000028.1 GCA_023301685.1 Rickettsiaceae bacterium
TTTTGAAATATTATTTAATGCCAAGATATCTGGGCGAGCTGGGTAAGAAAAACTAACATTTTCAAATTTTATCGAATAGTCTTTACTTATTTTTTTCCCGCCCTCCTCACCAGAGGATAGCTTTGCCATATTTTCAAGCTCAACTACTCGATCGAGAGCAGCGAGTGGCCCTTGAATTTCACTGAATAATTCAGCAATTCCACCAGCACTCATACCAACAATAATCGCATAATATATAAATGATATCATCTGGCCAGAACTCATTTTGCCACTTATAATATCCACACTACCAATCCAAATTACAGCTGTAATTGAACCTGCAATAATTGCAATCGCTAATGCAAAAAACATAGATCTCAATCTTAGCCGAATACTTGCATGCTTTATGTATGAAGTAATTTTATCATCAAATTTATTTGCTGAATATTCTTGCTGATTATATGCATAAAGCGTACGTATTCCTGAAAAACTTTCATCAATATTTGCTGCTAAATTACCCTGCTCAGCCATAACTGACCGTGATAATGCACGAACATGCTTACTCAATTTCAAAAGAGGGAATAACAAAACTGGAACACTCACAACTACTAAAAGCGATAGTTTGGGACTTTGAATGAACATTAATATCACCGCACCAAGAAGCATAATGGAATTTCTAACAAAGAAAGAAAGAAAATTGATAATTAGACCCCCTATTGTCTCAATATCCGAACCTAATCTAGAAATAATATCTCCGACTTTTAAATCTTCATATTTAGCTATATTAACCTTAAGAAGCGCCCGATACGTGTCAGACTTAAGCTTTGAAATCACTTTCACAGTAATTACATTTATAAAATATGAACGAAAAAAACTACCAACTGCAAATACACCAATTAAAACACTAATTAAGAATACAGCACTATGAATTTCCGTGATCTGATCGGAACTTACTCCATTATCCACTAATTTTCTAAAAACAATACCAATTGAAAGTAAGGATGCTGATACAGAAAGCAGCGCGATAAAAACTACACACAAACTCTTTATATGCTTAGCAACATATCCAGTAATATACTTTATGTTATTCGTGATCATACTGCCTAGAAAATTTTATGTTTAATTCATCAGTAAGTATTTCAAATAATTCTGATCCATTTCTAGACTTCCAGAAATTATCAATATAAGCAAAATGATATGGGCCGCTTATAGGTGA
The DNA here is from genome assembly GCA_023301685.1 of Rickettsiaceae bacterium. GTDB lineage: Bacteria > Pseudomonadota > Alphaproteobacteria > Rickettsiales > Rickettsiaceae > Megaera_A. Next base: position 1,196 of record JALZUG010000028.1, read on the forward strand.
TGACAACCAGATTTCTTTAGCAGCAGATTGTTTATTAATAACAAAAGTCCCACTATCTGTAATAAGCGTAAGAATACCATCATTTAAATCAATATCTATTTCACCTTCTGGATCTTGATCTTCAATATCCTGAACAATACTATCCAAAATCATTCCAACCTTAATAGCGAATTCTGAATCTTGCACCTTTGATCACTCCTTGTTTAAAAATACATAGATATTTCTACCGAACTTTACTCGTTTTGTAAATAGACACTATTAGTTAGCCACGTACTAAAAATCTTATTTTATGTATTGCTTTGTATCCTAGATATATAGCAATCCTCTCTATGATAAGCTCTTGCTGATATGCAATCTCCATAGATGCACTAGAATTTTCAGAAGATATATAGAGAATATTAATTTTTTTTCCTCTTTCTTTACTGGATGTAATTTTAAGCGGCATACTATTTTGACTAAATTTCACTCCAACAATTTTACCCCAATTAACGATAATTTCGGCTAAGATTGGGTGCTGTCTTCTAAAGACATTTTGCACAAGCTTATTAACCTCACCGACAATTGGCTTCATATTACAGACCTGATAATAGTTACCATAACAACCAGAGTTGCACCAATAATTGATATTACGGGATAGTAAAGCGATTGAACAGCAAGTAACATCAGCAGTATATTACATTTCATAATACGCTTTACTGTTCTTTTATGACTTTTGCCATTTTTTATTGACTTTTGAAAAAAGTGCTGCAAATGCGGTTCCCATATTTTCTCTCCTTTAACAATCCTGATTAGAATTGTCATGCCTCCATCAGCAATATAATATAAAGAAGCAATAACGCATGCAGCAAAAAGTTTTGCACTAGCTGAAGCAATTGTTAGAAGGCAAATCCCTATTAAAAAACCCAAACTAATACTGCCAACATCACCTAGAAATATCTTTGCTGGCTGCCAGTTAAAATAAATGAACCCTAGCGACCAACCGCCAATTATAACAGCCGTAACTACCACCATATCAACATTTGGAATAAGATCATATCTTACAAAACATAACAACAAGATAGTAGCTGAGTAATGCAAAGATTGACTAACTGTAATACCATCAATTCCATCCATAAAATTGTATATATTTAAAAACGTAAGAAGTGCAAATGTACCAATCGCTAAATCTAAATATACAGGTATCTCATAGTGCAAGATTGGACTTGGATGCACAAGCCACATTATCGCTAAACATGAACACAAAATATGAATAATCAGCCTAAGGGGGATCATTACATGCGATACATCATCCCAAAAAGAAACTACACTAATTGGAATAAAAATCTGCAAAACTATAATTGAATCTTCAATTGACCCAACTACAAAATATTCAAAAGCTGGTAATAAAATGGAGTATATTAAAACAAATGCAAACCCGCCACCTCTTGGTGTTATTTTGTTATGAGCTCTTCTTTTACTTGGAATATCTACAATTCCAAATTTTGGCATTACATTAATGAGTAATTTTGTAATAACCAATGAAGTTATTAACGCTATTATTCCTAAGATAGCTAAACTAATAATAAAACTCATAGCAACATATTTGATTTAAAACTATAATACTCATTACCACCGATGATAACATGATCGTGCACTGTCACGTTAATAGTTTTGCAAGCACTTATAATTTGCGTAGTCAAATCTATATCTGCATTTGATGGTTTTGGATTTCCGCTAGGGTGATTATGAACTAATATCAGAGCTCCTGCCTCATGAAACAGTGACTTTTTAACTATTTCTCTTGGATATACTGGTGTTTGATCAATAGTTCCCGTAGCCATAATTTCATCTGCAATTAGAATATTTTTCTTATTTAAAAAAAGCACCCTAAACTGTTCAATTTTCAAACAGCCCATATTAAATTTTAAATATTCAAGCAATGGCGACCAAGAACTAATTACATTTTTATTCTCTACTCTTTCAGCAAATACTCTATTTAGCATTTCTTTTATCACACGAAATTGTAAGTAAATAGATTCGGAAGCACCGCTAACTGCTAAAACCTTCTCTCTATCTGCATTTATTAGCTGATTAAAATTTTCAAATTTAGATAGTAAGTCTTTAGCAAGAGGCTTTACATCACGCCTTGGCACTGACTGAAAAAGCACGAGCTCCAGTAATTCATAATCGCTAAAACCAGTAGGATTGGTTTGCAAAAATTTATTTTTCAACCTCTTTCTATGACCTACATGGTGAGGTTGTTCTTCTGTTTTATTTTCCAAGCTCATATGGTGGGCATAATAATTTTTTCGGTGACGTAGTAAAAATCTCAACACCATCTTTCGTCACACCAACTGTATGCTCAAACTGAGCAGATAGTGATTTATCTCTGGTAGTAACAGTCCACCCGTCAAATTTACTCAAAATAGTATCATATTTTCCGGCGTTAACCATTGGCTCAATTGTAAAAAACATTCCTTCTTCTAGAACAATTCCTGTTCCCGGTCTCCCATAGTGCAAAACACTAGGTTCATCGTGAAATACCTGACCAATTCCATGACCAGTGTAATCACGAACTACTGAATATTTATGCTTTTCTGCGTGTTTCTGAATAGCACTTCCAATATCACCTAGCTGCACGCCAGGCTTTACCATTTCAATACCAATCATCATCGCTTCATAAGTCACTTGTACAAGACGCTTTTGCTTAACACCAACATCACCAACATAATACATCCGGCTAGTATCTCCGTGCCATCCATCAACTATAACTGTAACATCAATATTAATAACATCACCATTCTTTAGCTTTTTATCTGATGGTATACCGTGACAAACCACGTGATTAATTGATGTACAAATTGACTTTGGAAACCCTTTATAATTGAGTGGTGCAGGAATAGCCCCCTGACTTGTTATAAACTCATGACACAAATCATCTAAGCGTTCCGTGGTTACTCCTGGCACAACATATTCAGTAATGTAGTCAAGCGTCTTTGCAGCAAGCGCTCCCGCTTCCCGCATTTTTTCAAAATCCTCGTTCTTATGAATCTTTATTGCCATCTACTTCTTTCTTATAATTTTACCATCAATCCAGTGTCCCTTTGACCACTGATCACCATCAGCATACTTTCTTTTCCATCCGGAACCTCTGCTGTCCCAACCATAGCAAAACCCCATTGCTATGGATTGATCCTCACTAATGTGCTCGAGTGTAGCACGAATCGCTTGCATTTGCATTGGAAAATCTACATTACCCGATGAATGCTTAGGTATCTCGTCACCATAAACATTAGGAGTATTAGTTGCAAGTTCAATTGACCTGAAACCAAACTCACTAAATATAATTTGCTTAGACTTTGCAACCCAAGCTGTTTTATAGCTTTTCTCACCTTCAGAATCCCAAGCCCAATGCTCAGAAGAAAACCAACCTGCTAAATCTTTCCATCTATCACAATTACTATTAAACTCAAGCCTTTCACCCGTATAACTTAAATAATAGTCATATCCTTCACTAGAATAAAAACCTGCTTTAATTTCATTTATAGATATATCAACTTCCTCAGAATCTGTAAGAGGCATGTAATAGTCAATTCCAACAAAATCTATATTTTGATTTGACCATAATTTATCAAGTGGCCTATATCCTCCGTAACACGAGCGATACTCCGTCCAATTTGCCGCATAGCTAATTAAAACACCATTCCCAACTTCACTTCTAACGCTTGATGTAAGATCAACCAGGCTATCTACAAACGGAAATTTTCTACCTTTACCTTTAATAGATGTTAGCCCTTCCAATTCTGAACCAATGTAAAACATATCGACAACATCTTGCAATAGCTCAGCATAATGCATAATAAATGGCTTATACTGTTTTTTATAAAAATTTGATACATCTTCTGCATCACCAGTGATACTACCACGCCAGGATTTACTAACATCATCAACCATTATAAAAGGATAAAATGCAACTTTCAGCCCTTTATCTTTTATTGCCTGAACATAAGACAAAACATCAGAATCTGGCGCTGTACCGCCATATCTAACCGTAGTTGGGTCACTCTGATTAGATCGATAAATTTGATAAGCATCAGTTCGATCGTAGCTTGAAACCAACCAATCATCATCAGCCTCGTCAGAGCTTTTCTCTATACCAGGCTTAATTATTGCCTTAGCTATATCAAGACCTGCAACAAACCATGAAACAACTACCCCAACCCATTCTAGGCTTGGCATAGCTTCTAACATTTCATCAATGGGCGATGTATTTGCATAGGAATTTTCTCCTGTTCCAGGCAAGGTCATAACTGCTTGCATATGTTCTGAAACATAATTCATATCACGCTGATGTTCTAGGTCAACTACCTCAAATTCCCCAGATAATTTTGACATACCAAAATATTACGATAACTTTTCTTTCAATATTTCATTTACCATTTGTGGACTTGCTTTACCGCCAGTTTTTTTCATCACTTGACCAACGAAGAAACCAAACAATTTGTCCTTTCCACCACGATAGGCTTCAACTGAACCTGGATTAGCCGCAATAACTTCATCAATAATTGGCTCTATTGACCCACGGTCTGAAACCTGCTTAAGCCCCTTTTTCTCTACAATTTTCTCAGGCTGATCACCGCTTTCAAACATTTCTTCAAATACAGTTTTAGCAATTTTTCCAGAAATTGTTCCATCATCAATCAGTGCAACCAAGTCTTGTAGCATTTTTGGAGTAATCTTACATTCAGCTAAAGTCATTGAATTTTTATTTAATCTTCCAAATAACTCACTTGAAATCCAGTTTGCAACTACCTTTGCATTAGCCCCAACACTTGCTTCTTCAAAATATTTTGCAGTATCAATATCAGCTACTATCACTTCTGCATCATATTTATTGAGCCCAAGTTCGGAAACATAACGATGTACTTTCTCTGATGGAAGCTCTGGAAGTTCTTCTTTTAATTTTGCAATCAGTTCATCGTCAACATGTACTGGCAACAAATCAGGATCCGGGAAATAGCGATAATCATTTGCATCTTCCTTGCTTCTCATTGTTCGAGTTTGCCCAGTATTTACATCAAACAACCGTGTTTCCTGATCAACCTCCCCACCACTTTCAAGCAATTCAACTTGACGCATTGCTTCATACTCAATAGCTTTTGTGATATTTTTTACAGAATTCAAATTCTTTATCTCACAACGCGTACCAAGCTTACCACCAGGTTTTCTGACCGAGATATTGGCATCGCAACGCATTGATCCTTGATCCATATTTCCATCACAAGATCCAATATATCTAAGAAGACTTCTGAGCTTACGGACATAATCTGCGGCTTCAGACGGAGAGCTAATATCAGGCTCTGTTACTATCTCCATCAATGCAATACCAGAACGATTTAGATCAATCAAACTGTATTCTGGATGCTGATCGTGTATAGATTTTCCTGCATCTTGTTCAAGATGTATACGATTAATTCTGATTTTCTTCTCTTTTCCATCTTCAGTCATCACATCCAAGTGACCATTTTCAACGATTGGAATATAGAACTGAGAAATTTGATAACCTTGCGGAAGATCAGCATAAAAATAGTTCTTTCTATCAAAAACTGAGATTTTATTTATCTGTGCATTAATTCCAAGACCAGTCTTAATTGCCTGTTCAACACAGTATTTATTCAAAACTGGAAGCATCCCAGGCATTGCTGCATCAACTAAAGACACTTGAGAATTTGGCTTAGCGCCAAACTCTGTAGCTGTACCTGAAAATAATTTTGCTTTTGATGAGACTTGGGCATGAACTTCAAGACCAATCACATATTCCCACTCGCCTGTATTTCCTGTAATATAAGCCATTAAAACCCTCCTGGAATGAAATCTAAATCTTTAACCGCGCGTTCAATAACAGCTGAAGCCTGAAACACTCTATACTCATCAAGAGCTGGCGCAACTAATTGCATACCAAGCGGCAACCCCTCACTATTTAATGCAGCAGGCACAGATGAACATGGTAGGCCGGCTAAACTTGCTGGTATAGTGAATATATCGTTTAGATACATAGTCAATGGATCATCTTGATTATCATCCATACCGAAAGCCGCAGTAGGTGTTGATGGAAGCATAATCACATCAACTTTTTCGTACGCATCTTTGAAATCATTAGCAATCAAACGACGTACTTTTTGTGCTTTTAGATAGTAAGCATCCATATGGCTTGATGATAAAACATAAGTTCCAATCATTATTCGGCGCTTCACTTCTTCACCAAAGCCTTCCGTTCTGGTAAATCTATATAGATCATCTAAATTACTACAAGGTCTATCCGTTCTATGAGTATATCTTACACCATCATATCTGGAAAGATTTGATGAGGCTTCAGCTGGAGCAATTACATAATATACTGGAAGTGCATATTTTGCATGAGGAAGAGTAATATTTACAATCGATGCTCCTTCAGCTTTCATCATTTCAATTGAATCTTGCCACATCTGCATAATTTCAGAATTTACTCCTTCCATTTCCATTAAATCTGTTGGAATTCCAACTCTCATGCCTTTCACAGACTTATTACCGGCAGAAACGAGTTCAGGTACTGACTGGTTAATTGATGTAGAATCTTTCTCATCAAATCCCATCATTGCTTCTAACATTAAAGCTGCATCAGTCACATTTCTGGTAAACACCCCAGCTTGATCAAGTGAACTTGCAAAAGCACACATTCCCCACCTAGAGCATCTTCCATATGTTGGCTTGATACCAAATGTTCCGGTAAATGCTGCTGGTTGCCTGATTGACCCACCAGTATCACTCCCAAGAGCTGCCATAGCTGTAAAGCTACTAACTGCCGCAGCAGAGCCACCAGACGAACCCCCAGGCACTAGATCTTTATCACTATTTTTTGCTTTCCAAGGGCTAATCACATTACCAAAATAGCTGGTAGTGTTTGAAGATCCCATAGCACTATCATCCATATTTGCTTTACCAATCATTACCGTCCCATGATCAGCAATATTCTGACTAACAGTTGACTCATATGGAGGAATAAATTCTCCGAGCATCCTAGAACCAGCAGTTGTTTTGACATTTTTTGTACAGAATAAATCCTTTACTGCAACAGGTATCCCTTCTAATTTGCGAGCATTACCATTTGCATAATTTGCATCTGATTGCTTTGCTTGATCCTTTGCAATATCAAAAGTCTCAGTAATATAGCTATTTAAGCTTTTTTGAGCTTCCGCTTGCTTAATGTGTGCATCAACAATTTCTGTAGCTGTATATTTTTTGGCTTTCAAGCCTTCAAGCGCTTCTGCGATTGATAATTTAATTAATTCTGACATTTTATTCAATTACCTTTGGAACAACAAAACATTTTACTTCTCGAGCGATTTCAGAACCTTTCTCAGGTATATTCTTAAATAGATCTTCTGAGATATCAGATATTTCCACCTTATCTTCTCTAAATCTCTGATGCATATCGCAAACAGACCGAAGAGGCTCAACTCCTTCGCAATCAACTTCCTGTAACTTATCAATCATTCCAACAATACTTGTTAGCTTCTTGGAAAAAGCTTCAATTTCACTATCAGAAAAATCTAATTTTGCAAGCCTCTGCAGCTTCTTTAATTCATCATTGTTGATCATAATATTTACTTATGTTTACTATAATTATACTTTCGCATTGGTATTATTATTTAAGACACCGCCGGCAGCGTCTAATCCAATACATACTGTAGACTAGATAAAATTACTTTTTACTCTTACGTCTGCTACTACCACTAGTGGTCTGATTAAACCTACCAATATTCTTCACAAATTTCTGAATACCACTTTGTTCAGTACCATGAGTTTTTGTAAATGCAGTATTTGCTACGATTGCTTCATTCTGGGAATTTTTTAACAAGACCGCTTCAGAAACTCTTTTATTCGCAGCAAAAGTAATTTTTACTATTCTCTGCGTGACTACCTTTGGGTCAAACCAAGCTCTGCGAGTTAATGATCTTTGAATATAATACCAAGTGCTTGCAGAATAATCTGGAACATATGTTGGTGTTCCAATCATATCTATCAAGTCTTCTTGATTTGGCTTCTTAATATTAATCTGTTCAATTGCACTATCACTTACAAACTGACCACGTACATCAATAGACTGGCAACCCGTAATGATTAAAAGAAAAAACACTGAAATAATTCCAGCAAAATAAGGCTTTAAATTTGTCATAAAAATAATTATATATAAAATGCTATAGATTTTGTAGTTGAAATATAGTATAATGCGCGTCAGTTTGACAAACACTTTTTTTAAAATAACTAACAAAAAGTCAATTGAGAGATAAAAAATGGCAGTTCCAAAGAAAAAAACGTCCAAATCTAAACGTAATATGAGACGCTCACATGATGCGCTTGGTAAAATTAATGTAATCATCGATAAAGATACTGGAGAATACAGACTTCCTCATCATATGGATGCATCAAGTGGTTCGTACAATAACAAGCAAGTTGTTGTTGAAAAAGACGATAATGATGAAGCCTAAATAAAACTTATGGCCTCAAGAATTATAGGCTGCGGCGGCTATTTACCCTCTAAAATTGTTACAAACGCAGATCTAGAAAAATCTATTGATACTAGTGATGAATGGATAAGATCAAGAACAGGCATCGGCCAACGTCACATTGCTGCTAGTGATGAATATAGTTCGCATATGGCCCATAAAGCAGCAAATGCAGCCATAAAAGATGCAAATATTAATCCTAAAGATATTGATTTAATAATTGCATGTACCAACACTCCTGATAACAGCTTTCCTAGCGTTGCCAATAAACTTCAAGGATACCTTGATCTTGGCGAGATACCATCATTTGATATACAAGCAATTTGCTCTGGCTTCGTATATGGCACGCAAGTGGCTGACAATATGATTAAATCTGGCAAATATAAAACTGTACTCCTGGTATGCTCTGAAAAAATGTCCTCGCTGCTAGATTGGCAAGATAGATCCACATGCGTTCTATTTGGCGATGGAGCTGGCGCTATTGTACTAAAACAAGATGACTCAAATAGCGGAATAATTGATAGTAATATTTTTTCAGATGGATCTATGTATGATATCCTACATACTGACGGAGGAGTCAGTATGAACGGTAGAAGTGGCAATGTTCAGATGAAAGGCTCCGAAGTTTTTAAAAAAGCTGTTGAAAAAATGTCAGAGTCCGTAAAGTCACTTCTTGAATCAAATAACTTGAGTATTCACGACATAGATTTCCTTGTTCCACACCAAGCAAATCAGAGAATAATCAACTCCATTGCTAACAAATTTAACCTCACCGATGAAAAAGTAATTGTTACTATTGAGAAACACGCAAACTGCTCTGCGGCATCAATTCCACTGGCACTTTCAGAATTAAAGTCGACTAAAGGAATAGAACGTGGTAAGCTAATCGTATTTACAGCATTTGGTGCTGGAACGACTTGGGGATCGATTTTAGTTAGGTGGTAACCTATATTGCGTAATACCCAAGCTTAGAAAACCTAAGATAATTGGGGTTGTATGGGTAAGCCTGAGACAATTACGAAAGAAAAAGTTGCTGAAAAGCTGAAGGAACAGCTTGGCCTTTCGGCAACCCTTTGCGAAGAAATCACTACTCATACTTTTTCCGAAATATTTCATCTTACTAAAAGAGATGACAAGACTATGCTACAAAACTTTGGCACTTGGAAAATAAATCATAAAAAAACTAGACCAGGCTTTAACATTCGCTTAGGCGAAAGAGTTGAAATTAAGCCAAGAACGGTACTACGCTTCTTGCCATCAAGACCTCTTAAAGAAAAAGTAAATACGTAATCATGCTAACAAAAAAGTATTTTTCCATTTCTGAAGCATGCGATATGTGTGCTCTTGCTCCTCACAAGCTAAGATACATAGATAAAATTGATAAAAAAATGTCTATAGTTAAAATCCGTGGTCGAAGATACTACACTATGGAAAATATAAACTATCTTATCAAGAAATATTCTGATATTGAAGAACCTGTAAATAAACAGCCTTCTATCAAGATAGAAAACACTGAGATAACCAATCAACAACCAATTACTACTGATAACAACTCACAAATCAACTACCAATTCCTAGAGCGAATCGATCAACTAATAAAAAATTTCCATACTCTTGCAGAACGCTTGAATTAATATGATTTTATACAGCTTATATATTATTAAATTATAGAACTTTTTCTTACTCAAACTATTAAAAGTCCAGATTGGCATAATGAGACGGAGGTACAAAACCCGCTACTCTGTCTTGTAATATTGTTTGAAATGCTGGTCTTGATTTGATGATTGAATACCATTCTTTAATAAGCGGCCAACTATCCCAATTTATTTCACCAAAATAATCTACTGTAGAAATATGTGAAGCGGCCACGATATCGGCGCATGAAAGCTTCTCTAATGCTATATGTGACCTTTTTTCAAGATACTCACTTAACAGCCTAAAATGCTGACTTAAGTTGGCTTTTGCTGCTCGGATAAAAGTACTCCTAGGACCACCAACATGCATAAGTAATCTGATCATTTTTTCATCAACTAGAATTTTACTAACTTCACGATAAAACTTATCGTTAAACCAAGCTATATCCTTACGCACCAAAGCACGTTCATCGGTGGATTTTGGCATAAAATAAAAATCCTCAAACTTTTCAACCATATATTCAATTATAGAATAGTTCCCTACTAAAATAGGCGAGAATTTATCTATTTCAATAACAGGAAGGTTTCCAGACGGATTAATCTCAACAAACTCTCTCCTTCTAAGCCAATAATCTTCTTTCACCATAGTAAACTCAGTGTCAAATTCTTTTAGAAAGACTCGAATCTGACGTGACAACGGACAAACAGGGTGGTGATATAATGTTAGCATTATAAGATGTTAAAATGTTAAAAGTTAAAAGATGGTCTATAAGCCGGATTCTGTATAGCACAAAGCTACCGTGATTATTTATCTAGGATAAATGTTACCATTTATCTCAAGCGACCTACCCGCATAATCTCTAGCTATAGACAGCTAGGAACTTCTATAAGTTCTAATTACGCCTATTTGATCTTGCTCCCGATGGGGTTTACATAGCGATTATTGTTACCAACAACCCGGTGCGCTCTTACCACACCATTTCACCCTTACCTTTAAAAGGCGGTATATTTCTGCTGCACTTTCCCTAAAAGGAGCTTCTCTTCTCCTTTCGCTGGCCATTAACCAGCATCGCGTCTATTTGGAGTCCGGACTTTCCTCATATTCTGCTTAAAAAACAAAACATACAATCACGCGACCATCTTGAAAAAGATTGTAATATATTTCATACGACTATGTCAATCACGTCACCAAAAAAACTAAAAATTACCCCGCAAGCACTGCTGAAGAATAGCGGCTACCTTGTAAATTATAAAAAACTCTCCTTGCATGACCAACTTCCATTCTAGCAAAACCAGCAATCATTCCACAAGTCTTCTTAATATTATCGGATTGCTCTCTCTTAAGCAATGTTCGCGAATAAGTTAGACTATCATTATATACCCTTTTCATACCTACAGGACCAGGTTTATTAATAACAACATTTGCTGGAGGGTGATCTATAACTTGTACCATTGATTCTATAAGGTTAACGTCACCTTTCTTTACAACCTCCGTAAGTATAAGTCTTGTTTCTCTTTGAGTCTTATTATTTAGCAATTCTATAGCTCTGGCCAGATAATCAATTTGTGGCTCGATTTCATGATTAATTTCAGGCTGTTTTTCATTTTCTAGCTCTTGTCCATTCATAGATAAATTTTCAACTATTTTAGCAATTTCAAACTTAGCAGATGGAATCAAAACAGCATCCTCTCTTGAATTTTCTAAACTAAGATTTTGCTGTAGTGGAACAAGTGCTCCTACATTAAAATCTATTGGCTCTACATCTTGTGCAACAACATCAAATATTGGTTCAGATGCTTGCCCATGCACCAAATTTTGAACCACCCCTACATTTGCCAAATTATCTACAGGGTTTTGCAAATGAACACTTGATCCCCCCATGCAATATATTGTACTAGATTTAGAAAAATCTCTATCTAGGCGATAATCTTTACTCTTATTATTAAAAGTATAAATAAATTTTGCATCACCAACACCTTTTCTAACAATTTGAATATCGTGATACTTATTAATTCCAACTCTATCCTTATCAACTAAGCTTTTAAGAATCTGTTTGGGATCATGAATCTTCAATGTATTACTACGAGTAGACAATACAAGTTTACTGTTTTTTATACTTGCTTTCACACCAGCTTTTGCATAAAATTTATTGATATTCCTAACTGTATGATTTAGGTCGCTACCAAACTTCACTTTTACACCATTTATCCAGATACACGCTTTCTTTACTTTTGCCTTATCAGCGTAAATTGTTTTCAAATTCCTTACATGCCTCTCCACGTCCTTATCAGACGAAATTCCAACATATGGGGTTAAAACTCTATCAATCATAAATAACACCTAAATTTATTACGCAATAAAGCTAACCCCTCAAAAATCTAGCTTTTGCAGAAGGTATCATTGTTTTGTTATAAATACAAAAAATTTTATAGATATTATTTAAAATATTACTACTAATTCTTAATTATCTAGTATCGACAAGCGCTCAAATACCTTTTTATACAACGTGTTTAAGTAAGTATTAATTTTAAAAATATTATTAAGATTTTTTTGCGATTTAATTGACAAAGGTTAATTAACTATTGGAAATTTAAAAATTCTTAAAAGCAACAAGATGTACTAAATTTAAGACTACCAAAGTAAAAAACTCATATTAACAATGTGTAGTTATAAGCCAGATATTAAAGTGTATTCTTTTAATTTTAAGAGAAAAGTTTAGTATGCATATTGCTTCCCTATGCAAGAGATAACTGATAAAAATAGTATTATCATGAGTACCAAGTTGAAAAAGTTCAATCATCGCAACACAATGGTGTCTCCGTATAAACGTAATCGCAGCTAACTCAAATTATTGATTAATGAATCTCCCGCCAATTATCGCCAGAGTTCACATCAACATCTGTTCTAACATCTAGATTAATAGCAGATTCCATAGTTTTCTTTATTAGTTCCATCGCACTCTCTACTTCAGCTTCTGGCGCTTCAAAAATTAATTCATCATGGATTTGCAAGATCATTTTTGTCTTCATAGAACGTTTTTTAAGCTCTCTATCTAAATTAATCATAGCAATTTTAACAATATCAGAAGTTAAACTTTGCATTGGAGCATTGATTGCCGCTCTTTCTCCAAAAGATCGCATTGCATGATTCTTATCATTTATTGTTGGTATAAAGCATTTGCGACCTATTAGGTTCTCTACATATCCATTTTCTTTAGCAAACTCAATTGTATTACTCATATATTTTTGAATACCTGGATACTCTTTAAAATATCTATTAATATAGTCAGACGCTTCTTTTCTGGAGATATTTAGCTGCTTAGAAAGACCAAATCCACTTATTCCATATATAATACCAAAATTTATTGCTTTAGCGCTTCTTCTCAGCTCTGAGTCAATCTCATTTACTGGTACACCAAAAATTTGACTAGCAGTCTGGGCATGAATATCGCGATTTTCTGACATTGCCTTTTTCAATGGTTCAATATTCGCAACATGACTTAATATACGAAGCTCTATTTGTGAATAGTCAGCTGAAATTAATTTTTTTCCCTCGCTTGCAATAAAAGCCGCTCTAATACTGCTCCCCTCTTCAGTTCTTGTTGGAATGTTCTGTACATTCGGATTTATTGAACTGAGTCTTCCAGTGGTAGTAGCTGCTTGTAAAAATGTTGTATGAATCCTACCAGTCCTAGGATCAGCTTGACTAGGGAGTGTATCAGTATAAGTATTTTTAAGCTTAGTCAAATGCCTCCACTCTAATAACAATTCAGCAATCTCAAAACCTTCTTCATGCAATTTCTCTAAGATATCAGCACTTGTAGAAAAAGATTTTGTCTTACCAGTAGTTTTAGCAAATGGTAACTTCATTTTACCAAATAGAATTTCTCCCAACTGCTTAGGCGAAGCTATATTAAACTCTTCTTCCGTTATTTCATAAATTTTCTTTTCAAGTTCAGCAATCTTAACAGCAAATTCTTGGGATATCTTAGCCAAATATTGACTGTTTATCTTTACCCCTTCTTTTTCCATACCATTTAAAATATGACAAAGCGGTAGATCAATATCTAGATAGAGATGTAGTAACTTATTTTTAAAGAGCTCAGAGTTAAGTTTTCCATGACAATCAACTAGATAAGGCGCTATAGTTTCAACTTCCGCTTCTTTAAAGATCTCAGCACCACTAAGATCCTTTATAATCTTTCTTATATCTCGACTTTTTTTACCCGCATTCAATACATAATCCATTAACTGCAAATCTTCAAATGACCTGCAAGGCTGTTTACATATTTTTAAAAGCTCCTTTAAATTAAAAACAATTTTTTTAATAGAGATATCCGCAAATAATTCATGAATTTGCTTTGAAAAATTCAAATCTTTAGACTTATCTTTATTTAGAGAAAATAAATCTTTTGGACCATCAGACTGTGCAATATAAGGCGCTATATATAATTGATCATTTACTCCAAAAATAAATTCAATATCATCATCTAGCTGCTGCGCAGATACAGAAACTTCTCCATAACGCTCAACAAAAGTCATAAATTTAGCAAATTCCTCGTCAGATGAGATTTGATTTCTTTTTGTTTCAGTCTTTTCCTTTATAGCACTATCTTCTTGAATTTCTATCTCATGAATTTTCAAGCTAAATAGATTTTCAATTCTCTTAATTAGTGATTTAAAACCATATTCAGCTAAAAATTGAGAAATATTCTCAACCGATGGAGCACTCCATTTAAACTCGCTTACATCATGATCTAAATCTATATTATGATCAAGCCCAACTAGCTTCCAAGAAATTCTAGCATCTTCAGCCGAGCTTCTTAGCAATTCTTGCTGACGCTTACTTTTTACTTGATCAATCGACGATAAAACCGTTTCTAAATCACCAAATTGATTTATAAGTCCTGCTGCCGTTTTTGGCCCAACTCCAGCAACACCAGGTATATTATCAGAACTATCACCCATTAATGCCTGAACTTCACGAACCTTATCTGGCCCAACACCAAACTTAGCAAAAATATCTTCCTCTTGAATAAATTTGGATTTTACAGGATCAAACATTTTCACATGATCATTTACTAGCTGCATCAAATCCTTATCAGAAGAAATAACTATAGTTTCTCTTTTAGCTTCTGTGGCTTTATGCGCAAGAGTCGCAATAATATCATCTGCTTCATAACCCGCTCTTGAAATACACTCAAAATTTAGTGCTCTTGCTGCTTTTTCAACAAGCTTAAGCTGCATCACTAAATCATCTGGCGCTGGCGGTCTGTTTGCTTTGTAATCTTTATATAAGTCATGACGAAAATTCTTTCCACTATGATCAAGTACTATCACAGCATGTTCTGGCTTAAAATCTGCAATGAGCTTCATAAGCATAGAAGTAAAGCCGTATATAGCACCAACAGGATCGCCCGATGGTGAAGTAAGTGGAGGTTGTACGTGATAAGCTCTAAATATAAAACCAAAACCATCTACGATAATTAATGGTTTTAAATTTTTGTTATTAGTCATTTTAGTACTATTTTTTATCAATTATTGAATTTGCATTCTGCAATTCTTCTTGAGTATTCACGCCCAAAACTAAATTGTAGTTATCAGAGGTATAATATGATACTTTTTCACCGTGCCGGAAGCAAATTTCTATAATCTCAGTTAGATATAATTCTTTCTGCTGATGATCAGAATCTGACTTTAAACAATCGTCAATATATTTACTCAAAATACCGGGTGCAAATGACATAATGCCTGAGTTGCATAATTTTATTTCCTTCTCTTCAGTGCTTGCAAATTTTGCCTCAACGATTTTTTCAAAATTACCCTTGGAATCAACGACGATTCTACCATATGCATTTGGCTTATCATATTCAAATGCTAAAGTTACAGCTTTTGAATCTGTCTTTTGCATATGGTCAAACATATTTTGAATTATCTCATCAGTAATTAGTGGGTTATCACCATAAATTACACCAATTGGTTGCTCAGGATCAAACTTATCTTTTGCAACGAATACTGCATGCGCTGTACCTAATTGCTCTTCTTGTTTTACTAACTTACATTTATCAGAAAATTCTGGCAAAAACTCTTTGATATGATCAGAATACACCAATATCAAATCATCAGAAACTCTACGACAATTATCAATAACATGCTCAAGCATTGGTTTTCCAGCAACTTTATGCATTACTTTTGGAAGCTCAGATTGCATTCTACTTCCTTTTCCTGCAGCAAGAATAATTATTTGCATATATTTTTTATCCTAATTTGATAATTTTTCAAACAGCTCTTCAGACATTTCATAATTACCAAAAACTTTTTGAACATCATCACTTTCTTCAAGAGCATCTATTAGCTTTAACAATTTTGTAGCCCTCTCTTCATCAGTGACCATAATTGTATTTTGCGGCTTCCATTCTATTTCCGACTCAAGTGGTGCTCCATACTTATTATTCATATATTCTAAACACTCAGAAAATGCCTCAATATCAGTATATACAGTATGGTATTGATCTGTTGATTCAACATCATTTGCACCTGACTCAATAGCACTTTCCATTATGTCATCAGCAGATGCTATATCTGCAGGATAATCAATTCTACCCACTCGATCAAACATAAAACTAACACTTCCTGACTCACCTAGATTCCCTCCGTGCTTAGTAAAAGCGCTTCTAACCTCTGCGACAGTCCTATTTTTATTATCTGTCAAAGTCTCAACAATTATTGCGATACCACCCGGAACAAATCCTTCATAACGAATTTCTGCATAATTATCTGTATCTGA
Source organism: Rickettsiaceae bacterium (assembly GCA_023301685.1). Taxonomy (GTDB): domain Bacteria; phylum Pseudomonadota; class Alphaproteobacteria; order Rickettsiales; family Rickettsiaceae; genus Megaera_A. Next base: position 18,142 of record JALZUG010000028.1, read on the forward strand.
TGGATCTGATGCTTGTTGCAAAGCTCTATCAATTCGATCCTTTGGAAGATTTTGACTCCGAGCTGCAGTAATTGCACTTCTAAGTCGTGGATTATTATTTGTATCAACTCCACCAATTTTAGCTGCTGTAATAATTTCTCTAACTAGTTTTGTAAAAACCTTTGCTCTTTTTTTATCCTGAGCGCCCTTTCTGTGCTGTATATTCTTAAATTTGGAATGTCCCGCCATTACAATAAAACTTATTTGTTAACTTAAAAGACCCCATTCTAATACATACATATCAGAAGGCAAGAAATAATAGACGCGGCCATAATACATATGTATAGACAATCCAGAAATTCACTACAAAATAAAGTTCAGACCTTTAAAACACTAATAAAACTAGCGCTAGTAAGATTTTTGTAATATAATACTATCGACTATCAATCAATTGTTGTAGGTGTTTTTTGTAGTGTCTAATTATGACGATATCATTCTGGAACTGAAAGATTTTGCTCGTAGCTTTAATATGAGTTATATCAATTCTTTCACAATAGACAACCAAAGTGGGCGCGAAGCAGCGTTTGCTAACAATATTGTTCAAACTCTAAACCACAAAAAACATCTACTAATATATTTAAGTAAAATGCATCGCAAAGATCTTGAGGATTGTCTGCGTACTCATGGTGATAAATATGTAAGAGGGTTTGAAAACACAAAAAAATCACAAAACGAAATTAAGGATTTTCATGATAAGATCGTTGATACTCTGAATTTCGTTGCAAAATCAAGAACAGATTCATCACTAACAAATCAGGAACTAGATTTGATTGGAGAGAGATTATATAAAATTCTTAAAAATGCACAGTTACTTTTTGCTGAACAATCACATAATACACAAGCTAAAGATTCAATGCAGGCTCTTGCAATTGCTCTTGATTGCTACACACTAGAATATGACGAGCAAAATGCATTATACGAAAAACTACTACAGATAAAAGAACTTTGGGAAGTGGATAGTGCTGAATCTGCTAGTGCACAAAGTACAAAATATAAATTCCACTACGACCCTATGAGCAGAATCAAACTGCAAGAAATTGATGACAAGGATAGTGCATTTGAAAAAATTGTAGTACTTTTAACTGGAAAGCTTTCAACTCTAGAAACACTATCAGATGAACAGATAATACATTTATACGATAGATCAAAGAACCTAGAATGGATCTCTCCTTCAATACCTCTATTGTTAAATAGAATTCACGATGAAGCACAATTCAGGTATAGCTACAATAGACTAACCGATTCTGGATATGACTTACTTAATAGGTTCCAGAGCTTTGACGCTCTAATGCACCAAGTGGATAATTTAGAATTTTCGATAGTCGAGTCTTACTTAATTAATAATACTAATTTTATTAAAGATACACTTTTTTCACTATTTAAACATGTGGACAATATTAGGGGTCTTGCCCTAAGCAAAGATAAAAATCTTGGAGCAATATTTAAAAAAATAGAAGCCAAGATCCATCACTTATCTGGATCAGAACAGGAATCTGCTAAATCGGCACTTACCTCGGTGAGAGGAAAACTCGGGAATTCACTCGAACCCCACATCCAAAAAAGATATGTTGATCTTGATAGGTTTGCAAAGCTAACTATTCAAAATAGATATAATGATCTATTTGAAAAACTTGATCTGATAGTCGAAGAAAAAGAAGGATATATAGAATATATTCATGAGTTGTTTGTTAAAAAGCTTACAAGAGATTTCTACTTACCTAATCTGTCAAACTCAATAGACAAACTTCGCAAAATGGCAGAATATAAAGTTGAAGTATCGCGACTGCTATCACAATTACATCTTGCTGATATATTTTTAGAAGAAGGATTATTAAATAAAATACCTTCACTTGACTTTAAACACGTATCTCTTGACTCAGACATCAAGTCTTCAACTGATTATGTGAACAAATTAATAACTGAAATTGTTACAAAATGCAGCGCTTTCCAGCTTGAAACTTTATATAAACCCCTGCTAAAGAATAAAATGCTTTCAGAAATTCAAGTGCATCTAAAAGAAGAAATTTCTAACCAAATTCACCAAAGAACTTCTGTAGGAAAAATGATATTTTCTATCGTTCGCGGTAAGAAGAAAGAATATGATCAGCTCAAAACCATAAAGAAAAGTATAAAAAAAAACCCATCAAAGAATCAAGAAAAGATAACTCAATAAGCAAGTAATTAGTTACTAAATTATATTAGAGGTTAGTTTTAGAGTTGTAAAAACTTTCTCTACAACTTTGCTTACAGACGACGAGTAACCTAAATCATTATAGATTAAAACCCTAGAACATTAACGCTTTGGCTAATTGCAACTACCAGCTTTGAAACAATTGCCTGAATGACAATATACATCGTTCCGAACATAATAAGTATTTGCGCAGGAGTAATAACAAAGAAAACTTGTAAATTAGGCATTAATCTTGCAAGAAGGCCACTTCCAGTCATTATAGCAAGACCTACAACTAAAAAAGGAGAAACTATTTTGAATGAAAGAATAAAACTATCATTTAATACAAACGATACAAATTTACTCACATCTCCAGAATCTACCAATTCTCCTGGAGGAAATTTCATGTAACTGTCTGCAACAGCAGTAATAAATAGATGATGGGTATTACTCGCAAAGATCATAACTATTGCAATAATCAACATAAAATTAGAAAAGATTGCTACTTGCGATCTTTGCAATGGATCAAAAAAGGCAGCCGCTCCAAGACCAGATTGCATAGACAATATCTGTCCCACGAAATGAAGTGACATAAAATATATATTTGCTGCAACACTAATAATTAGACCAATCAATATTTCAATTGCAATATAACCAATATTTTTAGCAAAATCATCTGTATATTTAGGTAAATATGGCGTAAGAATAGGAAGCATGACAAAACTAATTGTCAGCGCAACGAATAACTTAGCACGAGAATGAATATAAGGAGCTCCCACCGCTGGAAAACGACGAAAAGCCGTGCCTAATCTAGCAAAGACAAGCATAAACTGAAAAATAAATTCTAAAGATAGTTCTTCAAGCACAATAAATAAATTTCATTCTAGATTCATAGTTGCCTAGCTAATATAACCTAATTAGTTGAAAAAATGCAGTAATTTATTGACGGAGACCTAAATTCATCTTATTAATTTACGTAGATTAATATACACTGTTAGTTAACTTAACGATTTTTCTTATAGTTTTTTTTATAATATAAATTAATTATACAAATGTATGATGAGCTAGTGGCGTTTTTGCCGCAAACATATTTTATTCTTCAAGGGGTATTCATCACTCTAAAATACAGTGTAACTGCTGTATGTTTAGGGCTAGTGATAGGCACTCTTCTTGCAATATGCAAAATTATAGATATTAAAATATTGCGCATATTTGCGCACAGCTATACATCTGTATTTCGCGGCACTCCATTACTAATTCAGCTCACTATAATATATTTTGGATTACCTGGACTGCTTGGATTAAAACTTAGTATTTTCTCAGCTGGTATTATTGCCTTCTCATTCAATTCTGGTGCATATGTATCGGAAATTATTAGAGCAGGTATTGCAGCTGTTGACAAAGGACAAATTGAAGCCGCAAAGGCACTTGGGATTCCTCCAATACTTCGGATGAAAGATATAGTACTACCTCAAGCATTTCGCAAAATTTTACCTGCTCTTGTAAATGAGCTAATAAATCTAATCAAAGAATCTGCGCTAATTTCAATTATTGGAGAAATGGATTTGATGAGAAGAGCACAAATAGTTTCTGCCGAGACCTTTACTTTCTTTACACCAATGCTAACTGCTGCTGCTGCATATTATATTTTGGTACTAATTATCAGCAGTGTTGCCATGGCTTTAGAAAAAAGGTTAGCATTGTGATTGAACTTAAAAATGTTTCGAAAAAGTTTGATGGTCATTACGCATTGAAAGACATCAACCTTACTCTCGATAAGCGTGAAACCGTTGTGGTTATTGGCTCCTCAGGAAGCGGCAAATCTACATTACTTCGTACAATAAATAATTTAGAAAATCCAACAAGTGGGTCAGTTCTCATAGATGGAACCAAATTAACTAGAAGAAATCGTGGTAAACTCTGTTTTAAAATAGGTATGGTTTTCCAACAATTCAACCTATTTCCGCATATGAGTGTTCTGGAAAATCTAACCTATGGACCTCGAAATGTTTTAGATGCAAATACAATTGATACTGAAAAAAAAGCTAGGGATCTGCTGGAACGTTTCGGTATAATAGATAAATTAGACTCTGCCCCAAATGATTTATCCGGTGGTCAAAAACAAAGAGCTGCAATTTGTAGAGCTTTAATGATGGATCCGGAAACTATTCTATTTGATGAACCAACTTCTGCACTTGATCCTGAAGTAATTCGAGATATCATTCAAATTATTAATGACCTTAAAAACCAGATGACTATGGTTGTAATTACTCATCAAATAAATTTTGCCAAGATCATTGCTGATCGAATCATCTTTATGGACAAAGGAATTATACTTGCAGATCAACCTGCTAAAGAATTCTTTGAAAAACCAAGCTCACACAGAGCCAGACTATTCTTAGCAAATGTTGGTGACTTGATTTAAGTATAAATTAACAAACCTGAGTTATGCAAAAAATTGTCTTTCTAAATGGACCTTCCAGCGCTGGCAAAACATCAATTGCCAACAAACTGCAAGAAACTGCTTCACATAATTTTATGCAAATTGGAATCGACAAGGTGATTTCTATGATGCCAGATCATCTAAATGATTGGACAGGAAAACATTCAGCTAAAGGGTTTTGGTGGCAAATCAATCTCGATGAGAATGGCAAAGCTTGCAGTGAAATTATGCTAGGAGATTTTGCAGAAAAAGTATCAAAGTCATTTTTTTCAATGACTAAATCGTTGCTAAATGACGGTCACAATGTAATTATCGATGAGATATGTCTTGAACAGAAAAAAGCCTATAATTGGCAAGCACTCCTTAGCAATTTTGATACATACTATATTGGCATTACAGCTGATTTAAAGGAATTAGAAGAAAGAGAGAAAGCAAGGGGCAATCGCATGATCGGATCAGCTAGATCTCAAATAGAATTAGTACATACTGTTGGTTTTAAATACAACCTAATCATTGACTCATCAAAAAAAACCGTTACTGAAAGCGCAAAAATGATTCTTAACTTATTGTTATAAACATTAACTTACTATACTTTGCTTCAAAACATCTATGTTTTACTTCTTTCCCACCCTTTATATTCGTTACTCTTAGCTAATGCTAATGGCTTATCTTGTTTTATTCCATTTGCCATTGACTGTCTTGCATTTTGAACAAATTCATTTAATTTACTTCCCTTTCCACCCTCAACATGACTTTGCACCTTACTCCTTATTTGATCTAATATCTCTATACTTTCATTATCTTTTTCTTGCTTTATGCCATCTATTATTTCAGCTGTAATCTGCTTAGCATCTTCAATCTTTATTGGCACATGAGTGGGATCTGCTTTCTCAATATCTTTGTCAATAAGATATACTAATTTTTCTATATCCTCATGACTAACTCTAGCATCATTTACATTGTCAACAACTGGATAATCTTCGTTCGTACAACGATCATTTGCAATCTTTGTAATTCTTTTTTCCATCACCTGTGAAAAAGCTGTTTCTACAGGGATACCCATAATATGTAATAAAAAGTTCATTATTTCGCCACCAGATAACCTCTCTTTCTTATTCTGCAAAGAATTATCTGATCCAGTATCATCATCATTCATAGCCACTCCTCTATATAAGTTTTTAAATGTTCTATACTAATTATTCTTTCAAATAACCATAACTTTAATTAAACATATAATGGTAACCTAGGGTTATAGCAAAACAAAAAAGCTTTTGTTTTATAATTTTTATATTTTTGCTGAATTGTCATTGCTTTTACTTCAAATAAGTTATAAATTATATTGCTAAATTCCCCCTAGGGAATTTTATTTTACACACCTTTATCTATATATATCCTCATATACAGCCTTAAAATTACTAGCCTATACAAGCTATTATTTTGTTCTATTTAACTACAATTTATTCTATTATAACCTTACCTTTTACATGATTTTTTTCTATCAAAAACCGCAACAACTGCTAGTATTTTGTAATTATTGATAAAAGCCAAAAACCTTCCAACAAACTGTTGCAAAAATATCAGTGCATTTTTTGGTAAAATTTTATACTTTTTTAGTTAATTATTTTACCATTTTTTTATCAATAAAAACTTCGGGCTTAAGAAGCGTAAATATATTATAAATTCCCTTACTTTTGCTTCATATTTATTACTTTAATAACCATCTAAAGCATATTTAAACCTTAGGTTTTATAGAGTTGCAGTTTTTTTGATAAAGAAACAAATTTTTTTTCCTTAGTTTTAAAAACTTCAGAAGCAAAATAAAGCTATAAAAACAAAGGTTTTTTTTATAAAAAATACACAACTACAAGACCTTATAATCAAAAAGCTAGAAAATAAAAAAATCAAATAAAATTCTAGAAAGCATTTAACTTATGATTGAAAATATCAAACTTACCATGTTATCAAGAGATTAAGGCGTTAGTAATAATTTTAACGAATTGCATTATTTGTTCTCTTAAGTTACAGAAGCTTAAAGAACGCATACTAACTTCAATATTGTTAATAAAGACAAGACAAACAGAAAAAGAGGATTTAGTTATGATTAAAATAAGAAAGAGTTTTTTAGCTACTGCTTCGCTTTTGGCTATAACTACAGGCCTAAATACAAACACAATAGCAGCAAACCTTGTAAAATCGGATGGGGGAGGGGCAATTTTATTACAGAATGCAGTTGTACCAGTTAACACGAATTCTGTTGCTCCATGGCTCCCTGATGACTCTCTGGCATTAGATCACAGTGAAGCTATACGAACCGGAGGCATTGGAGCAACTATTAGTGTTATTGACTTAAATGGCAATGATAGCACTCTTCGAATATCTGCAAATAGCTCGTTGGCTTCTGTAATAAATAGCGCTGGAGGAAATGAAAAACTTCAAGTCACAGTAGACGACACATTTAATTTTACTATTGGTGGACAAGATGGATTAAAACATGATGGCACCGCTCAAGCTGCAGGAATATTAACAGCATTAAGCAAAATTCAATTAGGCTCTGCAGCCGGTAATGGAACTTTAACAATCAATGATAGTGTAAGATTACCTACCTCTATTGATAGCTCCGTAGATCATAGTGGAACAATTAATATTCTACCTGATAAGAGAGCTATCTTTGAAGAAGCTATTGGCTCTATTGCAATCATAGATCAGCTAAATCTTCTTGGAAATAACTCAAGAGCGATTCTTAAAAAGAATTCTTCTATAGATCAAGTTGAGTTGCACCACAATAGAGCTAGGCTTATTCTGGATGATGATACAACTTTAACAGGAAATGTTGATTCAAATGGTAATGGTGGAAGATTAATATTAAGAGGAAACAATGAAATCACGGGAACAATAGGCTTAAATGCCCCGCTATCTCATATTATTGTAAATGGCAAGTCACCTGGAGGAAACACATCAGTGCTTCATAATATTGTTAGAACTAACTTATTGGATATTAAAAATAATGATACTTTAATTTCCAAAACAAACAGTATAGCAAATACAAATAGGATTAATATTGGTAATGATGGTACACTTAGTATTGATACTAATGGAAACTATAATATAAACGGTGGACACGGTATAACGTTTGATGGCCAAGATTCAACCATAGAACTTACAAATACTAGCCATAACAACTCAATTGTAACATTACAAAACTCTTTATTACCAGGGGCAACTCCAGACGCAAACGGTATCCTGAAACTCAATGCAACTGGAGCTATGCTTTCTCTAGATCAGGGGATAAATAAAACAATTGGAATTGATAACACACATAGGTTAAATAATTTTATAATTGATGGAAGCAAAAATATCGTAATAGATACAAATACATTTGCCAAAACTATTTCCATTGGTTCAACAGGTGATGTTATTTTTAATAAAGATATTGATAGTGGAGCAAATAGTATTATTAAATTTGATAATGCTGGTAATACAACATTCATTGGCAATGTAAGCGCAGAAACAATTGATTTTGGTAATCACGCAAGAATTGTAACTCTAGATGGCACAATTAATACCCAAAATATTATTTCTACAACGGGTCACGGATCACAAATTTCTTTAGTTGGAAACAGTAATTTAAATCTATTAATGCCAGGCATAGTTGTTGTTGATAGAATTTTTGCTGGAGAAGCAGGCGCTACTGCAAATCTTGGGACAGGACAATATAATGTCGATGACATTCAAATAATTGATGGAGCAGGAACAGTTGAGATTGGCGACGAAACAATGATAACTGGTGGATTTAATAACCTAGGAGGTGCTCCAGGTAATATAATATTTAAAGGAAATGCCACTGTTATGGAAAATTTAGGTAATACCACCTCTCCTATTGGCGCTGTAACTATAGGCGGAGTTAACAAGAAGCTAAATCTTAGCAGCGACGTACATGTTACAAGTTTGGATGCTAGCAATGTAAATGATCAATATTTAGAATTTAACAATTTCAACGATATCAACATTCAAGGAAATATTGGTCACACTGAACCCTTCAATGAAATTAGATTTGGTGGATCAGGTATAATAACGTTTGGAGCAGGCTCTTTACAAACTGGCCAAGATTTATTCTTCAATGCCAACAATCAAGTTGTAACTAACAACTACGATCTTGGAAACACCAATATCAATAATACGACGATACTCAACAAATTAACTGTAAATGTCAATCAACATATCACTGGTAGAGTCGGAGCAAATAATAATTTCTTTGGTGAATTACATGTTGATTCACCAACAAGAAGAGATGTTATAATAGATAGCAATCAATTTTTTGCGGGTATTACCGGTGCTAATGCGCATGTTACACTTAATAAGGATGGAGTCTCAATCCCTTATCTTGGTCAAAACACTGATCCAATTAAATATACCAACTTTACAGATAATGGTGAAGTATTGGGGGCTGTATACGTTGAGAATATTGATATACAAGATGGAAAAACAGCAAAGTTCAACCACAATATCTTTAATGCTGAACTAGAAATGCATGGAGCCAATGCTATTGCAGAATTTAATAATAATGTTACGATTAACTCTCCAATTAATGGTATTGGAATACTAAATTTCCATAATGGCGCCATTATAAATGATAATCTCGGAACAATTGCACAGAAACTATCACAAGTACGTTTTAATGGAGATACAGTAATTGATTCTAATATACATTCCAATGAGATTCGCTTTAATAACTGTAATCTAACTCTGAATAATAATACAGAATTCGACGGACAAACAACATTTGACAATACGGTAATTACTCTAAATAACGATCTAGTAATGAAAAATGGTGATGTAGAATTAATAGGTGCAGTAGTAATTAATACTTCGTTTGATGGGACAAACGTTAATAGCATTACTGCCAGCACTGGAAGTAATATAAAATTAGCTGATCCAGATACTTTACTAATTAATATTGATGACTCAAACAACATCTCATCTGGTGGTGCTATTGTTAAGCCTTTAGTAACTGATACAACTGGAAAGTTAAGCCTAGACATTTCAAAGGTTACCATATCGTCTACTAGCTCGACATCAAATTGGGTCGCATCTCTAAATGGCGATGAATTGGTATTAACCCAGACTTCAGATACTTCAAGTGATATTCCAACTCAAAAGCCTATAAATGAGGTACAAAAGGAAAATAAAAGTCCAGTGCCAAAAAATACTAATGATGCTGATAACGCAAGACTAGAATCAATATTTAAGAAAGTTACATCATCAGTAAATCGAGTTGCAAATGTATCCATGAAAATAACAGGCCAAGCTGAAAAATCAATCTTAAGGCGCACCAATGGTAATCAATTTAATCGTCAAGTTTCTGTAGCAACAGCAAATAATGATAATATTATTGGTATATCATCAGGTGATACCCCTGAAAAATATGGTATATGGGGTAACACTTTCTACTCAAAGAGTATGCAAAAAGAACGAATTGGAAACGCTGGGTATAAATCATATTCTTATGGAGGAACGCTAGGTTTTGATACAAAAATAAGTGACGATTCACTGATAGGTTTTGCACTTTCTGTTACTAACACAAACATAAAACATAAAAATCTCAATGCAGGTGATAAAACTGATATTACTTCTTATTTACTCTCAGCCTATGCAAATCAAGCGTTTAGCAGAAACTGGTTTGGGCAAGGTGTAATAAGTATAGGTTCTAGCAAAATTAATCATAAAGATATTAGATCAATAGGAGCTTCTACACAAATAGCAACAAGTAATTACAATTCAACAATTTTATCTACAGAAGCTATTTTAGGATATAATAATACCTTCTCTAACAAATCTACTATAACCCCTATGTTTGGCTTGAGCTATTATGGAATCAGTTCTCAAGCATATAAGGAAACTGGACCATCAAGCATACAACTACTTAATATCGGCAAAATGAGTTCTCACAAATTAGATGCAATTGTTGGGGCTAAATTTACCACTTCATCGATGAGAACAAGTTCTTTGGTGATTACTCCAGAAGCTCATGCATTTATAAATCATGATTTAATTGGTAAAAATCAAAATGTTACGGCTCAATTAAATGGAACAAGAGTTCAAACTCCGAAAACTAAATTACAAAGAACTTTCTACAATTTGGGAGGAAGTTTAAATATTGAGCATGGAGCAACAGACTATGTTTTATCGATAGATACAAATCTTGCGCCTAAATATACAGGTGTTCAAGGTAGCTTGAAAGTGAGAATTAATTTTTAACTAGAAAATAACAATTTGAATATTTGTAAATATATAGTATGAGTAATTATGAAAATTAGCAATCCAGAGAGATTGGAAAGACTACAAGAAAGATTAGAAACAGACTATTTAATTCATGATGAAACTGTGATGCAAAGAGGATGTTTTAGAAAAGTCACCACAGCATTATATAGTTTTCTTAGATCACCATATACCTTACTTATCTCTCTTGTAGGAACCAGCGTTGCAGCATCTGCAGCGGCTGTAACAAACTTTTCCCAAGAACTTGAGCATTTTGAAGAGGGCGCTCACGAGGCTGGCATTGTTTTACCTGTGCATACTAACAATTTATTATATACAGCATTAACAGTTGAAATGGCATGCGTAGGTACATATTTTATATTTCAAAAATTGAAAAATGCACTTTCATATGAAATGCCTTCAGAGCATTATAAAATACTAGGCTCAACTGCTGTAGGAGCAGCATTAGCAGTTGCACCATATATATCATATGAACTCTTACCACCCCTATACAAACTACCCATCAGCATTCCTTTATCAGTTATATCTGCAACTATGGGAGGAATTACTCTGTATAATTATACACAAGAAAGTCCTGGGTTTTCTTCTGTCGTATTAGCCAGATCCATGGCCGGCGCAACAATTTTTTGTGGTATATTATTTAAAATTGAAATGAAAAATGCCGAACATGATGATTTAGATACTTACTCAGAGCTATTTACAAGCAGATTTGGCGCATGGCTCATGGCAACAACTACTCAATATTTTCTAACAAAATCTATTATATCATATAACCATTACACACATGAACATAACGTTCACACTGAAAACAACTCACGTATTACTAAAGCTGTAATTTACTCATCAGATTTAATAGCCTTTGCAGCTAGAGAAATAGCTTTATATGCTATTATATCTCATATTCTTGAAGAGACAGAAATGCCTAAAGACGCCTCTTTGGCTTTGGCAATATTGTCAGGCCTTGTTTTCAATGGTTTAATGTCTGTTGATGATCACAAAGAACTTACAAAATTAGCCAATACAATTCCCACAAGCATGGATGATCTGCACAAAATTTATTCCGATTTTTCAGTAAAAATCTGTCTAAAAACTTTATTTTCAATTGTACATGGCGCCTTAGAATCAGTTCCACTTGTTGGAGTATCTCTTGGAGTAATGAATGAATGGAAAACAGGCGAAGGAGTAGTTTTTGATTCAACCCTTCGCGGTATATTAGCAGGAACTTTTGCAATCGTCCGAATTAACTCAGAAACGCAAGAATTACTAGAATTACTACTTGATGATTCTCATACAAATCAAAATTCTGATCCTGAACATTCAGCAATGAGTCTTAATAATGTTACAGGTGATCACACACAGCAATACGACGAAGTATAATTAAATATGACAAATAATCCTAATAGTTTTAACATTATATTCTACGGTTATTTGTATATCATTAAACAACGCCCACATCTTACATAATGTAAGTTTCTCATTATCATTCAATGTTAAGTTACTTGATTGATCCACAAAAGTAAATATCACCTGAGAATTAGAACAAATCTCAACTGATTTTAAACTCCGTGAATCAGTTGTAAATCCTAAAATTTCATGAATCATTGTATTAAATAGAACCTCATATACTCTAATCTGGTAATAGTTCATTTTCTCTATATCGTTCCCACTACCTTCTTCAATAAAAAGCTCTTGTTCTACACCAGATTGCATTAGTAGCAATTTTATTTCAAAATTTTCTTTCTTTTGAGAACCAAGCAAATCCAAAATATGGTTAAAGCTAACCATTACAGAATTAATATCCTGTTGATTCATACGTATTGCTGATTCAATATCCACAAGCTTTTTTGCATGCATATTTGCTTTTGTATCACTACTAACATCAGAAATATCTTCAATCAAAAAGTCAATCTTAGTTTTTATATAATTTGTCATTGAACTAATTGAAGAAACCATAGTTGAAAACTGTAGTATTTGATCATTTCTATGAGCTTGCTGTTCTGAAATTATTTCTGATTGCTTTGTCAAAGAAGAGGTCACTATATTAAAAAGATTGCGATTAAACGTAGTAAACCCATCACCATGCAAATGATTTATAATACTTATAGTTGGTCGTAATGGATTTAAAATAATAAAATAATAAAAGAAGAAAAGAGTTATTAAAATCAGAGCAGTAATTATACAACCTTCAATGGTCTTCTTAATAAACTTCTCCCGATAATAATCTGGTTGATATTTTATATCTATCTGTTTGTTAATCTGCTTACTATAAAATGTTTTTGAAATTTTTTGATCAGCAAAAAGTAAAAGATACATTTGGCTGAAATAATTCAAATCCAAAAAGTCTTCTGATACTTGAGATTTATCACTGATAGATAGTGAAAATAAATCTCCTCTAAGAAAATTTTTACTAAAGCTCTCACTAGAAACAGTAATAATAATAGCTCCAAGAAAAGAATTATCATTGTCGACAACACCTGTTGCAATTGGCATTGTTAATGTTCCCTCAGGAGTATTAGATATAATTTTAGTAAAATTTGTAAAAATAATTTGATCTGGTTTAGCTTCTAAGGATTGCAAATATCTGCGTTCTTCAAGATTAGATTCATCATTATCACCCTTTCTATGAAAATCAGAATAAACAATCCTTCTTTCTTTATCAGTTACAATTAAACTATTGGCATTTGATTGGTTAAGTAATAAAGTTCTATGCGAATGAAAATATAATCTCAAGCTCTTCTTACTAAATTCAATTTTTTTAATTTCATTCTTTATATATTCTAACTGACTTGGATAAATTGATTGTATCTTATAAAAATCCTTTTCAAGAACCAGTCGATCAAGATGAACATTTTTCCGAAAACTTTCAAGATTATGGTATCCTTTAAAAAGCATTACTGCAATAGTAGCTAAAACAAAAACTCCACATAAAATAAAGATTGATTTTAAAACTTCCTTTTTAAAAAGGTCTATTGTTAAAAATTGTACCATACAACCAATTGTTTTAATTAGCCTAAATAGAAGTGTTTGATTCTATTACCATATATTCTATTTACACTGCTTCTTCTATTTGATGATAATAGTTTTTTTTGCAATTGTAACAAGTTCTTCCTCAAAGTCAAAAAGAGCATCTAATGAAATTTTGATTCCATACAATTCAAATACTTTAAGATATTCAACAAGCATTATTGCTTTAATATCTCTTTCGCCTACCTCCCATGTTCTAATAGATCTTGCAGAAAAACCATATGTTTTTGCAATTTCTTCACGAGTTAACCCAGATTCTTGGCGCAATACTCTCAGCCTACTACCTAGCAACATTTTTCTTTTGCTTAATAAGTGTTTGGATAAATCCATAAATTTACCAAAAAATTTCAATGGTAGATGTTACTTTAATATCTGATTTTACTCAATATATTATACGGAAAAATTAACCTGCATTGCAAGATTAGTGCAAGAAAACATGTTTTGACCAAAAAATACAATATTATTGACTGTTTTGTGTATATATCTTGACATTTTTACTCATTAAACGCCATTATAATAATACTACTTAGTTAATTTTAAAATAAAAAGTTATGAAAAATTTACATTCAAAAGAAAGCACAGCTCAAAATAAACTTTTTGAGCTTAAAACAGACCAGTGTAGCGTTATGCTAAGTTACATAGTTGATCACATTTTTAATACATTATCTAATGATATTGCAGACATACTTTTTGTACTTGAGCAATTAAATCATAATATTGAAAGATATGCTCCGGAAACTATGGATAAGTTAGCACATGATGTCGATGAAATTTTACTACTAAATAAAAAGAATATTCAATTAGCAATCGAAGGTTCCGTCGAACAGTATATAAAGTAAATTATTACTTAAAACGCTTAAACAAAAACAATAATATGCTTCGAAAATAATAATTTAAACGTTAAATATAATACTTATCAAACCAGAATAATTTATGTCTAAAATATGCGATTATACAAAAAACTTTAATAAGCATTTGGGGTTAACAATTCAAGAATTAAGAGTTATAAAAGGAATTTCTCGACAAAGTTTGGCAGATAGAATTGGAGTAACCTTTCAACAACTATATAAATATGAAAATGGTGTAAACAATATTACGACTGCTAAGTTCTTTTTAATTGCAAAAAGCCTTGATCAAGACCTTTCATATTTCAATGAGCTTTTTAATTGGGAAAATAGAGGAATCCTCAATTCTAAATATAATAATCTTACAAGATTGATAATGCATAATGTAGGAAAGATTAAAAATACCGAACAAAAACAAGCTATTCATAATCTAATAAAAGCTATCATAGAGTCGGCTGACGATTAGAGTATTATGACCATTAGATTAAAAAAATATAATGATGCTTTATTTGAGTAGATAAAAACTTACACGGAGAAAATCTATATGGCAAAAAACTACACCCCCTCTTTAAGATTGATTTTAGATGCGAGGCGCAGTAGTAAAAACATTACAAGGGAGGAGGTGAAAGATTTTTATAGCAATTCCATAAAACCTTCTCTCGAATTTAACGAATATTTTAATAAATTTATCACTGCTTTTAATGGGAGCTGGTCTCAAGAAGGAAACAAAAGACTTTTTTTTCAATACCTCATTGAATTGGACATGAAGTCTCAGTTGCATCAACAATACAAAAGCAGACCTCTTGAAAAAACATTTTTTTTCCAGCTTTTTGCAGATAAATTTCAACAATTTGGCCTGGTAAAAGAACTGGGCAAACTTATAAAGTCTTCTGAAGGAAGAGAGACAATCATATCATCAACACTATCCTTACTTTTAGAACAATATATAGCTTCTTGCAAAGAGGCGCAGCAATTGGGAGTAGAGATTTTAGGTGATTTAGGCTTTGTGTACCGCATATTTCAACAAACAATTCATATGCTCACAAACAAATATACTGAAAATACTGATCCAGATACAGTACAAAGAATATTATTGTTGATGGATAATTATTTACAGCAAATCGATGCTTCTTACAATATGAAAGGACTAAAATATACAGCACTGCCGCTTGCACAAGATCAAAAACCAACTTTAGAGTGCGATTTAACTGATAATACCATGGAAATTGTTGATAAAATTGGAGCAAGCAGAATTAAAGATTGTGAAAGTATAACCGTTGCTCTAAGCACTCGGGAATTTAATATAGATAAGTGGCTACCACAGGTAAAAATGCTACTTACAGCACAGGAATGGAGACTAACTGGAGTAAACTGTGCGGCCGTATATTTACTAACTAATGTACTTAAAAAAAATTATGTAACCTATCTTGCACTCAAAAATGTAGCTGAAACACTTTTCGAAGACTTTGAAAATAATTTAACAAAATGCACTTCACTGAAAACTGTTGTCATAGAAAACACTGCAATTCATTCGCCATTAACATCACTTTTTCGAGGATCTCCTAGCTTACAAGAAATAGTTTTTAGAGATTGCTTTATTCAAGAAGGATTGATTCTAGCTTTTGATGCATTACAGCTAAACCCTTACCTAAAAAAGTTGGAGTTAGAAAACTGTGGTAAGATTGAATTCCCTTATATTTTAACACTACTATCCTCACCATTCTCTGGTACAACAGATGAAACACTTGAAGCTCTTTCAAAATTGAAAGATGGTGAGGTTATAAATACAGTACGTGGGTATTACCTCCCAGGTGATTACACCCTAATTCCAGAAAATGATACTGAAATACAAATAGAAAATAATTTATTTCTTCACATGTTGCATTTATTATTTGAAGATAAGTATAAGGCTGGAACTCCAGATCCTCTCGCTGGATCTTTGCAAATGTGGTTAAAACCTCTATATGCAAAAATCATACCTAAAGAACAGCTTACACCCTTAACCAGTGATCAAGAAGGGCTACTAAAATCATTTAGGAAATTTATTACATCTGATGAACCATTAAAGTCTAATCATGCACCTGTTGCCTCTATATATTGCAAGCCTTTATTAGCTAAAGCTCACACCCCAGAAATAGCCTCTCAATATCCTTTTCTACCTACTCTAGTAAAATGGATGATCGATGATATATGCTTCCAAAGAGGTCTGCGCGTACCTTCAAAATGTGAGATAAACTCATTATCATTAAATGGAGTGCAATTATGTGAATACTCAGGAGGAGCATTTGCAGCTATACTTGTTTCATATAAATTTTTAACACACTTAGATCTATATGATAATGCTATTGGAAATGAAGGTACAATTGCTATAGCAGATGCTCTCAAGCATAATAAAGGTTTAGAATCACTTATATTAAGCAAAAATGGTGTTGAAGACATAGGTGCAACTGCCATAGCAGAAGCATTATTAAATAACTCAACTTTAAAAACACTTGTACTCTGTGAAAATAAAATAACTGATCTTGGCGCAGGAAAGATTTTATTGTCACTTCTTCCTGTGCCAGAGTCTTTGAGTTCAGGATCTACAACTCCAAATAATACCACACTTACTAAACTGAATCTGAACAAAAACCCAACAACAAGTGAGATCAAAGAGATTTGCATTGCGATAGGAACAAACCCCTCTCTAGAATCCGTAACTATTAATGGTGAAAATGTTGAGGC
>JALZUG010000029.1 GCA_023301685.1 Rickettsiaceae bacterium
TGGTTCTGGTGGATTATTTGGCAAAGGACTGCTCAGTGGGACACAAGGACATTTAAGCTTCCTACCAGAATATCAAACAGACTTTATTTTTGCATTTTTAACAGAAGAGCTTGGCTTTCTTGGAGGAATAATTCTAATTACTATATATGCAATACTTACAGCAAGTTGCTTATCTGTTGCCATGCATTGTAGATCGAAATTCGCAACTTTAATAACTATTGGTATTACTACTTTGTTTTTTGCGCATGTGTTTATTAATATTGCTATGGTAATGGGACTGCTGCCTGTTGTAGGAGTTCCTCTACCTCTATTATCGTACGGCAGAACTATGATGGGATCAATGCTTATTGGGTTTGGCTTAATCATGAATATGTCAGTAAATAGGTATAATAATGTATAAGCTGACTATCAAATTTTTAGTATATTTTATCTCTATTTCCTATATTGGGCTAATTTTTATAATGCCTTTTAACTGGCATTATATTGGATCAAACCCAGAAATTTTTCCAGCTTTTGACCTAATTATTGTTTATTATTTAAGTACATATAAAAATGTAAAAAATTGGCATTTATTTTTTCTGGGGTTACTAATAGATCAACTATATCAAATGCCACTTGGTGCAAATTCTTTATCTCTAATAATAGCAAATCTATTACTTGATCAAAGTAGATCCAGATTCTTTTTGAAAGATTATTATACGAATATAAGTATATTCTGTGCTTATAGTATGTTTATAATAGCCTCTAGATTCCTAATAGTAACAATTGACAGCACTCATTATATTCAAGGAATTAGCGTTTATTTCTATTATTTTACAACAATATTTTCATACCCAATAATGAAAATATTAATAGGCAAACCCATAGACATGATAAAAAACTATGCTTGACAAAAACATTGCAGACAAACAAATCATGACTCGGAGAACTTTCATGATTGGCGCAGGAAAAGCAAGCCTATTATTTTTACTTGCCGGCAGAATGTTTTATATGCAATTTATCAAGAAAGATGAGTATAGAACTCTTTCTGATAACAATAGAATCAAAATGATTGTAATTTCTCCAACAAGAGGAGAAATTTATGATGTCAATAACAAAATAATAGCTAAAAATATAACTTGTTTTAGGTTACTTCTTGATAAAAATGGCAACCCCAAATTTTCTCAAGACATAGAGTTAATTACACAAATATTAGAACTTGATGACGAACAAACAAAAGAAATTCAAGCCAGAGTAAAAAGAGGAGGAAGGCGTATTCCTGCCATTTTGCTTGATTGCCTTGAATGGCAAGATGTTGCAGCTATTGAGGAGCGTAAATCTGAGCTCAAATCAGTATTTATTGATACTGGCTTTAGCCGCCTTTATAACTTTGGTAATGCTGCATCACATCTAGTCGGATACCTTGGAAGACCAGTAAAAAAAGAAGGTAAAACTCTAAAACTAGTTGATGAAGCATTTAGAGTTGGAAAAAACGGAATAGAAAGATATTACGAAGAAGAATTAAGGGGTCAATTTGGTTTTAAGCGAATAGAAGTAAATGCTAGAGGATTATATATTAGAGAACTTGGCAAAAGCACCAGTATTGCAGGTAATAATGTCAACTTAAATATAGACATAGAATTACAGAAAAAAATTCATCAGTATCTCAATCCTCAAGGATGCAGTGCAATCGTGATGGATTGTACAAATGGTGACGTGCTTGTTTGCGCATCATCACCTGGATTTGATTCAAATCAATTCAATAAATTATCTGCTAAATATTGGAATAGTTTAATTAATAATCCATACAAACCCTTAATTAATAAAACTGTAAAAAGCTTATATCCACCTGGATCAATTTTTAAGATCATTACGATTATAGCAGCACTTGAATCAGGTATTGATCCAAATGATACAATACATTGCTCAGGTGGTCCTGTTCTTGGAGGGAATAAATTCAGATGTGCAAGAAGAAGAGGACATGGAAATCTGAATATGATAGACGCAATAAAACACTCCTGTAACAGCTATATTTATGCTATTGCTCGAAAAACTGGAGCAAATAAAATTATTGAGGTTGCAAAACGCTTTGGCTTTGGTCAAATTACTGGAATAGATCTTCCTGGTGAACGTGCTGGTTTTGTTCCAACAAAAAGTTGGAAGAAAAAAAGATATGGCAGTAGTTGGAGACTAGGAGATACTCTAAACTTATCTATTGGCCAAGGATTCTTATTATGTACTCCTATACAGCTTGCAAGACTTGCAGCTGCTATTGCTTCTGATGGAAAGCTTTTTACCCCAAGAATAGCTAAAGGCGAGACAGAATATAAACAAATCAGTATAAAAAAAGAGCATTTAGATATTATAAAAACGGCTTTATACAACACAATGAATACACCAGGTGGAACTGGATATTTCAGTAGGCTTAACTACAAATCAATGAGGCTAACTGGCAAAACAGGTACAGCGCAGGTCCAAGCAAAAAAGAGTGTTGATGACAATTTAAGTAGAGCAGATATAGCTTGGGGAAGTCGTAATCATGCTATTTTTTCGGGATATGTCCCTTTCAATAATCCTAAATACGCAATTTCCGTTTATTATGATCATGGTGGCGGTGGCGGAAGAGCTGCCGCGCCAATAGCAAAGAAAATCGCTCAAGATGTTCTAGTAAAATATTTCTAATATGAATTTAGTTTAAGCGAGTTGCTAGTAGATATTTAACATAATTGTTACTCTATATAAACCTTCTAAAAAAATAAATTTATCTATTTACTTCTACAAAATTTCTATGCTAACGTAAATATGTCAACTAATTATTAATAAATTAGTTTGTCGTTAATTAATATGGGAAAAAATATGAGTAAAGTAAGTGAAACAAATAGATTAGACGAAGTTTGTACAAAATTAATTACAACTGGAACAGTTGCAAGACAAACATTAGAAGGAATTATGAGAATATCTCCCGGTGAACTAGCAGCCATTCCAAACCTTTCAGGTATTATTAAAAAAGTGTATACTCCACAGGAACAATTTGAATTATTTGGAGCAATATTATTAAAATGTAACTCTCATTCACTTGCTTCTAATAAGGCAGTACTTACTCTAAAAGCTGATATAATGTATCACCAAGCAAGCCTAATTATCGGATTTAATGCAGATGAAACAAGAGCAGGAGTCAGGGAAATAAACCTGAGTAAGGCACTAAATCTTCTAGATCAATCAAATTATATAGTGCAAATACAAAAGCTAGCACTTAAAATTGATGCAAGTAAAGCTGCTTGTGACTTAGTAAAAGTTTTTGGAAAAGATGAAATTGAAGGGTCACATAAAAAATCATTTGAACTTGCTGAATCTTCATTGCAATTTAGAACAAAAGCACTGCCATCAAACCACCCTTCTATATTGGCATCTCTTCTAACTGCTGCAGAAATAGGAAAATCTATTGAAAATGCAAAAATTAATATTGAAGCTATTAAATATGCAAAACTTGCATATAACATGGCTATGATCGTAGAAAATCCTTATGCTGCTGCATCTGCACTAAAAATACAAGCTGAAATTTTCCAATCATTTGGTGATAATGAATTATCAGTATTATTACATACTCAAGTAAAAGGCTTATTGCCTGTTGAACTATCTGAATCAAAAGAGTCAAAAAGTTCTTCTAGTGAAATTTCAACCACAGCTAAATCAAAACTAAATCAAATGGTAGTACATGGTAGTGTTGATGAAAATACCATGGCTATTAAAGCGACTATTCAAAAATCAGTATTAGATCCAATTAAAGCAGCTGCAGCAAAAGGTAAATGGATAGAAGTTACGATTGCAGGTAATATAGGTATTTCAGGTTATTTAGGCGAATTCATAGAAACTAAACTCGGTGACTTAAATAGTGAAAAAAATGTAAAAATAGCTCTAGAGTTGTGTTTTGAGGCTATAAGTTTAGGAATTATGTCAAGCAGCAAACCAAACCCATTATGCGCAGCAATATTTGTACAAAAATATCCGCTAACAATTGCAAGTATTTTAGAAGATCATCCAGAATATTTTGTAGATAGTTTTATTTTAAGAACATCCGTATTAGATGCATCTGAGCATTCATCAAAACTTCTAGGCTATGAACTTGTAGAAAACGGAGCATACAACTCGTATTTTGAACTAGAAATTATGCCTTTTGTAGTAGCAAGACTTAATGATATAGTTTTCAGTCCTATTGCTGGAATAATTACCAACGGATCCTGGAATATAACTATACAAAACTGCCTACTAGCTCTAGCTTCAGAAGAATATCTTACTACAAGTACATCTCTTGGACTTGGAGGAAGTTACTTAGGTCTGAATCTTGGGGAATTCAGTGATATGATAAACATTGTGCAAGTGCTTGCCTTTAAGACTCTAGTTGCTACTATTATAGAAGAAGAATCAACCAACTACTCTCCTATTTCAGTATTTACATTAGAATATCCAAAAATAGTTGATAGAGTAATCTCTGATCATCCAGAGTTTTTACAAGGAAATAAAACAATTACTGGTATTTGCAATCAAGTTCTATCCACAATTGGAGATGAAGTTTCCGAAAGTAAGGAACAGGAAAGTGAAATTTCAATTGATGAAGTTAGTGCTACTCCAACAGACATTGTCATAATCACTCCTCAAACTCCTACATCATCTGCTGAAATTGAGATTGTTGGAGATGGTGCTACTGCTATAGGCGTTGATTAATTAATAAAATATAATAGTAATATAATTTATAACGAAACATCTCTAACTAATTTCTATTGTTAGAGGTGTTTTTTTATCCTTAAGAAAATAAAAAACAAATATCCTCAAGTTACATAGACACCTAGTAAATATACTATAGTATGCTTTAAATAATATCTATAGAGTAAGATGAATTAGACTTAGTTAGTGATGACCAGTCACCTACTTGGTCCATTATTCACTGACATTAACTTTTATTTGCACCTAAACCTCTAATTTTCTATTGATAATAAAGTTTTCAGGATTTCTTATTTTTTCAAACATTCGTGTTACAGAATCATTTTCAGAAGGGATATTTGTAGAGTCTTTTTTTATCCATCTCAATTCTTTTGATTCATGATTTTTGCAAACTCTATTATCATTATATGCATGGAGTAAGAATCTAATATCAAAGTGGTAATGAGCTTCATCTTTGTTATTTGGGGGAATTAAATGTATGTCTATATCAAAAATTTCTGAATTTAAGGGCTTTATTTCATTTATTCCCGATTCCTCTTGAGCTTCTTTTACTGCAACACCTAATATATCAGAATCACCATCACAGTGACCACCAAGCTGCATCCACCTATCTAATTTTGTATGATGCATTAGAAGTACATGTGTCAATTCTTTATTCAAAAGAAAGGCAGAGGCAGTAAAATGCCCAACTCTACAGCTTCGAAGAAAACAGTCCTCGCAAGTAGAAATTAGCTCCAGCATCTTTTCTTTAAAGACTGACTCTTTTTGATAAAAAGGTTGATAGCTTTCTATCAGGTCATATGTTTTTTTATAGTTTGATTTCATAAAAATTTTTCTATATTAAACTAATTAAATCGTACTGGCCTAATGTATATAAGCTGTACATTGGCCTATCCTCTTGGAAGAAGAATCATCTTTCAATTACTGTAGCCCTAAATTGTAGGTAAAACCACCTTCTTCCACGCTATAACAATAACCTTTGTAGAAAATAATATGACAAAATATCCAAACAAAACCACTGGAGTCGATCTGAAATTTTTTTAGATCGACTAATCGCTGATGATTTGGCGTTAATAGTTAATAATATTTGACAATTTTGCTAATTGATTATAAGAATAAAGTTAAGAATTAAAGAAAGAGTTAGGCTATGGGTAAGTCAGAAGTAAGTTTATTGCTCCAAGAAGGGAAAGCATTTCATCAGTCTAAAGATTTAGTGAAAGCAGCTGAGAAGTATGAGGAAGCTGCTCGCCTTACAGAGAATCTGAATAGAAAAGTGGCACTTTTTACTAGTTCAGGAAATTGCCTTAGGGATGCAAAAAAATATGAAGATGCTGTAGTATTGTGCAGAGAAGCTTTGAATTTGGTGACAGAAAGTGGCGAGAATAATGTAACTGCAGTTACAATTTTGTTTGCCAAAACAAGTTTGGCCAAAGGTTTAAATCAACTTGGTATATCTGAATATAAGCAAGGAAATGTCGAGAGTGCCTATCGGTTTTTTACTGAAGCTGCTGATTTAACCGTTAATCCAAAACTAAAAAGTGCATGTCTTGTGAATGCAGGTCAGGCATCCATGAAACTTGGCTATTTTGAATCAGCAATTGAAAATTATGATAAAGCCATGCAGCTGGAATATGAAAATCCTAAGTTACCGAAATTAAAGTCGGAAGCTCTTGCTGGTCTTGCTGACAAATGTGTTAGTGAAGAAAAGTTTGATGCAGCAAAAGCGCATCTGAATGATGCAATTGAGTTGGTAGGGGATGAAATATTAGCAAAACAATATAGAGCAATATTAAAAACTATTCAACATGCTCTTGGTGAGACGGATTATGGTGATGGTATTATTTCAATAATTGATGTGGTTAGTGATTCTGGAGAAGAGTCTATTGAAGTTAACGTTGTTGGCGAAGTAGAAGAAGCTGGCTAGAGCTTGCAGTCCTATACATCATTTATACTTTGATGAGATCTTGTAGTTTTCGTTCACCTTTTCTCATAGGCTTATCTTGTTGTACCGGTTCCAACTTCATATTAAACAACTATAATGGTAAAATACTTGATCAGTATGTATCTGTAGAATATTAAAACCATATTTGATACTAAAAATAAAAAAGCCAGCACACTGCATGTATGCTGGCTTTTTTTGAAACTAATCAGTTAACAACTATATGCTTATCTAATAGCTGTTACACCTCTACGATTTTGTTTCCATGCAGCTTCGCTGTTTCCGATAACTGCTGGTCTTTCTTTACCATATGAGATTGTATCGATACGATCTGCATCAACACCATGCTTAACTAGGAACATCTTCACAGCTTCTGCTCTGCGCTCACCTAAAGCAATATTGATTTCTCTTGTACCTCTATCATCACAGTGACCTTCAACAGTAATACTGAATAGCTTGTGATCATTTAACCACTC
Organism: Rickettsiaceae bacterium; assembly: GCA_023301685.1. Classification (GTDB taxonomy): domain Bacteria; phylum Pseudomonadota; class Alphaproteobacteria; order Rickettsiales; family Rickettsiaceae; genus Megaera_A. Next base: position 7,114 of record JALZUG010000029.1, read on the forward strand.
TGTTTGGCGCATAAGTGTCGCCTCTCCTTCTTTTGAAATAGCTGTGCTATTTAAACCGAAGAATACTCTATCTCCAATTTCTCTTTCAAATTCTACAATATGTTTGTTGTTATCACCATATTTGCCTGTAGATGCGCTACAACCAGATAGAAGAAGAACAGCAAAAAATGCGACTGCAATTTTTTTAATCATAATTAAATCTCCATTCGATTTTAAAGTTTAGTTAAATTACCACTTAAATAAAGCCAGTATAGCTTTCGTTAAGATACGTAATATCAATTATATAACAGCTTGCTTGTTTTTGAAACCTATAATGGAAAAACATTTGAATGCATAAAACAAGTAACGTGATATAAATATCAGCTTATGCGCTGATATTTATGCAAAAGAATGAAAAACACTATAAAATTTTAAGGTTTAACAAGACAACCGCAAATACTAGGCGCCTTTGCTCCAGTAGTGCTCGGAAAGGCAGATGGTAAATTATTACAAAATCTAGCAGCTAAATAAGCAAATCCTTGTGACTCAACATAATCTGAGTTCATGCTTGGTAATTGTGAAATATCTAGCAAGTTACAATTAATATTCTGTTCTTTTAATAGACTCTCTATCCATTGCAGCATCTGAATATTCTTAGCACCCCCACCACAAACAAATATTTGTTTTGGCCAATCGGGAAGTTGGCTAATCGAATGTACAATTGCCGCTGACGTCAAATAAGTTAAATTAGCGACTATATCTTCTGGATTTTTTTCCTCAAGTTCCTTAATCAAAAACATAAAACTATTTCTATCAAGGGATTTTGGATAAGATAAATTATAATATTCTCCAGACAAAACTTTATTTATAAACATTTTATCTATACTACCATTAGAAGCTCTGACACCGCGATCATCGTAAGAGTTACCGTAATGTTTCATCATCATATCGTCAATTAGTGCATTTCCAGGTCCAGTATCAAAGGCAATCAAATCTTCCTCATCAATATAAGTCAGATTAGCAACTCCACCAATATTAACTATAACACTTGGTAAATCATGCTCTTTTGCTAATAATTTATGAAAAATTGGAATCAATGGCGCCCCTTGACCACCATATGCAACATCTCTCCTCCTAAAATCATGTACAATATCAATACCAAGGCCTGATGCAAGCATATGAGGATTACCAATTTGCCATGTTAATCCTTCATCAGGTTTATGAAAAACTGTCTGCCCATGAAAGCCAGCGGCTTTAATTTCATTTGCTGAATATCCGGACTCACTTAAAAGTTTGTTTCCGGCTTGTATGTGAAACTCAGTTAATTTCTTCTCGATTTCAAGAAATGGTATTGAATGCACAAATAACTCTTGCAATTGATTTCTTGTATTAAGATCGTACGAAATTGCAATATTATGTATAGGTTTAAAGTAATCTTTCCCATCTGTCTCTATTAAAGATGCATCAACTCCGTCACAGGAAGTCCCGCTCATAAAGCCAATATATAAATCATTCATCAGACTTTTTCCTTATTAGTTTTTTTTGCTGACTTTCTCCTTAAAAGATTCTTACGTAGTGCAGAAGATAGATCTGCCTCTCTTTGATCTGACTTTACTTTTTGGTTTTTTAAATTATCTGTCATAAATTCTATTTTTCCTTGACCTTATGCTAATAATATGGCAAAAATCTGTACTTACAAATTTTAGTCCACTTATCACACAAAAATTTTGTAAAAACCACTATTTTTTGCCGCTATAGCTCAGTGGTAGAGCGCATCATTGGTAATGATGAGGTCGAAAGTTCAATTCTCTCTAGCGGCACCACTACTTTATATATTATCTATATCATTTACTTGTTCACAATTATATTGCATAATAGTTAATATGTTAACTTTATCTTAAGTATACATATTCATAAAATTCTTGGGGGAGGATAATTATGGGAAAAATTTCAAAATCAACATCAAATAGTGCAAATTTTACAAATATAGACTGGACACTAGGAACAAACGGACTAATAGCTATTTATGGATCTAATCCACAACTTATTATTGAAGCAGCAAAACTTGACAAACATTTTTTAATAGATGAATTTTCAGCAGCAGGAATGGATATAAATTTCCGTGATCCAAAAGGCAACACTGCTCTACACCATGCAGCAAAGAACTTAAGTTTTAGCAGTATTTGGAAACTTATTTCACTTGGCGCAGATACTACGATAAAAAGTTCAAAAGGAAATCTAGCGGAATCATCACTAAAATATAGCTTTTATAAAGGTGCATCTTCAAAGAAAGAACAAAATGAATTAGCTGTCAAAAATTGTAAGATTCTTTTTAAGATAGCTAAATATGCCGAGTTTATAATCAACCCAGAAAGCGGAGTAAAAGTTTCGTTTTCAAAAGGAGATAATGTTGTTGCACAAGACATTAAATTCCTAACTTTGGCCATTCGTAAATTATGGAACAAGATTGAAGATGAAGGCATCACTGATTCAGGTTTTCTCGATGGAATTAGCAGAAGAGTAGACGAGTTTGTATCTAAAATGAAGATATCTCCACATAGCGCATTTCCTAATAGTTTTAAGGATCACATGCAAAGAGAATGGGATGCACGAACTGATAAACTAAAAGAAGCACAAGAATTACTCGCCAGTTTCAAAATCGATTCCATACTTAGTCTAGAACCCAGTCAAATTGAAGATATAGTACATTTAATGATAACGAATCCAGATTTAGAACATGGATTCAAACTACTACAACAATCACCAATTACTACGCAAGAAAGGGAAATTGTAGAACGTGTAATGGAAAATTTTAGCGAAATATCGCCAACGGATAAGATTGTTTCATTAATTCGTACTGCGAATTCTAATAGTTATAATGAATTAACAGCTGAATTATCACTTGAACAAAAATGCGAATTTTATGCAAAAGCACTTCATGACATAGAAGAAGCTGCAAGTGATAACATGTATATTAATATTCTCGTACAAAAAACTCTAAAAGGTTTTAGAGAAAAACTAGAAGAAGCGGATATAGCTTATCACCAAAAGCTTTATGGCCATGTTTCTACTAAACTGCAAAGCATTCTTGATTTAATAGAAGACTCAGAACATACAAGTATTGAATTTTTAAAACATGCGAGCGAAAATTTAGATAGTATATTGCCTATGCTAAGAATGGAAGATACTGAAATAGCGCTTGCTGGCGATGCAGCATCATAAGATAACATTAAAAAAAACCCACAAACATACAAGTTAGTGGGTTTTTTATTTATTCTTTGCTAATACAGATCAAAAAATTCTAATTTAAGCCTTAGTTTCTCAGCTTAAATCTAAAATCTTGTAACTCGTACTTACCTAAAACAGATGATATTACTTTAACTACTGCTAAAATAACAAATGCATATAAACATTTGAAAGATACTTCTTTCAAGAAAATTGAACTAATTTTAGAAGACGATAAATAGTTTGTAAAATATACAGACATTGCTACTCCATCAATTATAGCCGCAGAAATAAGCGCAATGAATGTGCTCTTTAAAGCTCCTATCTTGCCTTCAAGTAATGATGTAGTTTTCATCAATACGATAGAAGCAAATAAAACTGCTAGTAATGAAGTTGGAACAAGATATTCAAAAACTTGACCACCAACTGCATAATTATAATCACTTAAAAATAGTATGTTAATTCCAACATACGCTGATATTGTCTGTAATGCTCTTTTAAAACCAAATATTTTAGAAATAGTATTTACAGTAAACATTAGTAGTGTAAATACAAAAGCGCATGCCGCTATTTTAGTACAATAATTTAATAAGAACATTAATATTCCCATCACTAATACTAATGGCGCGTATATTTTATAATTATTCATGAATACCTCTAAATTACATTTTTAAAAAATTATTATAAGACAGAGCTCATCTACCAGTACAAAACTATAACTCGTCTAAAATATTAGTATGCTCTAACTTATCTTTTTTAATTCTATCCAGCATAGATCATGCTGCTTAAAATAGACTGCATCTCTATGTACATTGCAGTAAAAAGTTAAACATATCATAACGAATGTAAGCATGCGCAAGACGAAAATTACCACGCATACAAATACATCGTATAAATATTGAATACAAAATACTATATATAAAAAAATTAGCCAAGCAATTTTTGCATTGTTTTTCCAATATCAGATGGAGAGTCAGATACTACTACCCCAGCACTCTTCAGCGCTTCTAGCTTATCTCCAGCAGATCCTTTACCACCAGCAATAATAGCACCGGCATGCCCCATTCTTTTTCCTGGAGGAGCAGTAACACCTGCGATAAATCCAACAACAGGCTTCTTCGTTTTTGATTGCTTAATGAAATCTGCAGCTTCTTCTTCTGCCGTTCCACCAATTTCACCAATCATAATTATAGCTTCAGTTTCATCATCTTTAATGAATAGATCTAAGCAATCAATAAAATTCGTGCCATTAATTGGATCACCTCCAATACCAACACATGTAGATTGACCTAAACCAACTGCTGTTGTTTGAGCTACTGCTTCGTATGTTAGTGTACCTGAACGTGAAACAATACCAACCTTGCCCTTTCTGTGAATATGGCCTGGCATAATACCAATTTTACATTCTTCTGGAGTTATAACACCTGGACAGTTTGGCCCTACTAATCTGGTTTTAGAACCTACAAGAGCTCTTTTTACCTTTAACATATCAATCGCAGGTATCCCCTCTGTAATACAAATTGCTAATTCTATCTCAGCGTCAATTGCTTCTAAGATTGAGTCAGCCGCAAATGGTGGAGGAACATAGATCACAGATGCATTTGCACCTGTTTTATCAATAGCTTCCTGAACTGTATTATATACTGGAAGGTCCATGTGCGTTTGACCGCCTTTACCAGGTGTCACACCGCCTACCATCTTTGTTCCATATTCAATAGCTTGCTTTGAATGGAATGTACCTTGAGAGCCAGTAAAACCCTGGCATATTACTTTTGTATCTTTATTAATTAATATTGACATATTTACTAAACTCTCCCAATTATATCGCCTTAACAATTTTTTCTGCAGCATCACCAAGATCATCAGCTGCAATTATTTTTAAACCTGAATTCGCAAGTATCTCTTTACCAACCTCAAAGTTCGTACCAGCTAGCCTTACAACTAAAGGTACATCAACTCCGACTTCTTTAGCAGCTGCAACTACACCTTCTGCAATAACATCGCAGCGCATAATGCCACCAAAAATATTTACTAATATTCCTTTAACCGCTTTGTCAGACAGGATAATTTTAAATGCCTCGGTAACTCTCTCTGTATCGGCCCCACCACCAACATCAAGAAAATTTGCAGGCTCTGCACCGTATAATTTGATGATATCCATGGTAGACATTGCAAGACCTGCACCATTTACCATACATCCAATATTACCATCCATACGAACATAGCTTAAATCATGCTTACTTGCCTTTACCTCCAACGGATCTTCTTCATCTTCATCACGAAGAGCTTCTATCTCAGGATGTCTAAACAAACCATTTTCATCAAAATTCATCTTAGCGTCAAGAGCAAGCAGATTACCTTCAGTAGTAACAACAAGTGGATTGATCTCAACTTGCGATGCATCAGTTGAAACAAAAGCATCATAAACACAACTTGCCATTTTCATCATCTGCTTAGCTTGATCTCCTGAAAAACCAAGACCAAATGCTAGTGATCTACAATGGAATGATTGCAAACCAGTTGCAGGATCTACTGATACTTTGATTATTTTTTCAGGGGTTTTTTCTGCAACATCCTCAATATCAACACCACCCTCTGTCGATGCCATAAATGTGATTCTGCTAGTCGCCCTATCTAAAACCGCACTAAAGTAGTATTCTTTTTCTATACCACAACCAGATTCTACATAGACTCGCTTTACAACCTGCCCATCTGGACCTGTTTGGTGAGTAACAAGAGTTTTGCCAAACATTTCGTGTGCTTGCTTTCTTGCTTCTTCTTTGTCTTTGACAACTTTAACGCCCCCTGCTTTTCCTCTACCACCAGCGTGAATTTGTGCTTTAACAACATATAGATCAGCGTCAAAATCTTTCATTAGCTCATCAACTTCTTCGGCTTTAAGTGCAACAATCCCACTTGAGGTTGGAACGCCATATTTGTTTAAGACCTGCTTGGCCTGATATTCATGAATATTCATTATTGGTACTAATTTTGGTTACTTTTTATACTAATGGTTTGATTTTATAATATAAAGGCAGCAAAAGTAAAGCAAAAGCACTAACAAATATAATATCAGTTGGTATTTTAAAGTATCACACTACTTCTAGCCTAGATTTGATGTTTTTTACTACACTATAAATAATATCTTGAAGACCAATACATGAATCATCAAAAGGAACTCTTCTACTTAAGATTGACTCGTATGAGACCCATTGAGGGTAAACTGGAGAACTTTCAAGATCACCTACTACATTTAGCTGCGCAAAGTCACTAAGTGATTCCGCCATATATACATTACAGATAGTAAAAGCTCTAATGCTTGGATCGGGAACCTGCTTCCAAAAAAAGTGGTAGTTTCCTAAATATACTCCCAATTTTATATCAAGATTTAGCTCTTCTTTTGCCTCTCGAATAGCGCATTCTTCAAATGTTTCTGCAATTTTTTGATCAAAATCTACGTCTAGCCGCCCGCCAGCAGGTTCAAAAACGACTTGATCATCTATTACTCTTGATACAAGAAGCAACTTGTCTTCAGTAGGATGTAAAATAATAACTTTTGCCGCAGCAAATTTTTCTATTGCCATTAATTATCACCTAAAAAGTATAATATTTGTTATGTTTATAAGCTATAACTAATCTCTAATCGTCTTTTATCAAAATAGTAGCACTAACTGTTGTTGAAATTCTGCTTTGACCAGGCGATGCTACTGGAACTGATTCAGCATCCATGCTTTTCATCATCATACCTGAAGCACGCATTGGCATAGGTGATGGGTAGTAATTATTTGAATCAACATTGATATTTAACACCTCTATATCGTCCTTACCTAAAACTTTTGCAACTCGCTTGGCTTTACTTAGAAGTTTTTCTACTGATTTTTCCATAAGGGAATCACGAGTTTCTTCACTAAGCTCAGGTGAAACAACATAGTTTAATCCATTTACTGCTAAGCCCATAGATTGTAATGCGCCTGTTGTTTTAAGTATTTCTGCAGAATCCTTACTCTTTAACTGCATTGACTGACTACCTTTCCAAATAGTTCTTCTTTTTTCGCCTTTTTTCACGCGTGGGCTATATTTGTAGACAGAATAATGCTCTGTAGATACTTTGATTTTTTTGTGCTTTTTCACTTCTGCAAGCGCATTCGTCATTTTTTCATTTATTGCTTTTTGTACTTCCTGGGGATTTTTTCCTTCAGTTTCAAAGCGCAAATTTACAACCAATAGGTCTTCTTCAACTTCTACACTCTCTGAAGCGGAAACATTTAAATGAGCACCTTTTCTTTTATCGTCACCTGCAAATGCATTTGAAAATGAAAATGTTATAGCAAATATTATTAGTGTAAGTAATTTTTTAGTCATAGCTTTTCCTCTAGCACCTCTTTTAAGTTATTAATTCCTTTGCAGCATCAATTCCTGCTTTAGTTATTGTCTTACCAGAAATCATCCTCGCAAGTTCAAGCGATTTACCCTCTTCTTGCAAAATTTTTGCATTAACATGAGTATGATCATCACCTTGCAATTTTTCAACTAAAATATGGTTGTCAGCTTTCCCAGCAACTTGTGGCTGATGAGTAATAACAATAATTTGTACAGCTTTACTTAATAAATTTAGCCTCTGACCAATAGATTCCGCAACAGACCCACTAATTCCAACATCAATCTCATCAAAAATAATAGTATTTTTTGGAGCGCTATCAAATAATGCAACACGGAACGCTAGCATAAAACGTGAGAGCTCTCCACCAGATGCTATTTTATCTATTGGAGATAAAGCCATACCTGGATTTGTAGACGCAGTAAACCTAATCTTATCCATACCATTGGCTGAGGCGAATTGTTCTTCGTTTTCGAGTTCAACTTTAAAAACTGCTTTTTTCATTTCTAAGAAAGCAAGCTCAGACATCGTCTTTTCTTCAATATTTAAAGCCGACTTATTTCTTTTCTCCGATAATAGCTTAGCATTTACAAAATATTCTTTCTTAAAGTTTTCTACTTTTATCTCTAGATCTGAACTATCACTTATTGTTGTTTCTAGTAGCTGTAGCCTTTCTTTGGACTTAAGTAAAAATTCCGGCAGTTCATCAACTCGTACGCTATGTTTTCTTGCCAAATCCCTAATTTCATATAAGCGATCATCAATTTCTTCGAGCGAGTATTCACTCAAGTCGTAGTCTCTTATAGCGCTATTTAATGCAGATTTTGCATCCTCTATTTTATCATAGGCTAACTCTAAGTCAGCATTAACTTGTACTAAAGCTGTATTGTCTTCAATTTCGGAAAGAGCTCTTTGAGCACGAGCAATTATTTGAGAAAACGAACTCTCTTCAATTTCAGAAATAATATTATCTAAAAGCTTTACTTCCTTATCTTTGTTCTGCAATCTCTTTTTGATATCAGCGAGTTCTTGCTCTTCACCAATTTTTATTTCAGCTGTCTCAAGCTCATCGCATATGTGATTTAGATATTCTGTTTCATCTTCTAAACTAGATTTATCCTTAGCAAATTCTGATATTTGCCTTTCCACACTTTGCCATTCTTTATATGTTTCAGAAACGCTAGCTCTAAGCCTACCAAACCTTCCATACTCATCCAGAATCTCCATATGAGAGCTAGTATTTAGCAGCAATGTATGATTATGTTGTCCATGCATCTCCAAAAGAAAATCAAATAATTGTTGTAAGATTTTGACAGATACAATCTGATCATTTATAAAAAACTTCTTTCTTGCCTGGTTATTTTGCGTGCGTTTAATAATAATTTGCTCGTCAGGCTCTATATCATGAGATCCTAAAAATTGATTGGTTTGTTTATTTGTAGAAAACACACATGAAACTGAACAATTTTCAGCACCTGGACGCACAGGATTGCCAGAAAATTTTTCGCCGAGACAAAATAGTATTGAATCTAATAATATCGATTTACCAGCACCAGTATCACCAGTTATTACAGTAAAACCTTCAGAAAAATCTAATTCTAGTTTTTCAATAAGAATAAAATCTTTAATATGAAGACTCTGTAACATCGCATTATTTTAATAGCCTTTTACTGAAAGCTGTCCATTTACTTTGTGGATAATTATGTTCTAGAACATTTGCATATTTCTTAGCTTCATTAACAAGGCCTAGCATAAGATTACTTTCAACTAGCCTATGTAGCGCTTCTGGAATATGAGTTGTTGTACTATACTCTTCAACAACTTCTTGAAATCTTTTTATTGCAGCAACCGGATTTCTTTTTTTAAGGTAATAGCGTCCAACCAGCATCTCCTTACCAGCTAAATGATCGTTTACCAAATCAATCTTCAACGCTGCATCAATTGCATATTTAGACCCTGGGTAACGACGAATCACTTCTTCCAATCCTTCTTTTGCATATCTTGTTCTTGATTGATCTAGTTTTACATTCGATATTTGAACATAATTTGCAAGAGCCTTTAAATAATACGCATAAGCAACATCCTTATGTCGTGGATGCAATTTCAGGAAAATATCCAATACATCACCAACTTCATCATATTCACCATCTAGATACAGTGAATAAGCTTGCATAAGCTCTGCATCAGCTGTAATGCTATTTCCTGGATGCTGGAAAAACACCTTCTCAAATGCATTTGCAGCTTTGCTATAATTTTTAGCTTCAAGTTCCTTTATACCCAAATTATATAATTCTTGTGCAGGTACTATTTTATCTGCATCTTTAGACTTGGACTGGCACGCAACAAGGGATATTAGCGCAGTAACAATAAAAAGTGATCTGATTATTTTCATAATTATTATTTATGTATTTGTACGATTGGTCATTTATACATGAAAAATTTTCTCAAGTACAGAGCGATTCTTCAGCTCTTTCAGGATAATTATTAACTAACAGTGTCTATTTCTTATCTTCACCAGAACTATCATCTTTTTTCTCTTCTTCATTCATCGATGATTTAAATGATTTTAGCCCTTTTCCTAAATCTGACATTACCTTTGGAAGCTTCCCTGCTCCAAAAAGCAGCAAAACTATTAATAAAATTACTAGCAGCTGAAATAAACTGACGCCCATATTTTTAAAACCTATTTATTGGAATCTTTACTATGCGTTGATAATAAACAATGTTGAAAATTTTAGCTAGAAATCTTTTTCCTGAACGTAATTAGGCTTTGCTTGCTGTCTGATAATTGTTGTTTATCTTCTCCACTATGGTGATTATAGCATCCCATATACTCCATACTCATATATTCACATATAAGTTCAAACTGCTTTTCAAAAGTAGAAGACGAGGCAGTTCCGTTGCTTGAAACTACGTATATTTTCTTACCTCTTAATGACCTCCCTATATCCTTTAACGGATCTTTTAATAGATCACTAAATCTATCTAAAAAGATTTTAAGCTTACTACTTGGTCCATACCAATAAATGGGAGTCGCAAATACTATGTAATCATACGCTTGAATCTTTTCTATTACAGAAAGAAAATCATCACTGTGATTTCGTGCTTCATAATCAAATTCTGATATTGAAAACTGTGATAAATCTATAAATTCATGATTCACATTTTCAAACGCTATATCCACCGCCTTTCTGGTATGACCATTGCTTCTGGAGCTTCCGAAAATGATGACATATTTTGATTGCATAGAAATATACCCTAATTGACTCGAGAGATAAACAGATGGTGACCCCTACGGGAATCGAACCCGTGTTTTCACCGTGAAAGGGTGACGTCCTAACCGCTAGACGAAGGGGCCATAAATTGTCATGGGCCCCATCTTTATACAGTTATTAGAAATATTTTGCAAGGAAATTTTATAAACAACTAGATATAAATAATCTAAAGTAAAATAATAATTAACAAGATAGCAAACTAACCTTAGCTCAATTACTTAGCCGAATAGTGCATAAATGCCATATAATAAAACCATTATTGCTCCACCTGCTTTCCATGAAGAAATACTATATTTGCCTTTAAAAAAGACTATCATAATCACAGAAATATAAACTGGAAATGTAACTAAAACTAACCCCGCTCCTTCACTAATAAAATGATATACAGGTTGGAAAAGTTTTGGATAGAAGAAGTCTAATGCTATAAGAAACAAAGCATAAATACAGATATAAATATGCATTATAATACTAAATCTTAGTGCATCATTTAATAAAACTTTACGTGTAAATAATAGTAAATTTATTAAATGAGAAACAACTGTAAATATGGAAAAAAAGAACAATAGATATAATATTTCAATACTACTCCATCCAGGTACACTAGCAAACAAAATGCTAGCTACCAGTACATACAGTAAAAATACTAATAATATTTTCCATAATGCTAAGGAACTAATATTATTATACAGTTTATGAGGTAACATTAATTTCAAAAACTTCACTATCACCGACTCATTGAAGGCTTATCCTGCTTTGGTTTAGCGGAAGCAGTTCTATTTGTTTTTCTTTGCTGTCGTCTGTTTTCAATTTTTTCTGCTAATTTCTTGGCCTGTCTAACATATTGAGGTTCTAAAATAGCTTGTGACTGTTTAACTCTATCTGAATAAACTTCCTTGACGAACTGATTTGCTCTACCACCTATCTCTTGATTTTCACTTTGCAAGTCTGCCGTATGCTTACCAATTGCTTTTATTCCAGATTCTAAAGATTTCATATCAACTGGCTTTCCATATATCTTGGCTTTAACTGCCTTAATAAAATTTGAAATATAATTTTTTGCCACTTCTACAAAGCTTGCCTTCTTTGATGAAATTCTATCTTGCAAATCAAGTTTTTCAGCTAATTGATCCCTGGCTTTCTCACTTGTTCCAACATTTTTTAATTCGCCAAAAACTTTATTAAACTCTCGGATTTCATCAATTTCAGTCTTAATAGCAGCTGTTTTTTTATCAATATCCTTACCTTCAAAGCCCCAGTTAACATCATCACCCGCCTGAAGAGTAAGTCTAACTTTTACTAGATCAGATTGAAGTTCTGATAAATATTCTAGCCTTGCATTGGCAACTTCTTCCAATTTTGTCATTGGAGAATCTGGCCCATCAAATAGTTTAGCAACATCTGCCAAAGAGCTTTTTTCGCCTATTTTGTCTAAACTGTCTTTAAGATTTTGAAGCACTTCTTTATCGTTACTCATAGCATTCACCTATAATTAAAATTTTAGAAACTCTAACTTTTTATGCTAAACTAGTTTAAATTGTAGTACAATAAATTTACAAAAATCTCTATAAGTTTAAGACCACATATTTTTCATTCGTGAGAAAAAACCTTCGTCCTTATAATTTGCATCTACTTCACCCAACTCTTTATGCAACGTTTCAAGCAACTCTCTCTGTTTTTTGTTCAGTTTTTTGGGAGTATGAATATAAGCATGCGCGTACAAGTCACCTCTCGCAGATGACCTAACTTTTGACATGCCTTTTTCTTTTAAACGGACTCGATCACCCGTTTCAGTACCAGCAGGTATTTTAAGCTTAACTTTAGAACCATCAATTAATGGTACGGAAACTTCACCACCCAGTGCAGCCTTTGTAAAACTTAGAGGTAGTTTAAAATGTAAATCGGCTCCATCAACTTGGTATATATCATGTGGCTTTACAGAAATAAATACATAAAGGTCTCCAGAAGACCCGCCTCGAATGCCAGCCTCTCCTTCACCAGCAATTCTAATTCTTGTATTATCTTCAATACCTGAGGGAACATTTACCATCAAATGTTTTTGTTTTGAATGCCTACCATGTCCATTACAAGTATTACAAGGATTTTTAATAACATTTCCTGATCCATTACATTTACTACAAGTCTGCTCAACAGCAAAAAAACCTTGCTGCATGCGAACTGCTCCAGCACCACCACATTGCGGACAAGTATTTGTACTTCCCTTATCTTTGGTTCCATGACCATCACAAGGTGTGCATTTTACTTCTGTTGTAAAATTTATCTTCTTATCAAGCCCCTTAAACGCATCTTCTAAACTTATCTCAAGATTATATTTTAAATCTGAACCTCTGACTTGCGGCGATCTTGTTCTGCCTCCGCCTCTTCCTCCCATAAAGTCACTAAAGAAGTCTCCGAATATATCATTCATATCAGCGCCGGCAAAACCACTCTGACCACCAAAACCGCCAAAGCCTCCTGCCCCTGCACCTCCATTTTCAAACGCGCCATGGCCGAATCTATCGTAAGCAGCTTTTTTCTGATCGTCTTTTAAAACTTCATACGCTTCGCTAAGCTCTTTAAATTTTTTCTCAGCATCCGGATCATCACTATTTTTATCTGGATGATATTTCTTAGCCAATTTTAAGTATGCTTTCTTAATCTCTTGTGAGCTAGCAGAGCGTGAAATTCCAAGAACGTCATAATAATCTTTTTTTGACATATGTTCAGTATTAACCTCAAAGATTTATGCTAATTGCCAGGAAACTTATACATTCACCTGGCAAATAAACTATTTACTATCGCTTACGTCTTTAAACTCACCGTCAACAACTTTTGCATCTGATGAAGCCGATGCAGAATCACCAGAAGCTTGTTGCTGTTCTGGGCCTGTAGCACCAGCTGCAGCGGCCTCTGCATCAGCTGCAGCACCGTACATTGCTTCTCCAATTTTCATACTGGCGGCCGCTAAGCTTTCTGTTTTTGCATTAATTTGCTCAATATCATCTTCATTTTCCATTGCTTTTTTTAGTTCAGCAATAGACTCTTCGACATTTTTCTTATCAGATTCAGAAATTTTATCACCATTATCCTTTAAGTTCTTCTCAGTTGAATAGATTAAAGCATCTGCCTTATTTTTTGTCTCTATAGATTCTTTGCGCTTCTTATCATCAGTGGCATTTTTTTCCGCATCCTGAATCATATCCTCAATCTCATCATCTTTAAGACCACCAGACGCTTGAATAGTAACTTTTTGCTCTTTGCCACTCGCTTTATCCGTAGCAGAAACGTGCACTATACCATTAACATCAATATCAAAAGTCACTTCAATTTGCGGCATTCCGCGCGGAGAAGGTGGAATTCCTTCCAAATTAAATTGGCCTAATATTTTATTATGGGCAGCAAGTTCACGCTCTCCCTGGAAGACCCTAATCGTTACAGCGTGCTGATTATCTTCAGCCGTTGAAAATACCTGACTTTTCTTTGCTGGAATTGTTGTATTCCTATCAATTAAGCGAGTAAACACACCACCTAAAGTCTCAATACCTAGAGATAAAGGAGTAACATCAAGAAGCAATACATCTTTAACATCACCTTGTAGCACGCCACCTTGAATCGCAGCACCAAGAGCTACAACTTCATCAGGATTAACACCTTTATGAGGCTCACGGCCAAAGAATTCCTTCACTTTCTCAATTACTTTTGGCATTCTAGTCATACCACCAACAAGAATTACCTCGTCAACTTCGGTTGGTTTAATTCCAGCATCTTTCAATGCTTTCTTACAAGGCTCCATACTACGATCAATCAAATCTTCAACTAATGATTCTAGTTTTGATCTTGTAAGCTTAATATTCATATGTTTTGGACCAGATGCATCCGCTGTAATATAAGGCAAATTAATATCAGTTTGCTGCGTAGTTGACAGTTCTTTTTTAGCTTTCTCAGCGGCTTCTTTTAGCCTTTGCAAAGCTAGTGGGTCATTCTTTAAATCAACAGATGTTTCCTTCTTAAATTCGTCGATTAAGTAATTTAAGATCTTCATGTCGAAATCTTCACCACCAAGGAATGTATCACCATTAGTAGCTTTTACTTCAAATACACCATCACCAATTTCAAGAACTGATACATCAAATGTACCACCACCCAGATCATATACCGCTATTGTCTTGTTTTCGATTTTATCAAGACCATATGCAAGCGCAGCTGCAGTTGGTTCGTTAATAATACGCTTTACTTCCAAACCAGCAATCTTACCTGCATCCTTTGTTGCTTGTCTTTGAGCATCATTAAAATATGCAGGAACAGTAATTACAGCCTGAGTAACCGTTTCACCAAGAAAATTCTCAGCAGTTTCTTTCATTTTTTGCAAAACATATGCGCTAATTTGACTTGGAGAATATTTTTTATCTTCAACTTCAACCCAAGCATCACCATTATCAGATTTTACAATCTTATAAGGCACCATTTCCTTATCCTTTTTAACTGTTGGGTCTTCAAAATTACGACCAATCAATCTTTTAATTGCAAATAATGTGTTATTTGGATTAGTCACAGCTTGTCTTTTTGCAGGTTGACCTACTAATCTTTCATCACCTTCTGTAAACCCTACCATAGAAGCAGTAGTTCTTTCACCTTCTGCATTAGCCAAAACTTTAGGCTCCTTACCGTCCATAACGGCTACACATGAATTAGTAGTACCTAAATCTATCCCTATAACTTTTCCCATATAAAAAACCTCTCATCAAATTTGTTTATTGACTTAAGAGCTATAATCTGCTCTTGTAACCAATCCATGTATGTTCATATAGGGCATAATATTTTATTTACAAGAGTCTAGAGTGAGAAAATGCTAAAAATATTAAAAGTTTTTGCTGTTATTGTACTTTTTATTGATCTAAATACAGTTGCAAGCGATAAAATAAAAGATATTGAAAAAGTAAGAAAAGCTATCGTGACTATCAATAGCAGAGTACCAGTGTCCGCATATCAAAATACTGGTAGCTGGTCTGGAACTGGATTTATAGTTGATAGCAAGGATGGATACTTAGTCACTAATAATCATGTAGTTGGAAGAGCTAGTGTTGGTACATATTTTATTACTTTTCACAACGGTAAGCAAGCAGAAGCAAAAGTTGCATACTACGATATGTACGCAGATTTTGCCGTATTAAAAGTAAATCCAGCTGACCTTCCGAAAGAAATAGAGTCTATTAACTTCACCAATGAAATACCAAAGCTTGGAACTGACGTGTTTATAGTTGGTAATACGGAAGGCTTAGGGTTCTCTTTCCACAGCGGATACTTATCAGATTTATACGAAATAAATGGTGAGATGCCTCAAGGCTCCTATGTAATTAATATGAACTCTACGGGTGGCGCAAGTGGATCACCAGTATTAAACTCAGAAAATAAAGCAATTGGAGTATTATACGGAGGTGGAAAAACTCACTCAGTAGCACTAAAAGGAGCATACGTTCAACGCGTACTAAGCGAATTGAAATCCAATAAATTAACACCGACAAGAAATCATATTGGAATAATTACTACACTCTATTCTTTAGATAAAGCTGTAAAACACAGAGGATTCAGCAAAAGTGAGATGGAAAAATATATAAAAGAATTTCCTGACTCTAGAAATCGAGTAATAGTTGTACATTCAGTATTGCCAGGTGGCACTGCAGAATCTACATTAAAACCTGGAGATATATTGTGGAAAATTGATGGTAAAAAAATTGCAGCTGATTTAACTATCTTTGATCTTGGAATGAATAATGCAAAATCTAATAAAATCTCTCTAACAATTATTAGAGATGGTAAAAAAATTGATAAAGACGTAAAACTATACGATATAGAAAAAAACAAGGTCTCAAGGATGCTAGACTTTGCCGGAGGATTATTCTTTGAAGCGGATGATTTTGTATCATCGAAATCAGGTGTACCTATTGGTAGCGTAGCACTTGCAAACGTACAAACAGGTAGTAGCTTCAGCAGCATACCCGAAATGTTTGTCCAGGACAATAAAAGCGTATATAGACTATGGATAAAATCATTAAATAGTTCTACTGTGAATAATCTGACGGAATTAATATCAGCTACAAACAAAGCTATAGCAGATAAATATATAAATATCGAGTATCGCAATTTTCAACCATATTATCCAACTTTTGCTCCAGATAGAGGCTTCATATCTGCCCATAAAAATTTAATGGAGGATGTAACTTTCGATAGTATCGATACAAAGCCAAGAATAATTAAATTTGATAAACAAAAATTGGAATGGGTTTCTGAAGGGATTTAACAAATCAGTCAGACCACCTATAAATTGGGCGCATTAGTACGTAGAGTTATATACATATTACTTACGCCCAATATTCATTGGTAAACCGATAGAACTGCAATTCTAAGTTCAAAGCAGATAGCTATGTTATTAGAATAGCTCAGTTTATACCCAGAAAATACAAAAAACACTTGCAAAAATTACCCAAAATTCATATAAATAACTCACTTAATTAATTAACAAAGGTTTACGTATGTCAATCGAATATACTTTTTCTATAATCAAACCAGATGCAACTGAAAGAAATCTAACTGGGAAGATTAATTCATATCTAGAAGCAGCTGACTTAAAAATTGTTGCTCAAAAAATGGTTCATCTATCTGAAGAACAAGCTAAAGAATTCTATGCAGAGCATAGTGAAAGACCTTTTTTTGGTAGCTTAATTTCTTATATGACGTCAGCTCCAGTAGTATTGCAAGTCTTAAAAGGCGAAAGCGCAGTGCTTAAAAATAGAGAAGTAATGGGAGCAACTAACCCAGAAGAAGCTGAAAATGGAACAATAAGAAAGGATTTTGCTCAAAATATAGAAGCAAATAGTATCCATGGATCAGACAGCTCAGAGAGTGCAAAAAGAGAAATAGGATTTTTCTTTGATGAAAGCGAAATAGTAGCTTAAACATATAAATAACTGTTTCACGTGAAAAAAGAATATAGTGTAATTGTAATTGGAGGAGGACATGCTGGTTGTGAAGCAGCTGCAGCTGCAGCTAGGACTGGCACCAATACTTTATTGATTACTCTAAAGCCCGAAAATTTGGGTGAAATGTCGTGTAATCCTGCAATAGGAGGCGTAGCAAAAGGTATTCTTGTTAAAGAAATTGACGCTCTAGACGGCTTAATGGCTAGAGTAATCGACAAAGCAGGAATTCATTATAAAATGCTCAATGAAAGTAAAGGACCAGCTGTGTGGGGCCCAAGAGCTCAAGCTGACCGAGCGCTATACAGAGCAGCAATGCATGAGGAAATTACAAACTATCCTAATCTCTCCGTTTTATATGATTCAGTAGAAGATATAGAAATAGTAGATGGGAAGGTGAATTCTGTAATTACTAAACATAACAATAAAATTGCCTGTAAAAAAGTAATATTAACAACAGGCACTTTCTTGGATGGTGTAATTCATATAGGTAAAAAAACAATTCCAGCCGGAAGAGCTGGAGAAGACCCATCAATCGGATTATCTAATACACTAAAAAAATTAGATTTTGCTTTAGGGCGCCTAAAAACTGGGACGCCCCCAAGAATAGATGGCAATACTATAGATTATAGTAAGATTGAAATACAGCCTGGAGATAAAATACCAAGGCCGTTTTCTGAAATGACAGAAAATGTTGAGGTAAAGCAAATAAATTGTTTTATAACCAGAACTACACCAGAAACACACAAAATAATTAGAGATAATCTAGATCAATCAGCAATGTATTCTGGACAAATTGAAGGGGTTGGGCCAAGATATTGTCCATCTATTGAGGATAAAATTGTTAGATTCAGCTCAAAAGAAAACCACCAAATTTTCTTAGAACCCGAAGGTTTGGATGATTCAACTATATATCCAAATGGAATATCTACATCCCTGCCTGAAGATATTCAAGAAAAATGGCTTAAAACAATTCCGGGTTTAGAGAATGCCAAAATATTACAGCCTGGATATGCTATTGAGTATGATTATGTAGACCCTAGAGAACTTAAAAATACGTTAGAAACAAAAAAGATTAATGGCCTATATTTCGCAGGACAGATTAATGGAACAACTGGCTACGAAGAAGCAGGTGCGCAAGGATTAATTTCCGGAATTAATGCTGCACTTGCATGCTCCTCATCCAAAGAATTTATCCTAACTAGATCTGATTCTTATATTGGTGTAATGATTGATGATTTAATCACACTAGGTACATCTGAACCATATAGAATGTTCACTTCACGTTCTGAATACAGATTGTCACTTCGTGCTGATAATGCAGATATTCGTCTTACAAATAAGGGGATAGAAGTGGGAATCATTGGTAGTACTAGAAAGAAAAAATTCTTAGAAAAAATAGAGAATATTAGTATTGCCAAAAACTTACTAAGTGAAAAAAAAATAACTACGAGCAAGCTAGCAAAATTTGGTATTTCCGTTTCTCAAGATGGTTCAAAAAAATCAGCCTATAAGTTGTTAGGACTACCCAATTTTGGAATTAACAAAACTGCAGAAATTTTTCCTGAAATTCTTGAAATAAATTCTACAATTCTTAATTATTTACAAATTGAATCAAAATATTCAGCTTATTTAAAAAGGCAAAATCAAGATATAAAATTATTCAATGATGAGGAAGAGTGCAAAATTCCAAGTAAAGTTAACTACTCATCGGTAAAAAGCCTTTCACTTGAGATGCAAGAAAAACTTTCATATCACCGACCTAAAACAATTGGTGCAGCCCGGAGAATACCAGGCGTGACACCAGCTGCTTTGACTGCTATTATTGTTCATATAAAAACTAATTCTCTATAAAAACTGAATTTAATATGAATAAGATACAGAACTTTGTTTCACGTGAAGCATTCGAAAAAATTATTGAATTCGAAAAATTATTGCTTAAATGGAATAAAACAATAAATCTTATTTCCGCAAAAACATCTGGAAATATAATGAATCGTCACATATTAGATTCATTGCAGCTTTTGCCCCTTATAGACAAAAACTCAAAAATAATTGATCTTGGATCAGGAGCTGGTTTTCCAGCAATTATTCTCAGCATTGCTGGAATCAAGGACATTACGTTAATTGAAAGTGATTCTAGAAAAACAGCCTTCCTTCTTCAGGCATCAAAACTCTCTAATAATAATATTGAAATAATTAATGATAGAATTGAGAATATTGATAATTTGCAGTGCGATATAATAACATCCAGAGCATTTGCCGAATTATATTCTATTTTTGAGTTTAGTTCTAAAATAAAAGTGCGAAATAAATTTCTGTTGCATAAGGGCGCTGGATATAAAAATGAAATACTAAAAGCTCAAAAACATTGGTTGTTTAATAAAACAGTTCATGATAGCATCACTTCAGAAACTGGCAAAATCCTAGAAATTACTGATTTAACACGTACATAAATGACTGCAAAAATTATTTCCATTGTGAATCAAAAAGGTGGGGTAGGGAAGACGACAACAGCTGTTAATTTGTCTACAATATTTGCTGTAATGGAGAAAAAAGTATTACTAATCGACCTTGATTCTCAAGGAAATAGCAGTAGTGGGCTTGGAATAAAACAAGAAGACAGAAAAATTACTTCGTATCACGTAATGTGCAATTTAGATTCTGCATCAAATGCAATAATTGAAACAGGAATCCCAAAATTATCAATTATCACTGCAAATACTAACTTAGCTGCTATTGAGCTTGATTTGATTGATAAAGATAATCATGAAACAGTACTAAAAAACAAATTATCAAGTGTTTTAGATCAGTTTGACTACATAATTATAGATTGTCCACCTTCACTCAACATACTGACTCTAAATGCTCTTGTTGCAAGCAATGAAGTCATCATTCCGATGTTATGTGATTTTTATTCACTTGAGGGATTAAGTCATTTGCTTAAAACTGTGGAGATAGTTGAAAAAAAATTAAATCCTATTATAAAAGTGGGTGGAATCTTACTGACTATGTATGATAAAAGAAACCGTTTAACGGAACAAGTAGAGAAAGATGTTAGGAATTGCCTAGGAAAATTAGTATATAACACAATTATACCCAGAAATATAAAAGTTTCAGAAGCACCTTCACATGGGAAATCTGTAATTATATATGATCATAACTGCTCAGGATCAAGAGCATATATTAATTTGGCAAAAGAAATAGTAAAACGAGAAAAAGTAGGAAACAAAAAATTGGCGGCTTCCGCATAAATATTTTAGGAAACTATTATGAGAAACAAAGCTTTAGGAAGAGGGTTATCTTCATTATTAAAAGAAGAAATAGTACCAATAGAAGTTACAGAAGCTACAAATCAAGTTGATATAGGCTTAATATATGCAAATAGTGCTCAGCCAAGAAAGTACTTTGATGATGAAAAAATACAAGAACTTGCTAATTCAATCTCTACTCACGGTCTCCTTCAACCAATTATTGTCAAAAAAGATGACTCTGGAAAATATAAAATTGTAGCTGGAGAAAGAAGATATAGAGCATCTAAAATAGCTCAGCTTAAAGAAATTCCTGTTATTATAAAAGATTTTGATGAAAAAGAAGTTTTTGAAGTTGCTTTAATTGAAAATATACAAAGAGATGAATTAACAGCAATAGAAGAGGCAGAAGGGTATCAAAAACTAGTAAATGAATATGGTTATACTCAAAGTGAAATTGCATCTGTAATTGGTAAGAGCCGCTCGCACATAGCAAATTTACTGCGTCTAAATCAACTTCCAGAATCTGTAAAAAACATGGTTAATGATGGATCATTGAGTATGGGTCATGCAAGGTGCTTAGTTGGCCTTGATAATGCAGAAGAGATGGCCAAAAGAATAATTTCGAATGATTTGAGTGTTCGAAAAACGGAAGAGCTAGTTTCTGGTGATAAGAATGCCGACAAACCTGAAAAATCTAAAAGATTAAAGAAATCAGAACCAAAATACCAAGAACAAGATGAAGATCTGATAATGCTTAGTGACTCGCTAAGTGAAAAGTTTGGTGTAAAAGTTATTGTTGAAAATTCTAATAATGGCGGTAGAATATCGATTTACTATAGCAATCTTGAAGAGTTAGACTCTATTTTAACAAAATTTGATTAGCGAGAAATATGGAAATATTTTTAGACAGCGTAGATTTTAATGAAATCACTAAATACCAGTCATATGGAATTATTGATGGTATTACAACCAATCCATCACTAATGGCTTCAGCAGATGTTGATTTTCATGAAGTTGTAAGTAAAATTTGTTCTTTAGTTAATGGTGATGTAAGTATTGAAGTACCTTCGAATGATTATGAGAATATGATCAAGGAGGGAGAGAAAATACTGAAAATTGCTCAAAATATAGTTATAAAACTTCCTGTTACTTGGAATGGAATAAGGGCTTGTAAGTACTTCACAGATAATGGACATAAAACTAATATGACTCTGTGCTTTTCTGCAAACCAAGCGCTACTTGCTGCAAAAGCTGGTGCTACTTATATTTCTCCTTTTATAGGTAGATTAGATGATATAGGATCTGATGGTATGCAACTAATCACAGATATCCGTGATATTTACGATAATTATGAATTTGAGACTAAAATATTGGCAGCATCAATCAGAACATCTGAGCACGTATCAGAAGCTGCTATTTGCGGTGCAGATGTTGCGACAATACCAGGCAAGCTATTATCACAACTAATTAATCACGATTTAACAGATAAAGGGCTAGCAAAATTTAACGCAGACTGGGCAAAGTCTGGAATGAAAATTTAATTATATTTTTAAGCTAATAACAAAAGAAGGAATTCATCAATGTCATATCAGTATGTGTATGTAATGAAAGGCTTGACAAAGTCTATAAATGGAAAAGAAATTCTAAAAGAAACCTGGCTATCATTTTTGCCGGGAGCGAAGATCGGAATTATTGGCCATAACGGAGCAGGTAAATCTACTATAATGAAGATTATGGCTGGTCTTGACAAAGAGTATGAAGGCGAAGCTTTCGTTGCAGATGGAGTAAAAATTGGCTATTTACCGCAAGAACCGCAACTTGATTCAAGTAAAAATGTATTTGGAAATATCATGGATGGTTTAGCTGAGAAAAAAGCTCTTATCGACGAGTTCAATGAAGTAAGCGCTAAATTCGCTGAAGAAATGACCGACGATGAGATGAATGATTTATTGGCAAAGCAGGCTGATCTTCAAGAAAAAATTGATGCGTGCGATGGTTGGAGCATCGAACGTGAAATTGAAATTGCTATGAACGCACTTCGTTGCCCTCCTAAAGAGGCCGACGTCACTAAAATTTCTGGTGGTGAGAAGAGAAGGGTAGCTTTATGTAAATTATTACTAGAAAAACCAGATATGGTACTTCTTGATGAGCCAACAAACCACTTAGATGCAGAATCTGTTTCTTGGCTTGAAAATTATTTAAAAGACTATAAAGGAACAGTGGTTGCAATCACTCACGACAGGTATTTCTTGGATAATGTAGCTGAATGGATCTTAGAGGTAGACCATGGTAGATGCGTTCCTTGGCACTCAAATTATTCTTCCTGGCTTGAGCAAAAACAAAAAAAGTTAGCTGATGAAGAAAAAGAAGAGAGTGATCGCCAGAAACAATTGAAACATGAGCTTGAATGGATACAGCAATCTCCTAAAGCACGCCAATCAAAGAGCAAAGCTAGAATCAACGCATATCAAGAATTACTGAATAAAAAACGTGACATAGGCAATGGAGTTGCACAAATTATTGTCCCAAATGGACCAAGACTTGGTGATTTAGTAATTGAAGTTGATAAATTATCTAAAAAATTTACTGATAGAGATTTGCTAAAAGACTTTAGTTTTAGAGTACCACCAGGTGCAATTATAGGAATAGTTGGCCCAAATGGTGCAGGTAAATCGACGTTATTTAATATGATTACTGGCAAAATAGAACCTGACTCTGGATCTGTAAATATTGGCGATACAGTAAAACTTGGATATGTTGATCAATCACGTGATCATCTTGACGATGGTAAAACTGTTTGGGAAGAAATTTCTGAAGGTTTGGAGGTTCTAGAGCTTGGTGATACATCAGTAAAAAGCCGTGCGTATTGTTCTGCATTTAACTTTAAAGGACCGCAACAGCAAAAGAAAGTAGGGCAATTATCAGGAGGTGAGAGAAACCGTGTACATCTTGCAAAACTTCTAAAGGAAGGTGCAAATGTAATTTTGCTCGATGAGCCATCAAATGACCTGGATGTTGATACGCTCAGAGCCCTTGAGGATGCAATTTTAGACTTTGCTGGATGCGTATTCGTAATCAGCCACGATAGATGGTTCCTTGACCGCATAGCTACCCATATTATCTCATATGATCAAGATGGAAGTGCTACTTGGTTTGAGGGTAATTATGAAGATTATCATAACTATATGAGCAATGTGGTTGGTGAAGATACAAAAAATCCGAAATATAGGCATAAAAAACTGGCTTAAGAGAACATAAGTCTTACAATAATAAGTGGCATTTATATATAACAAGTTTGCAGATTTTTGCAGAAAAGAATAGAAACTACGATATGCTTTGTACTGCTAAAAATATTATACTACTCTGTACATAAACAAACTGTTAAAGCGATTACTTTCGTATAGTAAGATGAGCATTCTGATTGAAAACAAAGTATCTTTTTCCGAATCTAAACTATGGGATTGGCAACGCGGTTATTACAATGCTAAAGGTGTTGAAGCTTGGTCTAGTAATGAAGTACCTTTTGAAATTACAAGTAATCCTTTTATAGCTAGCTCTTATGCAAACGTTATTGTTCGCTTTATTCAAGACTACTCTAAGCAAAATCCAGAAACAGCTCAAGAACCTTTTTATATCTTAGAACTAGGTGCCGGAACAGGACAATTTAGTTATTATCTGCTTAAAGCTTTACTGTATTTACTTAGTGAATTAGATATGAATAATGTAAATATTCGCTACGTAATGTCCGACATGTCTAAAAAGAACATCAATTTTTGGAAAGAAAATAATGCTTTTGATACGTTTGTTCGGAAAGATATTTTATATTTTGCTGAACTTGATCTTGAAAGCGACTTTAATGAAATAATTTTACAGCAAAGTGATATTATTCTCTCTAAAAAACACTGTTTAAAAAATCCACTAACTATCATTTCAAATTACATTTTTGATGCACTACGTAATGATGTCTTTGCTGTTAAAAACAATAAGCTATACGAATCTTTAGTTTCTTTAACAACTGAAGAAGACAATATTAACAATGGACAACCTAAGGATTGGAAAAAAATTCATATTGAATATGAAGATGTAGAAATTAAAAGTGAGTACTATAAAGACCCTGATTTTGATGCTGTTTTGGAGGATTATCGTACCAATTTAGATAATTCATACTTCCTATTTCCAATTGCGTCTCTCAATGCACTAAAAAAACTCAAATCTTTTTCTTCTGATAAAATGTTTATTCTAGCTTCTGATAAAGCCCATACTATGATCCAAGAACACCAGCATTTTGGCTTTCCAAAAACAGCCATTCACGGTAACAGCTTCTCAATAATGGCTAACTTTGATGCTATAGGAAGGGTTTTTGAACATTGGTCTGGTAGCAAATTATTACAAACTTCTTATACCAGTTTTACAACTGCAGCTTTTTTTAGCAACCTAGATTTTAATAAACTACCTGAAACACGCTTAGCACTAGAACTTTCTATTAAGAACTTTGGTCCGTGTGAATATTTTTTACTTAGTTTCCATGTTAGCAGTAGCGATCAAGAAGCATCTCTAGAAACTTATATTTCAATTTTAGAATTGTCAAAGTGGAACCCTTACATTTATAGTATTCTTAACGAACAAATATTAAAACTTGTAAAAAATGCCAAATATTCTGAATTAGAATATTTGGCAGAAAATATTCATAAAGTAGCGGAAAATTTTTATTTCATTCCTAATACTAGTAATCTTTTTTTCAATATAGGTATATTTTTTCACGATATCGAAATGTTTGATAAAGCAATTCCATATTACAAGAAATCGTTAAGTATTTTCGGTAAAGAATATTACACGCTTTATAATCTTGGTATTTGTTTTTATAAAACTGACAACTATAGAGCATCACTAAACTACTTTAAACAAGCGTTAGAATACGATCAAGAGGAAGATTTAATAAATTGGATTAAAATTGTAGAGGACAAACTAGAACTGCTAAAAGCGAAGCTACCATTCTTTGAGGAGCATGCTTAGGAAATAAGTATTTATCGACATGAAAGTTTAGTAATAATAAATTGGTAAGTAACTTGGTGTAATATAGTTGTTAAAT
This sequence comes from Rickettsiaceae bacterium, assembly GCA_023301685.1. Taxonomy (GTDB): domain Bacteria; phylum Pseudomonadota; class Alphaproteobacteria; order Rickettsiales; family Rickettsiaceae; genus Megaera_A. Next base: position 33,285 of record JALZUG010000029.1, read on the forward strand.
AACCTAAATTTATTAGATTGTTATATTTTGTTACTCAATCTATGCACTCAGAGTTTATCTTGAGTTTTGTATATAAATCTTATATCCTAATGAGATTCTGGTAGCAATGCCTAAAATTCTAAATAATACAAAATTTAGTATGTCTCTTTTTGAAATATTAGTCATATTGGTTGTTTCTCTTCTAGTTGTAAAGCCAGAGGATATACCACAAATAATATCAAAACTAAAAAAACTACGTGCTTTTATCACCAACACTAAAAAAGAAATTTTTTCCCATTTTGATCCAGACACAAACTCAAAAAATAACAAAAATTCATCTAAAAGTTTAGAAAATCAAATGAAGCAAATGAACTTTTATCTTGAGAAAATTGGTGATCTTGATTCTGAATATAAAGGTGAATACTCCCTTGAATCTGTTAAAGAACATTACCGCAAGCTGATGAATCAAAAAATTAGTACTGAATTAAAGAAGAAAAATTAAAACTAATTTCTTAAAAATCTTTAATTAAGCTATTGCAATTACAAAGAATTTATAATAACTAATAGTATTACTTTTAGTTATTACAAATCTATAAGAAATAAATCAATACAAATTAATTTGGAAGAAAATAGTATGAAAAGATCTGATGTAGATCAAACGACAAGTGATGAAAGAAATGTAGAGCATGTGCTACAAGCGTTAACTACCGCATCAGGAGTTGAAACTGATGGAGAAGAAGTTCAAGTTTTAGAAGTTAATCAAGATACTGGAATTGTTAGATTCATAACCAATAATATGGTTGTAAGAACCCTTGCTGCTGCACTAAATTTTTCTGGAGATATAGTCAGAGCTATATATAGAGCAATTCCGACTACATCAAACAGTGGTACTACTGCTGACACAGGCGGAAGTGTTACTACTAGTGATATTATGGTAGGTGGTACCGTAGATACAGATGACGCTTTGAGTGGAGTTAGTACAAGTTCGGCTACTACTTCTACTGAAAGTATAGCTGCTAATCTATCAGATAGACAAGAGAACGACGATGATCACGTAGAAGAAGTAGTTGTAGTATCCATAGATCCTCTTGACGAGTATGTCTCTGAGCTAAATGTAGAAGCACTTGCAAGCGAGGCACGAGAAAGCGGTGCATTAGTAGTGGATAGTGCACTTGGTAGGGTATTTACACCTAACGCTATGCATGAGCTTGGCATAGATGGAATGCAACCTGTTACTGACTCACACGGACTCTATAGTGTATCTCATACAACAAAATCTTCTAGAGGAGTTAGTAGACAACAAAGTAATGCTGAACTTGCTGGGCAAGTGCTAGCTCATCCAGAAAGCGTAGCTGCAATAATAAGAGGAACAAGAGGGCCTATAAGTAGTGCCGAGGAAGCAGATGAATTGGGAGATGTTGATGTTGAACCACTTGATGGTAATGTATTTGATGTATCAACAACTGGCAATACTGTTACAACTACTTTTAACCTTTTTGCATTTTTACAATTACTAAGCTTACATTGTACGTCAGCTCTTACAACTCTTCCTGTAATTGCTCAAGTTATTGGAAGTGATGCGAATCACTATACAGTTCATTTAGATACTTTAAAGAGATATGTAGGAGCCGAACTTGCAGAGCTCATCTTTAATCCTAAAGTTGGCATGGATGGTCAAGTTGAACTCACACCAATAATGTTACCACAATTACACCATGACGAAGCAGTTGATGCAATTACTCCAAAGAGCTTCTTCAGTCTTGCAATTGATACAAGTGATAGTATGAATGATCCAAATCAATTGGGTTCTTTAAGATCTAAATTAGATGTAGCTAAAGAAAAATTAAAGGATACTGTTGCTAAACTCACTTCTTCAACATCTGATTGGACAATAGTTTTAACTAAATTTGGTTCAAAAACTAATGTATTAAAAACATTTGACTCGTCAAACTCGACTCCTGAAGATATTTATTTAGTAATAGATCAATTAAAAGCTAACGGTATGACAAGATTATACGGAACAGCATCAGAACAGTTAGAATATATAATGAAATTAGCAAGCTCTGGGCAGTATACTCATTTTGCTAGTATCTTATTTACAGATGGTCATGATAATACATCAGGTATTAGTCAGTTAGATGTAATTAATACTGCTGGGAGTGCAACAGATGCAGTTGGTAATTTACAGATATTCACTTTAGAATTAGGAAGCAGTAATCACCAATTTTTCATGCAAATGTCACAGGTTGCTGGTTGTACACATATCCCTCTTAGCAATATGTCAGATTTATCTGCATTTGATGGTTATATTCGACTTCTAAGTAAGGATACATCTGTTGTAAGATTCTTAACCGAAGCTTTTGAAACATTTTCCAGAATGGTTGCCCTAGAAGGAGAAATTACAGTTGGTAACACGATCATCAGACCAGATGCAAAATTTGAAGTAAATAAAGTTTTACACTGTATTGCAGCACCAGAAACAACTTTGGCTGAAATACACGATGGCATTTTCTTGACAGAGCTACATACAGGCGATAGCAGCCAGCTCTGTGGGGAAAGCTCAACTACTCTTGGCGAAGATCTTGATGGTTATTGTTAAGTAAGTGATTAAATTTTCTTATGTAAAAGCAAGAGTAGAGCTTTAATACTCTAGCTTGCTTTTACTACTTTTGGCTTTAGGCGCTTTACAATATCCTTATTAATTTTACCACTTGCTATGCTTGTAATCAGCTTTTCATAAGTTGGCAAAATTTTCTTTATACTGTATTTTTGAATTATAGTTTTACGGCCATTTTTGCTAATTTTCTTTCGCAAAGACTCATCATCAAGAAGCCTTGATACTTTTTGTGCAATATCTTCTGGCGCAAAAAAATCTGCAAATAACGCATTCTCATTATCTTTTATTACTTCAAATAATGGCGATGTTTTTGACGCAACTAAAGGACAACCGATAGACATTGCTTCGAGAACTGACCAAGATAAAACAAACGGAACTGTCATATATATATGCGCCATAGAATGGCTTAATATACTTGCATATTTATCAAAAGACAATTTACCAAACCAATGCAGTCTTGATGTATCCAGACTAAGCTCTTCCAGCATTTTTTCTCTATAGGTTTGTCCATTTGCTAGCTTCGCTCCATAGCTTACTCCATCATCACCTATCATCAAAAAATGAGCTTTAGGTCTTCGCTTCATTAATATCTCTATAGACTGCATGACTTGCTCAAAACCGCGATACGGCTCAAAATTCCGAGCGACATACGTAACTATTTCAGCATCTTTTGGTAAAATATTTCCATCGGGAAGTTCAATGTCTGTTTTATCTTTTACTGGCTTTAAAAGATCTGTATCAATTCCTTCATGTATTACTGAAAACTTGTGGTGAAATTCATGTGGATGCAAACTTGTTTGCCAATGAGTAGGGCTAATAGCCCAATCACAAGCTTCAAGGTTCAGTAGATTAGTAGCATTTTTAAATCTTATTCTTGCCACACGCTCAGGATTTACAACTGAGTTTGGATAAAAATGCACATCTGCTCCAAATGCCTTATAATAAAACTCCATATAGGCAATAAAAGGTATATCAGGGAATATATCTTTTAAAAGTATACCATCTCCCCAACCTGGATGAGCATAGATTACATCTGGAGCAAAACCTGATTCCTTTAATTTATTACAAATCCTCCACATGCTTTGAGCAGCATAAGCAGATTTTTCAAAACTTTTTAAATATTGATGTGAGTTACTATTCTTTGGTGGAGTATTGGGTTTTGATAATATTACCTTAACGCCAGCTGGAGCTTGCTGATTATAATGAGTTGTAATAAACACAACTTCATACTTACTTTTTTTAGCGAAATGCCTTACCAAATGTTTAAATTGACCAGGAAAATTCGGATGTGCAAATAATATTTTCATTTCAGCCTTCTCCTTTGATACTTTAGATAAATCAAACTACCCTATACCATTAGTTGCTGTAGTCATTTTTACTTCTTCGCAATTTAACGTCCAGCTACATATAGCTTATAAATTAGTAAGTTTATTACTAAATCAATCTACCTGATTATATATCGCAAGTGTATTTTTAAGCATTTTTTCAAGAGAGAATTTTTCAGAGGCGGTTCTTCTTGCATTCATTGTCATGCTTTTTTCTTGCTCTGAACCAATAAGAGACAAACAACGCTCTATCTTTTGCGCGAGTGCAATACTATCGTTAGGTTCCACGTGAAAACCATTTAATCCATCCTGAATAGTCTCACATGCACCACCAATATTGGTTGCTATAACTATTTTTTCCATAGCTTGAGCTTCAATAATCGTTCGGCCAAAAGCTTCTGGTTCTATAGAAGTTGATAGAACTATATCCGAAATACCGTATAAGCTTATTATATCTGGTTCATTGCCAAATAATTGAATATGACTTTGCAGCTTATATTGATGAATCTTTTCTTTAATGCGCGATACATATGTTGGATGTTTCGCTAAATCACCAGCCATAATACAATAAAAATTCAAGTGCTTTATTTTCTCTAGCGCATCAATCAACACCATATGTCCTTTCCAACGCGTCATTCTCGAAGGTAGTAAAAGAACGGGCGTATCTGCTGGAACTCTGTATTTTTCTCTATACCTGCTTAACTTATCTTCTAATAATTTATCTTTTGAAAATTCGTGATGATTTACTCCTCTATGAATCACTGTAATCCTGTTCGGATCGACTTTATAATTATCTACAATATGTTTCTTTACAAAATTTGAAACAGCTATTACGCTGCGCCCTTCTGTCATTACACTATTATAGAATTTTTTAAGAAAATTTTTGAAATTATAAATACCGTGAAAAGTAGTTATCAATTTTACGTTTGTAGCTTTTGCAGCCATATAACAACTCCAAGCAGGTGCTCTTGACCTTGCATGCACAATGCTAATATTTCTACTACGTATAATATTAGCTACCTTGCGTGCATTTTTCCAAATCGTTATTGGATTCTTACTGGCAACATTTAGTGTGATATGCTCTGAACCACTATCAACAAGCGAGTCTACCATAGGACCACCTGCTGAAATAACGATTGAGTTATGACCAACTCTCACTATATTTTTTGCTATTTCTAAAGTTCCTCTTTCAACACCTCCAGAAATTAAAGCCGGCACAACTTGCAGAATAGTTTTTTTCTGGTATTTTTTATCTATAGACATAATCAATCATTCATATGAAGTTTCTAAACTATGGATATCCTATATACCGATAATAAAGAAAAGTTTTTAGCATATAATAAATATAAAACCTCAAAAAAGAAAGCGCCTTTTATCATTTTCCATCATGGATTGATGTCAGATATGAACGGAAGCAAAGCAATGTGGCTTGAAGAACACTGTAAGATGAATGACTATAATTTTGTAAGGTTTGATAATTTTGGTCATGGACAATCTTATGGAGAATTTTCTAGCCAAACTATAAACAATTGGCAAGAAGGCTTAAACCTTATCATTGATAAATTAGTAAAACAGCCAGTTCTTCTAGTAGGATCTAGTATGGGGGCATGGATAACACTACTGGCATCTATAAAACGTCCAAATGATATTATTGGTATAGTTGGTATATCATCTGCTCCAGATTTTTCTGAAGAACTTATATGGAATAAACTAACTGATAGTCAAAAACAAAAAATGAACACTGACGGTATTTGTGATGTAGGAGGAACAGATCCAAATTGCGAACACATATATCCGATTAGCTTCGACTTAATAAAAGATGGACGCAATCACTTACTACTTAATAAAGATAAAATTAATATAAAATGCCCTGTACACTTACTGCATGGAGAGCAAGATATTGATGTCCCTTCAAGCATTTCTGAGAGAATTTTTTCTAAAATACCTCATAATAATGTCTCTCTTAAGATAATTAAAGGCGGGAATCACAGTCTCTCTAGAGAGAAAGACTTAAACATGATCTGTAATTCGATTGATGAAATAATCAATATATAATATCTTTTATCTAATCAAAAATTATAATAAACTCTCTCGATAACAAAGTAAAACCTATAATATTTTAATACAATTATAGTCTAGTCATTCTCCAACAACGGTGCTTGCACTTGCACCACTTACTTCTGTATCTCGAGCTTCATGATCTGTACCAACCATAATAAAATCATCCATAAATGTTGTATCTTGATGTATATTTCTGGAATATTCAGAAAGCTCTTCTGGAAATCCGTCTGTTAAGATATCATATCTAACCTTTAATTGAGATAGTTGACTACATTCTCTAAGTTTACCTTCTATTTCTTTAATTTGCATTCCAAACTCTAACTTTAACTCCAGCATTTTTAAGGATAGACTATCATATAAACCCTGAGATAAACTAGTCATATCTGCAATTTTAGCTTCCATAGCCTCCTTATAACCTTCAATAACTGTTTGTATTCCTATAATCGTGCTAATATCTTGTCCAATTTCTCTAAGTCTCTTGAAAAATTCATTATAAAATATTTGTGCTGTATCATTCTCTTCTAATTTAGAATTAGCTTCTACAAATTCTAAAAATTTTTGATCACCCAACTTGGATAAAAACTGAGGAAACTGCTCGCATTCTAAAGACTCATGATTTGCTACTACTTCATTATTTTCACCAGGATTTTCTAGTAGAACAATAGGAGGGTGGACTCCATCCGATACATCTATATCACCACCTTCAACAACATCCGTTTCTTCAATATATTCACTTATATCTTGCCCTTGGGAATAGATACTTATAATCGGTGGAAATTGTTTAAAAAATTTACAACCCTTTTTTATATCTTGTATCTGCTTACCAACAATCTATATTGATAATTCTAATTTTAGTTCTAACCATATTAAAACTCTCTAAAGTAAGAGCGTATAATTCTGGTAAAATCTTTTGAAAATCTCCTCCTTTTATACATTCCTCACTAGCTGATTCCACTTCGTCCTTTATATTTGAGATTTGAGATTTTATATTATAGCTTCTTTCAAGATTGGTCTGCATTTCCCTAGCTTTCACCTCTACTCTTGCATTTAATGATCTACAAAGTGATGTCGAAAACTCTTTTAATGTTGTTGTAAATTCTCTTAAAGATACAGATAAGCTATAATCTGTATCTTTTAAGTGCGGGTTTTGATCTTCAGCTATAATTAAATCCTTAACTTGTTCTGCAGTTTTTAAAAACTCAGCTTCGTTTAACTCATCCATAGCACATCCAAGCCACTGGCCCATCAATACCTCTACAGTCTCAACTGAACTATCACTGTCAATTCCACCCTTTGCCATGTTACCTCATTATATTAATAGTTTATTTTTATATAATTATTCCAATTATAGGTTTAATCAAGATAATATTTCTTATGCTCAATGAATAATTGAAAGGTAGTGCTGAATTAAAAAAGAATAGTTTTTATCATCTTACAAAATGAAGCATCAAAAGGTCTATAACCTATATAAACTTTGAGTCTTACATATTACACCATAAACAACTATAAATAGAGTTTTATATATACAAATCAACTAAAAATAATAGACGAGGAAAAATTTATAAATTACTCTTGATGATAAGTAATTTATAAAAAGAGAATCATGGCAAAAACTAATACAGTTGATAGTATAAGAGAAGTAATTGCAACTCTTCCTAATGAAGATTTTTTTGCCTTTGCACAAACTATCCCACGACTCGTGATTCAAGATCCAAGTAACCTTCCCTCATATGCAAGATTGTTTTTTAATGAGCATAATAAACGTTCAGAAGATTTATTTAATTTTCTATTTCCGGAAGTGCCATTAGATGATAATCCTTTGATTACTTTAGGAAAAATGTCTAGCCTAGCGCAAATGTCACTTCTAATTATGGCTAGCTCTCCCAAAATGCAAAAAGACAATATTAAGGGTAATATTGATTTTCTTGTAAAAACCCTAGAAATTACTACATTAATAAGTTCTATAATTACTGACTCTATTAAAGCAAAAAGTAGTGGAGATACATACGATTACACAAAATTTCCAAATATTATATCAGAGTTTATAGCATCCCAACAAAATGTAACTCAAATCCCTGCTGAAAAAGATGAAGACCTATCAGTATTAGAAATGCAGTTTGAAACCGCCCTTCATGGCTTAACCGACAAAGAATTGATAGATTATGCCCATACACTGAATGAATTTATTGGCATGAAATATACATGCTTAGAAAAGAAAAGTATAAATACTGAAAAATTAAAAGAAGTTATTTTGAAATGCAAATCAGAATTTGAGCAAAGGATATCAGATGCTTCTTCTCTAGTACAAAAAATTACGGAAGTAAAAGAAATTCTAACTAAATTAAGGCTTGAGAAAGACATATTCTTACGCAAAATAGATAATATAAATACATTTTTACATGATAAAATACCTGCTAAAGAAGTTACTGATGAGCACGCTGAAGGAGAACTACCCTCATGCCACAAAAATGAAATATTATTTTTACCTGATAATCCAATATTGGCCTGTAAACAAATTATGCTAGAATTTTGGGTTGATGAAATGAATGGAAAAGCTAGGCCGAATTCCGAAAAAGAAATAGATGATTTTAAACAAAAACTTCAAAAGCTTAATAATTCTTTTGATGTTTTAATTCTATATATTGAAGGACATGACGTTAGTGAACATTTTGATCCAGGGGCATCATTTGGAGAAATAGTACATGAAGATTTAGTAGGCATGCCTCAAAGCGTAGAACATCCTGCTGAAACTGAAACGCATTCGCTGAGTTTATCGACAATATGGTCATATGGATTACAACTCATTGGAGTAGCTCCAAATGTTGTTGCTGAAGATAGTAGTACTGAAGTAACACCTGTATATACCGTTGCTGAAACTTAGAAAAAGCCAAATATTTTAAGTAAAGAATTTTATAATTACTTTTGCTTTTCAAGGAGAGATTTAAACTCTTCTACGACCTGCTCATATAGTTTTAATTTAAATGGAATAATATCAACAAGCAATCTGTCAAAATCCACCCATTTCCATTGATCAAATTCTGGATGCTCTGTATTAATATTAATCTCAGAATCCTTACCTGTAAAACGAATTAAAAACCATTTTTGTCTCTGTCCGCAATACTTTCCATCCCATAACTTTGGAATTAAAAAATTTGGCACTCTATAACTATACCATTTTTTACTTTCAGCTATTATCTTGCCTTTACCTGAACCTATTTCCTCTTTCATTTCACGAAGAGCAGCACTACTTGGGGTTTCACCTAAATCAATTCCACCTTGTGGCATTTGCCAGCCATTTACTTTTGAATCAATTCTTTTTCCAACAAACACCCTATCATTTTTATCAATAATCATCATACCAACACCTTGACGGAAAGGTAATTCACTCACGTCAATTTTTACTGTTTTTGAACTCATGAATTATACTCCTTTAACAGTTCAGACACTGGTACAAGTTTTATACCCTGACTCCTTAGAGCTGGCGCCCATTTCCTTATCATTTCGATTGTTAAGGTAAAGCCTTGTGCGTATCCAAGAGCAATTCCTTCTTCTTCAGCTACTCTAATTAATTCATTTAGCTGAGCTGAAATTGACTCTTTATCCGGCTCTTCATCAATTATTATATTTGTTGGTAAAATATTATCGTGTGATTTTATATGGTCAGGAACTGGATAACCAACCCCTTTGCCCAATACAAAAATTAAATTTTTATCGTCTAAATGATCGAAAACCATTTCTGATGCACGAACATTATCTGTAAATACTTCTTTATAACTAGAATAAACACCATCATATCTAGCATGAGAATTTAATATAACATTTAAACGCAGAGAATTTTCTTCTTGAGCTAAATTATTCATCAAAGCATATCTACCAGGATTATCATGAGACTTGCTAGTCTGCAAAGGCAAATATAAATATATTTCATGCCCATTTCCTTGCGCTCTGTGCAGCAAAGGTTTTAAACTTTTTGTATATGGTAAGAACCCTAAAGCACACTGTTTTGGTAATGTTAAAGCAAGTTCTGTTGAACGGCGATTTAAACCCAAATTCGTAACAATAATTGATATTTTTGGAGCGCCTGTATATTGCCTCTTCTTCTTTTGTTTTGCCGATTTTGTAGCGCTCTTCGCAGTCAAAAGCTGATTTGTTTTTTCTAATAATTTATTAGTATCTGCAAGTAACTCACTAGTATCAGAAAAATCAACATCAGCTGGATTAGAATCAATAGCAGCTAATTCTTGCTCCACTTGACTTATCTCTTCAGTAGTATCAGCTACAGCACGTTGCAAACCAATATAGTCTGGTTTTATTTGATTATCACCCAGCGGCAAATTATCCATTGTATAAAATCTATACTGGCCCAGTTGAATTGCTTGATCAATTTGGCTTGGACGAACGGAAGCTACCCAATAGATTATTAATGAAAATAACACGACACCTAGGACTATATTTAATCCTATTAAATATCTCTTAATTCTAGCTCTGAGTTGTGTATCTTTTATCATGAATTATCTATTTTGAATGATTAATAATCAAACCTCTAATCAAATCATATGCTCTAGCATATTGATAATCATCTTTATACTTTTGAGACATCTTATGTTCCTTAACATCAGATACCTCTTCAGTTTTTTCATCACTATTATATTTTTTCAAATAGCTTTTTATTGATGAACTAGTAAACGACTTTTCGTTATCCTCTTTTTCTGAAAACTCTACCTTAGCATTTTCAATATAAATATCCGGCTCAATCCCCTTTGCATTAATAGATCTACCACTTGGGGTATAGTATTTTGCTGTCGTTAGTTTCACAGCTTTACGCTTGCCAATTTGAGTAAAAACTTGAACTAACCCTTTACCATAAGATGTTGTACCAACTATAACTGCTCTACCATGATCTTGTAGTGCACCAGCAACGATTTCTGCTGCAGAAGCAGTACCTGAATTAATCAGAACTACTAGAGGAACTTTTGGAGCTTTTGCAACAAACCTCCCTGCAGAAGTCACTGTATCATCACCTTTATTTCTTCCCTTAACCGAAACAATAACTCCATGATCTATGAAATATTCACTAACAGCAGTTGCTTCGTCAAATAAACCACCAGGATTGCTTCTCACATCTAGGATAATACCTTTTAGATTTTTCTTTTTAGCTTTTAGTTTCTTCTCAATATCAGCAATAGCTTTTTTCAAATCAGTGCTAGTTTGATGATTAAAAGCTACAATCCTTACATAACCAACACCACCAAAATCTTCTTCTTCAATCTCATATTTAATTGGTTTTATTTTAACAATTTCACGCTTTAATTCGATTTCCTCTGTTTTGTTCTCTTCTTCTTTTACTACGAGAAGATTTAATTTTGTTCCAGGCTCACCCCGCATTTCTTGAACAGCTTTATTAAAACCAAGATTAGAAACTAATTGACCATTAACACCGACTATATAATCACCAGCTCTAATCCCCGCTTCGTATGCCGGAAGGTCATCAATTGGCGTAATTACTTTTATTGCTCCACTATCTGGTATTATCTCAACACCAATACCACCAAACTCTCCATCAGTTTGATTTACGAAAAAATCAAAATCATCATCTGTAAAATAACCGGAGTAAGGATCAAGAGATCTGAGCATTCCATTTATCGCCTCATTTGTCATCTCTTGACGCTTTGGATCTTGAATATATGTCTTTTCAATTCTTTGGAATACATCTTGAAACTGCCTAAAATAATAGCTGTTTGGGTGCTTGTCTTCTTGCTTTTCTTTATCTTTAGCATAAGCAGAATTAACAACACTAAGAAGCAATGCAACTTGTACAGCTAAAAATAATTTAAACAGAATATGTTTGGTAATAAAATTATACATATAATTCAATCTCATTTTTATCTTGGGCAAGTACTCGTTCTTGAATAAATTGAAACCTTTTTTCAGGTTTCTTGCCCATTAAATTATCAACTATTGTATCTATATTTTCAAAGTCAGCCACACTTACTTTATACATCATACGAGTTTTTGGATCCATTGTGGTCTCTTTTAGCTGTTTTGGTGTCATTTCTCCAAGACCTTTAAATCTTCCAACTTCAATTTTTTTACGATCTTTTGATAACTTCTCAAATAGTTTGCCCTTTTGTTCTTCATCAGCAGCATAATGAGTTGTTGATCCTTGTACTAGCCTATATAGTGGTGGCCTTGCTAGATATAAATGCCCATTTTCTATTAATTTTCTCATACGCAAATAAAAGAATGTCATCAATAGTGACGCGATATGAGCACCATCAACATCAGCATCCGTCATGATAACTACTTTTTCATAGCGTAAGTTTTCTTCGCGATAATTACCAAGTGATCCACAATTTAATGCAACTTCAAGATCTTGTATTTCTTGATTTGCAGCAATTTTACCAGAAGCTGCATTAGCAACATTTAGAATTTTACCACGAAGAGGCAAGATAGCTTGTGTCTGGCGATCTCTTGCCTGCTTTGCAGATCCACCAGCTGAATCACCCTCAACCAAGAATAATTCTGTTCCTTCTGAACTAGTTTTACTACAATCTGCAAGCTTTCCAGGTAATCTTAGTTTCTGTATTGCAGTCTTACGATTTACACTTCTCTCATTTTTACGGCTTAACCTATATTCTGCATTATTTATAAAATGCTGAATTAAATTATCCGAGGATTTTTTATTACCACTAAGCCAATGATCAAAATGATCTTTAATACTGTTTTCTACGTGTTTTGCTATCCCTCTTGAAACTAACTTTTCTTTAGTTTGCCCTTGAAACACTGGTTCTTTAATAAAAACAGAAAGCATAACGCAAGCTGATTCTAAAATATCATCAGCAGTTACTTGTGATACTTTTTTTAAGCTAGTCATCTCACCGTAAATCTTAACACTACGCGAAAGAGCCGCTCTTGTGCCTTGTTCATGCGTTCCACCTTGAGGAGTTGGAATCGTATTACAATAAGATCTTACAAAATCAGTATTCTCGTGCCAACACATAGCCCATTCTATTTTGATATGTTCAGATTTTATTTCAGCACTACCTGAAAAAATCTCACCACCTATAATTTTGCTTTTATCTAGTTTTGAGTCTAGATAATCCTTTAAACCATTCGGGAAATGTATTACATCACTAACTGGAACATCTTCAGATTTCACAAGGTCCGAAGCACAAACCCAATGGATCTCAACTCCTTTATACAAATATGCTTTTGACTTAGCCAAATCATAAATCTTTTTAGGTTTCAACGAAATTGATTTATCAAAGATACTATAATCAGGACTAAAGGTAATTTTTGTTCCTTTTAGCTTTTTGAGGGCTGATGCTTTTTCCAACTTAGTTTTAGGTATTCCTTTAGAATATTTCTGAGTATAAGAAGTACCACTTCTAAAAACTTCTACTGTTAAATTTTCAGATAATGCATTTACAACTGAAACACCAACACCATGCAAACCACCAGATGTTTGATATGATTTATCAGAAAACTTACCTCCCGAATGCAGTGTAGTTAGGATCACTTCTAAAGCTGATTTTTTAGGAAATTTAGGATGGTTATCAACTGGTATACCACGACCATTATCTCCAATTGAGATAGATCCATCAGCATACATCTCTATAGTTATTTTGGAAGCAAAACCAGCGACTGCTTCATCCATAGAATTATCGAGGACTTCTGAAACAAGGTGGTGCATTGCTGATTCATCTGTACCTCCAATATACATCCCAGGACGCATGCGAACAGGTTCAAGACCCTCTAGAACCTCGATATCGCTGGCCGTATAAGAATTATCCTTGGCACTAGATTTTTCCGTAGTCCCAAAGCCAAATAAATCTGACACTAATAATGTCTCTATATATTTCTTAAACTCAAGTTATGAAACTACTCAATTTCAGATTAAAAAGCAAGGATTAGTATATGTTAGACTAATAATTAAAAACTGATATAAATCCGCATGTAATGATTAATATTTTTACGTTTTTGTCAAATCTTCTAAGCAATTCCTACTTAAACTTCATTTTCTACACACATATTTTCATAAATAAATTTTTACTCCAGATAAACTGCTCCACTTCTTCTCAGATCTTACTACGTGCATATCACTTAATCACATAATTATGACCTTTTATCGAATATCTTAATTTTCCTTAACCAGGCATATTGTGAACCTGAGGACGCATTTGTCACTCCACAAACTTAAATAATAAATTTGGAAAAGGAAAATGAAGAACAGTCAATTTATAGAGAAAATAGCCTTTAAAGAAGTAAATCTGGTTCTACAATTAAATAAGCTAGCAGATTTTGAAGCAGGAGTATTAAATAGTGATCATGCATACAGAATAACTCCTGGAATGCTTAGTGAAAATCAGAGAATTATGATTAAAGAGTCAATAGCAATAATAGATTCCGAAGATTTGATGGAAATCAGCCAAAAAGATGGTCTATATAAAATATTCCGTAGCTATGCTGATACTTCTCCAATTGGCTACTTATTATACAGAACAAAGGGTACAGAAGGAGCATCCTATTCTTTCAGCGATAAGCTAAAACTACTTGCAAAAAAGAATATAGAAAATCCTCAAATTAAACTTGAACCTTTACAAATTTTGCCAACTGACTGGATTAAAATGAGGAATGAGAAATATAACAACGCAGAGACTGACCTAGATAAAGAATTTGTAGATAGAACAAATTTTGAAAACTTTACAGTAGATAGGCTAACTTCTTTAGAAGAGAAACTATCTAATGCTCTAAAAATCAGACCAGATAATGATAAACTAAAAGCTCAATCTGCAACTCTGTTGATGCAAAAACTACCAAATCGAGAAAAGTTAGAGAGAGCATTTGAATTGTTTAACTCAATAAAGGATGAAAAAGTTCTTGAAGAATATAGAGAAGTTAAAGAAACTGTAATTGATATGCTAAAACCTCAGCCTACAAAATCTACTATCACAAGAGTAAATTGGGGGGTATTTAACAGATGTCCTTTAACTTGCCGTGGTTGCTACAATATTTTTAATTCAGATGTTATAAATATAGATCAATGTAAGGAAATATTGGATAAAATCGCAGATGCTGGAACAACAGAACTAATAATATCAGGTGGTGACCCCCTCCTTTGGCCAGATTTAGTCGAGTTTTGCAAGTACGCAAAAGGCAAAGGATTAAAGATCGGAATTGATACAGTAACATATAATCTAAACCCACATCTTTTATATAATTTAAAAGATCTAATTGCTTATATCGGCGTTCCAGTAGATGGAACTGATCAAAAAACGATTGAAACTTTCAGAAGAGGAAAAAAAGATTTGTTAGATAAACTCCTGTATAGCTTGTCATTGGCTGACGCGTTTAGTGTGCCAATAAGGCTTAATACAACAGTAAGTAAGAGAAATGTTGATGCTTTAGACGGTATAGCGCAGATAGTAGAAAAGCACAAATCTATTAAAACCTGGTCAATATATCAATGGTGGCCTTTAAGATCTGGAGATAAGTTGGCTGATCAAATGATTTTAGAGAAATCTAAATTTGGAAACGCCGTTCATGCTATAAAAAATAAGTATAAGGATATTAAAATTTACGATCGTGCAATTGAAGATCGAGCTAGAAACGCATTCTTTATATCTAGTAATGGAGAAGTATATACGTTTGGTAAAAGTTCGCAAATATCAACTATTATTCTTGGAGATATTAAAACTCAGAGTATAGGCGATATTTTGAAAAATCCAGCATTGAAGAAAACTTCACAGAAGTTTAACTCTATTGCAAGGTTCAATTCAAATGCCCTAGAAGCATCTAAAAAACTGGTTGCATAAGGCTCTAAAGATAAAAATATTCCTGTCAGTATGAACATTATTTACTGACAGGAATATTTTGTTTTGGTTATTTTTTTGCCTTTTCTTTTTTAGCAGCAATAATCTCGGCAGCCTGGTCAATTTTTACCGTAAACGGATCAATTGATTTTGGAATTGAAGTAAACTTATTTTGGTATTTTAAATATGGACCAAACTTACCAATACCCATAAGAACTTCTTCATTTGTTTCTGGGTGTTTGCCAACATTCAAAGGTAAGTTCAGAAGTTTAAGAGCGACGGATAACTCAAGAGTTTCAGGCTTAATTCCAGCTGGTACTGGACTACGCTTAGGTTTTTCTTTCTTTGATTTTGCTTCTCCAACTTGAACATACCAGCCATACGGTCCTTTCTTTAAATATATATCCTCTCCATCTGGGTTTTGTCCAAGCAACTTAGTATTATCTATAAATGATTGTCCAGCATCTGCATCATTATCACTTTTCGAAACCTGCTTCTTAAATGTACAGTCTGGATAGTTACTACATGCTAAAAATGCACCATATTTTCCAAGCTTGAGGCTTAATTCACCATCAGAACAAGATGGACATTTCTTATTCTTTTTATATTCCTCTGAGCCTTCCTCACCATATAAGTGAAACTCAAGAGAGTTTTCAACATAGTCAATAACATCCGCAATCTTTTGATCGCTAACCTTATCTACATTTTGATTAAACCCAGTCCAGAAATTACCAAGCAAATTTTTCCAACCAAGCCCACCTTCTGCGACTTTATCAAGATCATCTTCTAAATCTGCAGTAAAATCATACTCAACATATTGCTCGAAAAACCCAACAAGAAAAGCCGTAACTAAGCGACCTAAATCATTTGGGAAAAATCTCTTTTTCTCAACTCTTACATAATTTCTATCTTGAAGAACTGATATAATAGATGCATAAGTCGAAGGACGACCAATACCAAGTTCTTCTAAACGCTTAACCAAACTTGCTTCAGAAAATCTTGGTGGGGGTTCTGTAAAATGCTGCTGAGGATTAATCTTCTTAGTATCAATCTTTTCACCTTCATAAAGCGGTGGAAGTGTTTTATTCTTCTCTTCTTCACTATCGTCTCTACCTTCTTGGTAAATCTTATAGAAACCATCAAAAGTAATTGTTGAACCAGTAGCTCTTGCTGTAAAATTTTTATCCTCTGAAACAAGATCAGCGCCAACCATATCAACAACGACACTTTCCATCTGACAAGCCATAGTACGCTTCCAGATTAAATCATATAGTTTTAATTGATCCTTATCTAAATTAGCTGAGCATTTTTCGGGTGTTAGAGTAATATCAGTAGGGCGAATTGCTTCGTGAGCCTCTTGAGCATTTTTCGATTTTGATTTATATGCACGCGGGCTCTTTGGTAAATATTTATCACCATATAGTTGGTCGATAAGAGACCTTATACCGCTGATTGCTTCGCCTGATAAAGTTACACCGTCAGTTCTCATATACGTAATAAGACCAACTGTTTCACCACCAATATCTACACCTTCATACAATTTTTGAGCAATCTGCATAGTCTTTTTAGCACCAAAGCCAAGCTTTCTCGAAGCTTCTTGCTGCAGAGAAGAAGTAATAAATGGTGCTGCCGGATTTCTTTTTTGCTGTTTTTTAGTAATTGAATCAATACTGAGTTGATTTTCTTTGAGCCTTTCAACTAATGCAGAAGCAGCATCTTTATTTGTAATAGAAAATTTCTCAAGCTTCTTACCATCAACATGAGACAATTTTGCTAAAAAAGGCTTCCCTTTACTATTTAATACATCAAGCATAATATCCCAATATTCTTGACTCTTAAAACGCTCAATTTCATCTTCACGCTCACAGATCAAACGCAAAGCAACAGACTGCACACGTCCAGCTGATTTACACCCTGGTAGCTTGCGCCATAAAATAGGAGATAAGGTAAAACCAACTAAATAATCCAAAGCACGTCTTGCCTGCTGTGCATTCACCAAATTACTATCTAAATCTCTTGGCGAAGCTACCGCATCTAATACTGCTTTTTTGGTAATTTCATTAAATGCAATACGCTTAAATTTTGAATCTTCAGTAATGATCTTTTTATTTTTTAACACCTCAACAACATGCCAAGAAATTGCTTCACCTTCACGATCCGGATCCGTTGCTAGATAAACTTCATCAGCTTGTTTTGCAGATTTTAGAATTTCATTTACATATTTACTAGATTTATCAGAAATTTCATATTTCATTAAAAAATCTTTCTCAGGAAGTACCGAACCATTTTTTGACGGCAAATCACGAATATGCCCAAAAGATGCAATAACCTTAAAATCACTGCCTAAATATTTATTAATGGTTTTTGCCTTTGCCGGCGACTCTACAATTACAAGTTTCATATAAATTCTAATATATTAATGATATTTTATTCCCTGGATGCCTAACAATTCTACCAGCTAGCTCTAATTCCAAGCAAATTGTATAAATCACTGGAAGAGAGAAATTTGTTTCATCTGCAATCGATTCATACGTCACTGGAGAAGATGAAAGTAAACTGATCATAACATCTCTATCCGTATCTTTAATGTTAACACTTCCTCTATTAGAAGAAGCTCTGAAATTATTACTACAGTTTTGCGAATCTTCAAAAGACTTTTTTAATTTCTTTATTGAAGTTACATTAGCTGTAATATCTTTGCTTGATTCAAGCAAGTATGCTCCGTCCTTAATTAACTTATTGCTTCCCATGCATCTAGGATCCATTGGGAAACCAGGAACAGCAAAGACTTCTCTATTTTGCTCAAGCGCAAAATTTGCTGTTATTAACGAACCAGATTTTAATCCCGCTTCAATTACTATTGTAGCAAGGGATAAGCCAGAAATAATTCTGTTTCTCTGAGGAAAATGCTGGCTAAGCGGCTTCGAACCAATAGGAAGTTCTGCTATTATAAGCCCTTGACTCACAATCCTTTCATATAATTTTTTATTCTCAGGTGGATATATATAATCTATACCTCCAGCTACCACAGCAATGGTGTTACTCACATCTGCCTCGTGAACGGCTGTATCAATTCCTCTAGCAAGTCCGGAGACTGTAACATATCCAGCTGACGTAAGCTCTTTAGATATCTTTTTTGCAAATGTTCGGCTATTAATAGAGCTGTTTCTTGCACCAACAATAGCTATAGTCTCACTACTTAGCAATTCAACATTGCCTTTGTATGAAATAACCGGTGGAAAATCATGAATTTGCATAAGCAAATCAGAATATTTTATATCCTTATATGTAAGTAAAAATGATTTATTTTTTTCTAATGCTTCAATTTCTTTTTCAGCATCCGGGGCAGAATATGGCTTTATTGGTTTAGCTCTACCACCTTTTACTGAAAATTCTTCGATATTCTCAAGCGCAACACTCGCTGATCCAAATAATTTTATAAGATTAGAAAAAGTTTTAGGTCCAACATTTTGGCTACGAATAAGACGCAAGATATCAATTGTTTCTTGCGAATAGACAGGGGGCTTTTCCCTAGCAAGCAATGTTTTAAGCATCAGTTTTAGCCCCTTACCCTCTAAAATTTATAGACTTTCTGCATTTGAAGTCAGATAATCAGAAACACCTTGCTGAGTTGCTTTCATACCTTGATCGCCTTTTTGCCATCCTGCAGGACATACTTCACCAAATTCATTATGGTGATCAAGTGCGTCAATCATTCTAAGCGTTTCATCAACATTTCTACCAAGTGGTAAGTCATTAACTACATAATGTCTTACATTAAAATGCTCATCAATTAAGAAAGTAGCTCTGTATGAAACACTTTCTTCATTAAGAACATTATATGCTGTTGAAATTTCTTTATTTAAATCAGAAACTAATGGAAACTGGATATTACCAATACCACCTTTATTTACAGGCATAGCTTTCCATGCGTGATGTGAAAAATGCGAATCAATACTAACACCTATAAGCTTTACTTTCCTTGAAGCAAACTCACCAAGCCTATTATTAAATGCAATAATTTCAGACGGACAAACAAACGTAAAATCTAAAGGATAAAAGAACAAAACCCCTTTATCACCGTTTAGATATTTTTTTAGATTAAATTTATCTTCAATAACATTATCAGGCATTACTGTTTTTGCAGTAAAATCATTTGCCTCTTGACTAATATATGGGTTCATAGAAATACTCTTTTTAATTTAACAAACTTTAAGTTTATCGTCAGATCATACAAAGATTATATTTTAAAATCAACAATCTCATTTCTAACTGCAGATAACTCGATTAATCAGCCCTTTCAGCAACACCTACTAGTTGACTTTGCTCACATTGCTTTGCTTCATCTTCTGACTGCATACCATTGGGATAAATTAAATCTGAAAATTGAGGATAAGCCTCTAAAACTTTATCTAAGGTTCCATATGACTGTATTAGTTCATAAAATACCGGATAACATACATCTATTTTTGGAACTTCTTTTTTTTTACCTTTACCTTTATCTTTTGACATAATAAATTTTAGTTTGGTTGATTAGAAATAATGTAATAATCTGTAATTACAACAATCACATTCTAAAATTTGCAATTTTAAATTGCAAGCACCGATTATTATTAAAATTCGTAAGTAGCAGAAACGAATTGTGCAACCCGGCCTTCTCTGATAGCTTTTGTATGATATTTTGTTTGAATATATCCAACATGCGGAATTAAGAAATCGTCTCCAGTAATTTTAAATTCCTCGTCACTTTCCAAAATTGACTTAGCGGAGTCAAAATAATCATCTATATCAGAAGCAAATGAAATAAATCCTCCGTTTTTTAGCTTTTGCTTGAATAAAGCCAATCTTTCAACATTAAATAATCTTTTTTTGAGATATTTTCTTTTATGCCAAGGATCTGGAAATAATACATATATCCCATCCAAAGATTTATCTGGCATTTGCTCAAGCATCGCATCTAGATCATCTGGCCATAGCATATAATTGTCGCCATCATAATCCTTCAACTTTTTCAAAACATTAGCAACGCCATTTAAGTAAACTTCTGCTCCAACATATAGGTGGTCAGGATTAGATTTTAACTGGTTAATAAAATGCTCTCCCATACCATAACCAATTTCAAAAAATACTTTCTCGTATTTTGTTGCTTCCAGCTTTTTGAGACTATAAATCACTTTTGGTAAATCATTTTCCAAGACAGATTTATTCAAATCCGACAAAGTTTTTCCTATTCTGCGAGCAAATGTCCTATTAAGTTTATTAAATTTTTTCTTTTCCATTACAAAAACAACCAGTTCCAACACCCTTGCAATATAACACATATGCTCTTGCAAAAAAGCTAAAATTTTATATACTCAAGGTCAGAAATTTTTAGTTCTTATTGGTTAAACTAAATATAGAATTTAACCTTAAAATTAGGTCTATTAAACATAATATGGGGTCATAGCTCAGTCGGTAGAGCGTTTGAATGGCATTCAAAAGGTCGGCGGTTCGATTCCGCCTGGCTCCACCAAAAGAAAAACCGTAATAGAAATATTAATATGAATATAAAACACTTATTTACGATAATTATTTTACTGAGTCTAGCATCATGCACACAATCTGGAAATTACAAAACCATAAAATCGAATAATTCCGATTTAGAATCTGCAAAACAGCACATTATAATAGGAGCTAATTACTTGCATGGAAATAAAGTAGAGAAAAATTTTAAGAGAGCTTATGAAGAATTTATAAAAGCTGGTAAAAAAGGAGATGCTAGAGGTTATCTGTTTACAGGGTTTATGAATTCTGTAATTACCTACGACATGCGTGATAAAGAGTTACTAGAGAAAAACTTTACACTTGCTAGTAAGCTTGGCTCTCTGGAAGCTCTGTATAATTTAGGTGTATACAGACTTCAAAGAGATATTTTTAATCCAAATCCAAAAACCTTAAACCAAGCAGCTAAACAAAAATATTTGTATGCTCAAATTCCATATGCTTTTAACTTTGTACGTTCAGGAAATTATGAAAAAGCACTACGTATATTAAATGAAGTTAAAGAAAAAGAAGCAAAGCACGGAAATGCAGCTATTGGAGCTTTATATAGAGACAAAGGAAACCACGAGAAGGCTACATCACACTTGATTTTAGCTTCTACTCAAGGATCAGTTATTGCACCTCTAATACTTGGAAAAAATTATCTATGTAAAAATGGAGTTAAATATAATAAATCTGAAGCAAAAAGGTATAGAAAAATTGCGGTTACAAACGGAGCGATTAAAAGAGATCTAGAAATGATAGATGAAAGCATGAAAAAATGTTCAAGATCGTTCGATGGTGATAATAAAGGCTTTTTATTTACCTATTCAGCAAAAGATGCTGTAAGAGATTATTTTACACGTAATAGATATTCATTTGGTAACATAGGAAAACTATTAGATAATAAAATCAAGTAGTACCCATAGTAGTAAAACAGAATACTTTTTATCCTATCTTTAGTTTATAATGTTTTCGCTTTAATTTTGTAAGGAACAAAAAAGCAATGAATAAAATGGAGAATACTATGGCGGCGGCTCCACACTTGTAAATACCGATTATTTTAGTTTTTTTCAGCTTTTCAAATTAAAATAACTCTATTATCTTCCTCTTTTTGAAGAAGAAGAACTTCTACTCGTAGTGTATTTTTCTACTGCGGTTTGTTTTTTTGTTCCTTTGGAAGAAGATTTCACATGACCACCTCTATTTGTGACGTACTTCTCAACGGCAGTTTCCTTTTTTGGCTCTTTGACTGTTGATACAACTACTGCCTTACTTTCCTTAGGGGTAGATTTAGCAACTTTTTCAGAACCTTTCTCTTCAGGCGTAGAATTTAATATATTTTTAACGCCACTTTTTACGGTGTTATATTAATAACCAAATTTTTTACCACAAAACTCTTTAACTTTGACTACAAATTGCTGCAGTTTTTGCATAAAGCTTTCTGGATTTCTTGTTTTATAAGTGTCATGTAAATTAACCAATGCAGGTTTTAGCATATCGTTAATTTCTTGATCACTTCTACCGTGTTCAGGGTTCTCAGCTTTCATATATGCTTTGAATATAACTGATGCATCTTTGACAAATTTATCTTGATCATCTCTAGTTTCACTTGCCAAAGTCTTAATTCTGTCATAGAGAAGCTCAGTAGCATTTTCCTTCACATGATAATTTTTCTTATAATTATTAGTATTAACTAATTGTTCTAAAATAGGATTCTTGACCTCTGTAACACATCCAGAGCTTTCCATCAGCTCAAGTAGTCTCTGTGGGTGAACTCTATTCAATACTTCCTTATTCTCTATAGGAGTGTTCAGGGCTTTTTTCACGCCGTTTTTCTATCCAATCATTAAGTTCCACAAAGGCTGTAAGGGTAGCTTTTGCCGCAAATTCTGAACATAACATATTTTTGCTGGCTTCTTCACCATTTAGCCCCAGCATCCTATCTCTTAGGTTCTCAAACTTATTTTCTTCAACTTTATCAGCTTTATGCCCTTTATTACCAAATTTAATATACCCATGCCAGTGTTGGCTCTATCTGCAACTGAACCGGCGACTTTACCTTTTAAACCAACTTTAGGCTCAGCATCACCAACATCAGATGCAAGACCAGCAGAAATCATTCTATCCATATCATTAGTGATTTCAAAATCAGTATTTCCATGAACTTTTGTAGCAATCTTATCATATTTTTCGATCTGATCACTTAAAGCCCTTATTGCCGTCATATTTTCTTGACTAAACTGATTAATCGCACTAGCTACTTCTTCAGTCATGTGACCTGACTTACTAAGTCTTACAAACTCTTGCATATGCAAATTATTGAGATCTTTTGCATAATTTATATAACCTTCAACTTGATCAATATAGGTGTTATAAGTGTCCAAAAGAGTTTCATCATCTCTTTTATACAGAGTTGCAGCATGCTGATATTTCGTTACATGGTTTTTAGCTTTCTCAAAGAAAGATTTAGGATCTCGATTCATCAAAGCATTTTGACTCTGTGTATGAGTAAATACATATCACCTGACTGCACATCCATTCCAGAATCTAATTTCTTATTTAAGCGTTGCAATACTTCCTTTGTTGATGAAATAGTAGATTGTACAGTGTCTAACTTTCCACCTGGCGTGATAATATTATTGCTACTTAGAAGATTAATAATATCCTGAGATTTGAGAGTATCAGTCAACATACCGATTTCAGATAAATTCATCTTTTCTGAAGCTTCAACAGTTTGTCCACTTTCTTATAGCTCCAAATTACGGGCTGTTTTTTTATTAATCTCTTCAATATTATCCATAAAACGGGTTTTATAACAAAAATTGCGTACAAGACCCGATGCTTTTGATGTAACTGCAAGCTCTTGAGGCATAGACTTCATGCCTTAGATACTTTTTTATTTAAACCCTGATTGTTAACTGCATTTTCAAAAAATTTCTCTAAAGATGCTTTTTCTTCATTTGATAGATTATTAGCTTTCCCACTTGCAACCTCAACAAAATAGGCAATACTGCTTATTTCCTCCTGACTAAATGATTTCTTCAATACTGCTTGGCTAGCATCCATTAATTGCTATGTTTCAATTGATAAAGGCATAAATTGTATCCTGTCTGTGTTTTAAATTTCTCCAGTCTAATGAAAACTCTTTTTTTGCAATAAATATCTAATGCAATCATTAAAATGAAGGAATAGAGCCAATTATTTATGATTTTTAAAAAAATCGGAATATTCAAAGTGACAACATATTGAGCTCTATAAAAAATAGAAGCAAAGTTTTATATAACTTATAAACTTATTTTTAGGTTAATAATAAAACTGTATATGGATTTATTACGCTTTATAGAAAAACTACTTCTTCAAAAGATGTGAGATTATTTCCTCATCGGAAACAGAATTATTTTTTGTTTCGATAAGGTACGTTCTGACTGTCTTTAGAACAGCATCAGTAAACTCTGCACGCATTTGGTCGCTAGCTTTTTCCTTTTGATTATCGATAGATTTAATTGCTGAATCCTTCTTGCGAGCTAGCATTAACTCCATTTCTTTAGTTCTAGTTTCAACTAACCTCTGAGTGCTAGTGTCTGCACTTTCCAAAATGGTTTTTTTTCTTTCTTCAAAAATTTCCATTTCTTGCTTTATTTCATCTAAAAGCAATTTTGCATCTTTTTTAAGCTCTTCAGTCTCTGCTAATTTTGCTTTAATCTCATTAATCCTCGCATCAAGAGATGCAATTATTGCTTTTTTAACAGGACGATATGCAAGATATATAAAAATAACAAAACAAACCGCAACTACAAAGCTTTCATCAAAAAAATGTATCATTATGCCCTCGAATGTATTTCCTTAAGCAGCTTTTTATCCGCTGGTTTATCAGTAATTTTCTCAACAATGAAAGCCGCTAAGCTTACGCATGAGTTTGGTTCATCTGTATGAAACTTATCAACATATTTTTCGATTTCAGCTAAAGCTGTCTTCTTTTTGTGATCAAGAGTTGAAGAGAGCTCTTCTCTTTGCTTACTAAAATGAGATTCAAGCAACTTCACCGCTCTTTGCTGCAGTTCTTCAACTCTTGCATTAACCTCTGCAAGCTTTTCTTGTTTTTCAACATCAAGTGTTTTTGCTTTCTTTTTATAATCTTCAGCATAGCTAATATTCTCTTCCATACAGCGATTTCTGGCTGTTAGAATAGA
This sequence comes from Rickettsiaceae bacterium, assembly GCA_023301685.1. Classification (GTDB taxonomy): domain Bacteria; phylum Pseudomonadota; class Alphaproteobacteria; order Rickettsiales; family Rickettsiaceae; genus Megaera_A. The sequence continues at coordinate 58,792 of JALZUG010000029.1, forward strand.
TTCTGCTTTTGGAGCAATAAACCTGCTGACAATAAAATATAATCCAGCAAATATAATTGCTAACCAAAACAGCTGAGAGCTAAATGAAGATACATCAAACTGAGGCATAATATCGTTTCGCTATTAATTGTCTTTTAAGTGAAAATTAATAACATTGCAATAACGAATGAGAAAAGTCCCATCGCTTCTGCAAGACCTGCGCCAATAAAAGCCATTCTCTGCAATTGATCACTAGCTGATGGATTACGTGCAATTGAATTTAGAAGTGAACCAAATATATTACCCACTCCTATTGCAGCACCAAGCATACCAAACGCCATAAGACCGGCGCCTATAAATTTTAAAGCCATTCCTTCCATAATTTTTCTCCATAAAAATTAATAATTCCGAGTTTTTACCATCCAAATTCCCCGGTAAAAACTCACTTAAACCCTCGACTAAATAGATTTAGTGAAGATTAATCGCATCATTGAGGTATACACAAGACAATATCGTAAATATATATGCCTGTAATACCGCAACAAATATTTCAAATCCTATCAAAACAACAATAAATGGTATTGGTAAAAATTTCAAATATATAACCATTGAAACAACAAAACCTGCCATTACTTTCAATAATACATGACCTGCAACCATATTTGCGGCCAAACGAAGAGACAGACTAACTGGTCTTGCTAAATATGCAAACAACTCTATCACTACCATCAATGGCGCAAGCCACCATGGCGTTCCAGCCGGCAAAAATAAAGAGAAAAAATGTAATCCATGTAAATATAAACCAAGCAATGTAACCAAAAGAAAAATCATCATTGCCATAGCAAAAGTAACTGAAATATGGCTTGTAACCGTGAACCCGTATGGGACCATCCCAAGCAAATTACACGTCAAAATAAACATAAATAGAGTGAAAATGAGAGGAACAAACTTACGGCCACCTGAGCCAACATTTTGTTCAAGCATATTCGAAATCATTCCGTAAATCAGCTCCCCACTAATTTGTAATCTAGTTGGTATGAGCTTTTTGCTTTTAAAGGCAAATGTAAAATATAGAAATATAAAAGCCCCTGCAATCATCATGAATAGAGACGAGTTAGTTATACTAATATCATAACCAAATAGCTCTATATCAACTATTTCTTTAACTTTAAACTGATCTAATGGACTATGTGACATTGCTAATTAATATTCTTTTTCCAAATTGACCTAAAAGCTGCAGCCATTGCAAGTATTATACAGATTATAAGGAAGATGGGCTTTGAATCAAACAAATTATCAAAAAACATCCCCATTATTAAACCAACAATTGCACCAGCAACCAATTCAACCGCAATATTAAACGCCTTGCTACTATGGCCCGCTTTATGAGAAGTAGATTTTTTATCTTTAAATTTATCTATTCTTTCTTGAATATTACCAAATTTATCCTTGTTCATCGGCTCTAAGAATTGAGTTTATAGCACTCGACAATTCCTCAACAGTATACGGTTTTGTAAATTGCTTTCCATTAATGAAAAATGTAGGTGTTCCAATAAAACGTGGTTCTTTTGCTACAAGTTTAGTATTTTCTATCAGACCTTTGATTTTAGATTCATCATTTAAACACATAGCGTATTGTTCAGCTGAAACCCCACC
>JALZUG010000030.1 GCA_023301685.1 Rickettsiaceae bacterium
TTTCATTTAAGCTCAAGACTAATTGTACTTCTATAAACACCTATGTGTTCTGCTATCTATATTTGAGGAAATCCTAAATTAAATAGCGTTTGAATTTGATACCTCTGAGAAAGGCTCAATATTTATATTAGTATTGTAGTTATGGCTTGAACTTGGATATAATTGTATTTGCTTAAATACAAAATTTCACACACTTTGTACTTGATCCATTATCTATCAGACATTAAAAGCAATTATTATTTTAATAAAAAAAGAGAAGCTTTTAGCTTCTCTTTTTTTATTAAAATAATAATTTAAGTTTATCTAATAATAAGTTTTTCAGTTTCTAATATTGTCTCATTAGAAACTTGAAGTAAGTATACTCCAGTTGAAAGTGCTCCTGTGTTAATATTTAAAACACCTTCTAACAAACTATCTTGAGAAAAAACAAGACGACCATTAAGATCTATAATTTGAATTTGACCTTTTCCTAAACTAGCTCTCATATTTATACTAATCTGCCCTTTGGAAGGGTTTGGGAAAATTGAGAAAGTATTTTCTAAAAATTCATCTGTACTTAACACTTCTTCCTCTGGAAATTCACAAATATTATCTTCAGAAACAAACGTAGGAGATTCAAAATCCTCTACTTGATCATTACGGTTAAAAGGACTACCTTGATCTGCATCTAGACCTAAACCTCTTCTTGCAAACGCTCCCCAAATCCCACACTTGATCACTTCTTTATCATCCTCTGGTATCATAGTGTTAATCTCAATTGCAGCAATTATTGCGTCACGTGAATCTACAAATCCTGGATTACAAGGTTGTAGTTTTAAACCGTCAGTAACTAATTGCAATGCAATGTTATTTCCCGCAACACCATTATACAAGTCTGCATCAAAACCATACTCATCTATCAAATACCAAGTCATATCCCATATCATAGTAGCCCATACAGAACCTATACCATGAGGCATAGATATTTCACTTTCATTATTAACAATTGCATACGTCAAATTATTTACATCAAAGCTTGTACTATATGGTCTTGGACGAATTCCTTCTCCACCAGCAGCTTGTCCATCAGCATAATTTGCAATTCCTCTTGCAGCTTCAGCAGTATCATTTTCTGTCATAGTAAGCATTAAACCATAATAATCTGCCCATCCTTCATCTCCACTATCTGGATTTCTTGCACAATTTGTATTAAAAGGACCCGCTGTTAATCTAGCTACAATTCCATGGCCGTACTCATGTATAACAATACCGTTATCAAGTGCTGAATCGAGCATAGGTAAAACAACCCTTGCTATAGCAGCATTTATAGATTCTCCAGCTTTTATAGCTTCGATAATAGTCTCTCCATCTGATTGTTTTACCATGATACTAGGAATTGTTACTTGAGATCCAGAACTACCCTCTGCAGTCATAACTATTGGATTTGATGGAGTATCATTTACAACAATTACACCTATTGCACCTTCATTCTGCGCATTAAGCATCTTATCTCCAAAAGGACATCCGCCACTACGAATAACAGCTATGTTTCCATTTAAATCTGCTCCATTTACTATAGTATCACAACCATCATAAATATCTAAAGAATTATTTGAGGAGTTATCATCCTCTACCAAAACTAATGTTGCTTCTACAGGAGGTGCTCCACTTACTGGTACAGATGCACCAAACGATGCGGGAACCCCAAGATATGAACCATCTAGTCCTCCTCCTGCAAGAGTAAGTGTCCCAGGGTTAGCAGGACTCCATAAATACATCTGCATTCTAGGAGGAAGACCTCCATCTGGAGGTGTCGCAAAATTTGCATTATTAATGGTTTGACCATCTTGAACATCTATAAATACTGAGTCTTCATCAAACCCTAATCCACTATAATTAAAGTCTTGAAAATTACCACTCTCTTCATCAAAACCATAATGATACATCACATCATGAACCACATTGTTTACATAAAAGACATTAGTTGTAACAGCATCAAGCATGTTTACTGGGTCAATTGCAAAATTATATTCAAAATCAAAAATTAAATCATCTCCTCCATCCGGTGACTCTCCAACTGTTTCAAATAAACCATCTAAATCATCTTGAGCCCAAGCATTATTACCTCTAGTGATTGTAAAGTCTGCTCCCTCTACACCATCGTTATCATGCCACCCAAAAGGTGATGCATCTATATCATAAGGATCTGTTATTAATTGATTAGGTCCAACATTAGGACTTTCTAATGGCAAAGCAAATACATTATATTGAGCCCCTGCCAAAGCTTCATTAGCTATTTCTTTACTAAAACCAAAAGAGTTATCTAATCTATCTGTTGTTGAATGCGTTATTGATCTTTTTTGTGAATGATCTCCGAAGGTACAACTAACTACCCAATCGTTTTTACTTAAAACATCTCCACTTACTGCATCCACACGCACACTATACCAATGTGGTTCATTAATCATATGAATATTTAAATCCCAAGCAAGTCTCAACCCATTATCCTCTGTAAGATCATAAACTAACTTAACAGGAACATCATCCAAAGAAATCCCTCCTTTATCAAGAACAACTTCCTGAGAAGATATACTTTTTAAAACTGTAAAATTTGCAGAACCTGCTCCTAAAGCTAATGCTGCTTTTGTAGCCGCTTGTAATGGAGTTAATACTGGAGATATATTCTGGACTTTAGTTGCGATACCTGATTGTAATCTACTAGCTATATGAATAAGTTTAGCCCCTCTAAAAGCAGCTGCTATATTTGCATTAAAAACTTCTATCCCATTATATTTCTGAACCGCATATACATGCTCTACACCACTCCTTCTGTTTGTAGATTGATTATATATTGTTAATCCTTCCAAGTCCTGTTTATTAATACTATTAGATGACCTAGATGACAAAAGTTCTTCTTTGAGAATTTTTGTGTAGTCTTGAGCAAAAATAGTCCCCGTTACCAGTAACAGAACTATTAATACATGTGTAAAGTAGTTTTTCATTTATCTTTCTTTTGATTTAACTTGTAGTTGCGACGTATATTTTATACGCTCTAAATTTAGTGATTATTTTACAGTATAAATAATTTTAATCATTATTTTAAATTTGGATAATTGCATGACCGCTTAATGTACATTAGCTGTAATGCTAGCTATTACAAGCCTATCAAATATTTTTCTCCGAAATACAATGTATTTAGTTTGTATACAAACTCGTTAAGGTATAGTTGGAGGTATTTAACTTTGATTTTATGGTATGTTCCTGCAAAGTTTTGTTTAGCATTACCTATAGCTATATAAACCCATTTAAGTGTTTCATTAGTAGTCTGTTCGTTTAATTTTTCACCCATATGTATCTCAAAATAATCAGCAATATTTATATATGAAGTACTTTGATCTGTAAAGACGATAGTTTGGTTATTGAAGGCTTTAAATAATATGGAACGACTCTACTTGTATTTTAATTTTATGTGCCTTCAGGAACGACAATTACAAAATCCAGAGTCGAACTTCGTATAGCCCCAGGCGATAGATGACTTGCATTTAAAATTCCATTTATTAGTAAACCAATATTGATCCGTACTTTAACAACGCTTGCAAATAACATCTTGTTTATCTCGTTGCTCTCTGATATGTAATCGACAATTCTTTTCATCAATAAAATGTATTCCAAAAGAAAATATATCCATACTTAAACATCTTGAATTCAATATAATATACAAAAATTAATTAGGTTTAGGGCTATTTACGGACATACGATTAGGATATAACAAGAGTTCCAATAAAATAATGAAAATGAATTAAATATTACTTACAAAGTAAACAACTTTCTTTAGATTATGTGATTATCAAACATAGCATACCCAAAAGAGAAATAAGCATATAAAAAAGAAGCTGAGTTCAACTCATAAGTGAAAAACACTTATTATTTAGTATTTCAATAGGGCTATTGTAATTAAACTTTCTAATGGGTTTATAATTTATTAATTTTTCTACTTCTTTTTTTCTCTTATCAGTAATTTCTCTAAGATCTGTTTTATTTGGGAAAAATCTTCCTATAACTCCTATTCTATTTTCTACAGTTCCTTTGTCTTCTGAGGTATATGGTCTAGTGAAATATGTTTTTTATTTTTAAATCTTCGGCTATATTTTAGATAATAAGCAAACTCTTTATCATTGGCAAATGGTATTATTATCACCTAGTAAGAACTAAAATTAGTTAGCCTCTTATTCATTTTTTCATAGACTTCATCTGCGTTTTTAGTTTTAA
>JALZUG010000031.1 GCA_023301685.1 Rickettsiaceae bacterium
ATTTAAGATTTTTCATATACATTGTTATTACTGTCTGTAATAATGGCCCGTGATACAAGTGAATGTGATGTCTTACCTCTAAAAGCTTCAGTTAGAGGATGTTCAGTAATATAATTTTGTAAAAAATATTTATCCAAATGCAACAAAAATTTATCGTAATATTGAGAACTATTATGCATATCTACATTGGTAATGTTATTTGTACTATTTACTAGAAACTTGGTCCCAGAATGATCATACAAAGCAATATCTGAACCTACACTTTTTAGAAAACCCGATGAATCTTGAATGAAATTAATAAATTTTTGATCTTGTAATAGCTCCAAATATGATTTTTTTTGCAATTTAAAAACCACTTTCCTATTTTCGTCCCAAACCCTGTTCTTATATGTCTCTGCAACATGTAAATTTTGATCCGCGACTTGCTTTAAAACGACTTCTTCTATCATAAAATATCGATATAGCACGATATTTGCTACAATATTAAGAAACAAACCTATAAATGAAAATCTAATGATATGTTTGTTTTGTATCATATGCTAATGCTAATAATTTTGTAATGGTAGATATTAAGATTAAGGATATCAGAGTATTACCTGGCTCACTAGATTTAAAAAATAATGCCGGCAAATCTCTCTCAGAAATATTAGGGCAGTTGCAATCTGGATCAATTGTCAAAGGTTTAGTTGTTGGCACTACGCCAAAAGGAGAAGCTATTTTCCATACTGCACACGGAAGGTTTGCTGCAAAAAACGATATAAATTTAGTTCGTGGAGATACTATTAGCCTAAAATTAGCGCATGAAAACAAAGATCTATCGGGTACTATAGTTTCAGTTAATGATAAAAAGCGAGATAATACGGCACATGTCAAACTAAGCTTACCATCTGCACTAGATAATACAAAACCTGCGCTATCAACTGATAAAACATCTAATGCAGTAAGTTTTAGTAATAATAGCAATATACCAAAAAACATTAATGGGGAAATCTCATATCTTAACTTATCAAAAATGGACAAGAATGCGCCTCTATTTCGGGTGCTAAATTCAACAACTACACCAGAAAGCAATAAAATAAGTATAAGCTTAAACGTCGTATCTAATAAGCAAGTATCAAATGCAGCTTTTACTATTTCTGGAGAAGTGAGTGGAAATACTAAAGATGGAAGTCAGCTTATTAAAACAAATTTTGGCGTTATATTATCGAAAAACACAAATATGCTTGTTGGACAAAAGCTTAATTTAGAAATTACTAGTGTAAATAATCAATCTTTAGCAAATTCAACAAGCAGAAGCGTGAACGATTTCTTATTTTCTGCAAATAAAAATTGGCCTCTTCTCAAAAGCTTGGTTCAAACAGTTCAAGGGAGTAATACCCCTAGAGCTCAATCATCATCCATTATCTCAAATGGTAGTATAGCTCAGCAAAGCAATCTAGCAAACTCTATGATATCCAAGACTTCAACTAATATCTCGAGTGTAAAAGCTATACCTTCACAGCAAAGTAGCACCTCAGCTATCAATGTAGATACAAAAACACCTAGCTCGAATCAATCAGCGAATATTTCTAGAACTGATATTCAAACCGGTAGCAAATCTCCAAATACGTCAACACTTGCAGTACCTTCTGGAGAACAAATAACTGGTAAAACAATGGCCCAGGAAGCATTTATCGGAACGAAAGAACTCATTGCAAATGCCGAAAAACTTCAGACAATAGTTCCCAGAAACATCAAATCGCGGAATAGAACTGACAGCTCTAACAAAGAAGAAGTCCAATTTTCAAGAAGATCTAGTGCTGAGCAAAAAAATAATAACCATGTTCAAGCTACTCCTGACAAAGATAAAGCTAGCATTAACAGTATTATAAAAAACCTTGGACACCACGAAGAAATCCGCAAACTTTCATCAGAACTAATTAATTTAAAAGAGTTAATTCTGCCTTCTATTAGAGAAGGAGAGACTCCAGAAAAATGGCAAACTGTTTTCATTCCCTTTTATAACGGGAGAAACGTAGAAGATCATGAAGTTAAAATTCAAAGATCTAGCGAACATTTTTTAAGATTTATGATTGATGTTAATTTACTTGATAACCCAATGCAAATTGATGGCTTAATCAAATTTGAAAATGATAATAAAACGCCTAGATCTTTTGATCTGAATGTTCGTTCAAAGAAGCTTCTTGATCCACACATACAATCTTACATTACTGACATATACCTGCTGAACCAAAATCTCTCTGGTGTACGCGGTGCATTAGCAATTGAACAACAGGATTTTTAACGCAATTTTACCTAATCAATATTAGTATGGGAATCTGCAGTAGAAATCAACTCTTCTACTTGCTGCCTAGGTACTTGAAAATGATGATAGTCAACTGGCTCCTTCCAATTCCCACCCCAAACAGTAAAACCATGATTATAAAAAATCTCTACAATCGATTCAACCATCCCAGGTCTTATATTACTTCTATCTAGGAAGTCTTTTCCTTGACTCGGAAAAACCTTGCTTTCTTGAATAAATGGATTTTGTAGTGGATTAATATCAATGGCAAGGCCATATGAATGTATAGATAATAATTCTGAACCATCTATTTTACGAAAATTAAAACACGAACTATTATTTGCATCCATTGATAATTCATCATCTCCACCAAACTCATCAATTAATTTAATAGAATGAATTGGGAATTTTAAGGCAAATAATTCTTGAAAAATTGATATTACAGAATTTGCCATACTATCTAGTACGACCATTTTACCAACTGTGACTTCATTCTCAAAATTATAATGACTTACGTTCAATAACTTCAATCTTGGCATAGGAATTAAGCACTCTGCAGACCAAACATTTTTTTCTATCATTCTGTTTTGTATATCTAGAGGAATATCTTTAATTTCAAATTTCATCTTAAGCTGACTCGATTACCATATGTTTAGACTATCTTTGCAATATTACATATTACACCTTCCTAAAATACTAAAAAATGCTAGTATTATCTTTGCAATTAATCAAAGTGTTACATTTATGAGGCTGATTTATTTTCTAATTATTATTTCAATAATTCTTACAAATTCAGCTAGAGCAAATATAATTAAAGATTCAGAGATTCAAGAAGCAGTTGACTTAATTGTAAACCCACTTAAAGAAGCGGCCAAACTACCAAATCTTAAAATTCATATCATAGATGACCCAGTTCCAAATGCTTTTACAGCAGGTGGAAATGATATTTTTGTAAATAGCGGGCTCATTATTGATTTTCCAGATCCTGATATACTAAGAGGGGTGATTGCTCACGAAATTGGTCATATACTAGGAAATCATATTATACGCCGCCAAGAAGTAATTGATAATTATATGAAAGCCTCAATTGGAGCAACAGCTCTTGGTCTTGCCACTGCAATCAGTGGCGGAGCAGCAGAAGGTTTAGCAATCGCCATGGGAGGCGCTCATTTTTCTGAAAGATCAATATATGCATATTCTAGAACTTTTGAATCAAGCGCAGATCAAACAGCTCTAAAACTACTTGAAAAAAGCTCTAACAGTGCAGTCGGACTTATTCGCTTTTTTGAAAAAATGCAAATCTTTGCTAAAACTGACATGTTAAATCCGTACGAACAGACTCACCCTCTTAGCAACGATAGATTGCTCATCTTACGCAGCTTTAACAAACGTTCAAAATTCAAAACCAGCCAAAACCATGATGATATAGTATATAAATACGCTAGAAGCTCTGCAAAACTAGCTGCATTTACACTTGATTTAGACAAGATCCTTGATTGTAAATACGAGGAAAATTCTGATGAGTTAACACATTACATGAAAGCTATAAAATGTTTTAGAATAGGTAATTTTGATGACTCACTGAATCATATCAATCGCCTTCTGATGCAACATCCTGACGACCCATTCTATCACGAACTAAAAGCACAGATTTACTTTGAAGCAGGTAAATCAGCAGCCTTTACAGAATACGACATTGCGAGCAAAGCCAGACCAAATGATGTTTTAATAAGGCTTGGTATGGCAATCGTTGGAATAACAACGCATATGGATAATGCTCACTATTTAACGCGCTTTTATAAAGACCTAAAATTTGTTATTAAAAATGACCCTGATAACCTTCTAGCTCTTCATTACCTTGCCATTTATTATGAAAAGAAAGGGCTTATTGGTAAAAGCCATCTAAACTCAGCCATTATTGCTCTTAAATCTGGAAGGACAACTGATGCTCGCACTCTTGCAGCAGCAGCAATGCGAAAATTGCCAAACAAGTCTCCAGATTGGTATAAAGCTGGTGATATTCTTGCTGCTACTGAATAAGATTGCGAGACCTCAGTTGATTTATTTTGCAATAAGAATATATATCTTGTAAAAGAAGATTAGTTAATCATAAATTAATAAACCAAATATAATTATGCTAAGAAATATTTTCAATTTTGCACTTGCTATAACATTTATTGTGCTTGTTGCCCTCTACGCCTATAAAGTGGTTAACAAGCCTGAAATAACGAAAATTCCTATAACTGATTCAAAACAACAGAAAGAGAATATTATTACATCAGAAGAAACTGTAAGCACATATTCAAAAGAAGAAATCGAATCAATAGTAAAAAACTATATAGTAGATAATCCAGATGTCCTAATTACTTCACTTGAAAATATGCATGAAAAGAAAGTATTGGAATCAACTGAAAAGACGAATAAATATCTTGAAACGAATAGAAATAAAATAGAAACTTCAGGAAATCCACCAATTTTAGGTAATAAAGATGGAGATGTATCAATTGTTGTTTTCTACGATTATAATTGTACATTCTGTAAAAAAGCTAATATTGAAACTAACAAAATTATTAGCTCAGATCCAGGAGTAAAAATTATTCTAAGGCCTATTCCAATCCTTGGTGGAACATCGCTATATGCTGCAAAAGCTTCGCTTGCCTTACAAAAAATATCTGCAGAAAATTTTCCAGCAATTCATGACGACATGATGCAACTGCAAGTATTAGATGAAAATTCTATCAAAAAACTTATGGAGAAATATAATTTAGATTACTCTATTGTAGAAAATGAAATCAATAGTTACTCGACGAAGCAGCTAATTGCAAAAAACTATAACCTTGCCAGATCTCTAAACATATCTGGTGCTCCATCATATATTATAAACGGTATTTTTGTTCCAGGCTTTATTCCTGAAGATAAATTCAAGCAAATCATTCTACAGATCAGAGCTTCTGAAGATTCGACTACAAACGACTCAACAGAAACCTCTGACAAAGAATCAAATGAAGAGCCTAAGAAATAGCCGCTCATCCAGAATATTCTTGACTTGAAATTGAATTTATTCTAGTTTAGCTCAAGATTGTGGCGGGTGTAGCTCAGTTGGTT
>JALZUG010000032.1 GCA_023301685.1 Rickettsiaceae bacterium
TTTTTTTTTAAATTAACTTGCTTTAAAATTGCACCATGCATTTTTGCACCGCGTAAATTTGCTCCTTCTAAAACAGCTTCGCTCAGCTCTGCTCTATGAGCTTTTATCCCTTCAAGTTGAGCCTCTTTAAAATCAGCGCCTCTAGCAGAAATATCTGTTAAATTAGCACCCGTCATATTAGCACCAGAAGCCCTGATACCTTCAGCAACAGCTCCCTCAAGATTAGAGAATTGTAAATCGACCCCCTCAACAATAGCTCCTTTTAACTGCGCATATTGCAAATTTGCCTGCTTCATGTTAGCACCAACAAAATTTACTCTATCAGCTTTAACCCTACGCATTATTGCTTTTTCAAGCTTTGCACCAGAAAGTTTACACAATTCATCTATTTCACTTCCAGAAAGATTCATTGATCTCGCATCAACATTTTCTAGAACTGTGTCCTTAAACGTTGCTTTTTTTGCTTCCGCTTGTCTTAATATCGCGCCTGACAAATCTGTCTCTACTATTTTGCAATTATTTAATATCGCACGTTCAAGATTTGCATGACGCATCTTACATCTCTGGATATCGGCATTTGCAAGTGATACACCAGATAACTCAGCATAATCAAAAGTTGAATCCTCTATTCTTGCGCCATCTAATTTTGCGTTGCTTAAGTCCGCAAAATCAAATTTAGATCTTGCAACTCGTAATCTCTCAGGCGTTTCAATCTCATCTGAAAGCTCATCACGCTCTAAATCATGCACTCTAGCATGCGGCATGTACGCACGAGAAAAATCTGCATTTTCTATTATCGCCGATTGAATTTTTGCAGCTTGAAGATTTGTATCTCTTGCACTCACACCAGTAAAATCAGCTCTTGACGCATCAGCACCTTCAAGCGTTGCCTGATCAAGCTTTGCATTATTAAACTTACAATCTTGAAGATTAGTACCAACAAAGCAAGCACCCCTCAAGTCTCTATTGCTAAAATCAAGACCAGATAAATCAGTAACAACCCCAGCATATAATGGATTCTCTTGGCTTTCATCTATATGAACTGAAAAATCAGCAACAACTCTAGAACCAGGAACAGCTTCAATACCTTTTGATTGCATCAACCCTTTAGCAAATTCATTTATTGAAAGATCAGAGTTGGTTTCGCATGCTTCTAAATAACTTTCTGCATCTTCACGAGAAAGCCTTACATATTGTGTTTTATCTTGGCCTTTTTCTTGCGAGCTTCCTCTTCTATATGCGGGATCATATTTATTCCTGACAGAATCGGATACCATAAGGAGGTTACCAATAACTGACGGGTGCACTACATATTTAATTTGCTCCTTTTCTTTTTCCCCAAACTCTTGCTCATTAAGACTAGAAATTTCTTCTTTTAATTTTTTAATTTTAGGAGATTCTATCGCATTAATATCAGCATATACGTCGTAGTCATTTCCACCATTAATCCTTTGCCAATATGACACCTTATTATAAGCGTCAGAAACTCTTTTTTCAGCAGCAGCCAGCTCCTCATTTTTCTGCTCCAATGCCTCTTCGCGCTTTTCATTAAATCGATCCTCAGCTTCTTCTTCGAGCCTTTTATTCTCATCATGATATCTGTGAAGCATTGATTCCGCAGTGCTAAAATGCATATCTACATATACATTATCATTTTTATACTCTAATAAAGCACTTTCAGAAATTGGTTTTATAGCTACATTGTTATCCCACAATACCTCACTTAAGTCTAACTCGCTGAATTCTAAGCCGCTTATATTTGAGCCTCTAAAATCCATCTCTTTAGCAACGCAATCATTAAGCACAACCCCACTTAAATCTGCATCTCTTGCATCAACGCCCGTTAAATTACATGACTCAAACTTAGCTCCTTCCATACGGCATCCAGTAAAATCCACGCCAGATAAGTCTAAATTCTCCTCTCTCTTAGCATTAATAACCTCCTTCATATTTTTCAAGAAATTAGGCTCATTTTCTTGATCTGGCTCGGACATTCCAGCAGATCTATCTAACTCAAAAGCATCCTTTAAAGCTTCTACATCATACTCAATAGTTTCACCAATAGTTACTCCAGAGAAATCAGGTACTACAACTATATTATCCTTACCTGCATAAAATTTTTCTTGAACATAATCTTTAAGAGAAACTTTAACTGAAGGGTCTATCTCTTTTTGCTCTTGCACGTATTCAACAAATTCAGCCATATCACTAGAATTCAGTTTATGTCTTTGAATTTTAACTTCAAGGCTTTCTGCTATTTCTTTTGGACTAGATAATTTAGACATAAGGATTTCCTTTCTAACTTATATTTTATAATTTTTATTGTATAAAATTGTAAAGCTATCAGGCAATAAATTTTCTCTTTTTATCAGATATGAAGCATATTACACTAGCAAAAGATGTCTTTATAACAACTGCAAAGCATAAAAAATGAGGATATTAGATATTAGTTTTGGCTAATTTTCACCATACGTTGCTTAAGCTCATCCCAACTGTACTGGGTATTAACTGTCTTAACTTCAGTAATAATAACATCACCACTCGGCAGTTGAGCAACATCAAGACCTCTCTGCAGAGATTCGACTATCAGCGAAGTTGAATTACAAATATACTTCAGATCTAAAAAAATATCTTTCTTATCTTCATTATCTTGTACTTTTTCTTGCTCTCTCAGTTTAACCATCGACATACAAATATTATTAATTATTGTTACTAACATTATAAAAGATAACACAAGTTATATAAAACATCAAGGTTATTAAACTTTAATATTTAAAATTAGTGTTTTTTAAAAGAGTAAAAAAGTTATCACTATTAATTAGTAACATTTTAGTGTATATTGTTCTAATTTTTTATTTTTGAAAAGAAGCTTATGGGTAAAAATTTTGTCAATCAAACTTCATGTTATTCTGAAAAATCATTAAAAATAATATTAAGACAATGTATCAGTTTTTTATTCAAAGAACAAAAATTTAAACTCTTAAGTCTAATATTTATAATAATTTTAACAGGGCTAATTCCATCAATAGATAGTATTTTTTTGCAACAATTAACTGATACAATCGAAGCATACTCTGATGAAAGTCTAAAAAATATCAACCTAGTATCCGCAATCTTCAAATGGGTGATTATCTATGGATTATGGTGGGAAAGTCAAAATGCTATATGGAGACTTTATGATTATGCTTATCTAAAAGTAATGCCAAAAATCAAAGCACAAATCATAGATGAAATGTATAATTACGTACAATTTCATAGTCATGATTATTTTCAAAAAAATCTAGCTGGTGATATAGCTAATAGAATTACAGAAGCCTCTAGGTCATTAGAAATGATATTTGCTTATATGAATGAAAAAATTATAAGAAAATTGGCCATTATCACTTTTGCACTTATTGCTCTTTTCACAGTTCATATCAGTGTAGCACTAGTATTCTTAGCCTGGGTAACTGTATTTATTGGTATTAGCTTATATTTCTCTAAAACAATAAACCAATTCTCAACAATATATGGAAAAGATAAAGCTCTAGTCGCAGGAAAAATAGTAGATGTGGTATCTAATATTTCTGTAATACGCATGTTCTCATCACAAAAGTATGAGCAAAACTATCTAAAACGATTTCTAGACCAATCAGTAATCAGTGACCAAAACATGCAATGGTTTATGTTTAAGTTAAGATATATCCTAGGTATTTCATGCACTGTAATGATCTGCGCAATGATATATTACATAATATTATTGAGGAGTAATCTAGAAATAACAATTGGACAATGCGTACTAATTATTACTCTATGTTTTACAGTAGTATCTGATATCTGGGATCTAACTCAAGAACTTGGCGACTTATTTGAACAAATCGGTACATTTACACAGAGCCTAACATTACTTGAAAAACAGACTATCAAAGATAAAAAAAGCGCAAAAAAACTAATTATAAATAACCCTAAAATTGAATTTAAAAACGTTACTCTTTTATACAAAAATAATGATAACAGTTTTAATAATAAATCAATTATAATTGATGCGCATCAGAGGGTTGGGCTTGTAGGATTCTCAGGCTCTGGCAAAACAACTTTTGCCAGTATGATTGCAAGATTATATGAAATTGAAAGCGGTCAAATATTGATTGATGATCAAAATATTCAAGATGTTACTCAAGAAAGCTTGAGGCACAATATATCCGTTATTCCTCAAGAACCGATTTTATTTCATAGATCCATAAAGGAAAATATTAGATATGGTAAATTAAATGCAAGCGATTCTGAAGTATATGAGGCAGCAAAATCTGCACATATCCATGAATTCATAATGAATCTACCTGGTGGTTATGACACTATTTGCGGAGAAAGGGGAAATAATTTTTCCGGTGGGCAACGCCAAAGAATTATTATTGCTAGAGCCTTTTTAAAACAAGCACCAATTTTGATATTAGACGAAGCTACAAGTTCACTAGATAGTCATACAGAGCGCCTTATTCAGCAATCTCTTCAGCAATTAATGCTTGATAAAACTGTTCTTGTAATAGCCCACAGACTATCTACACTTCTAAATATGGATAGAATATTAGTTTTTGATAAAGGTCATGTAGTTGAAGATGGTTCACATTCAGTACTCCAAAAAGATGGTGCATTATATAAGCTATTGTGGAATACAGTTTAAATCACGCAACTTGATTTACAACTATTTAGCACCACTCAAAACAAACCTAAACTGTGCACCCTTGCCGCCTTTACTATCTGCACTAATAGCCCCACCATGAGCTTCTACAGCAGCTCTGCACAGCGCTAGGCCCACA
>JALZUG010000033.1 GCA_023301685.1 Rickettsiaceae bacterium
ATGAACGTAAAGAGTCATGCGGGAAACGGAGCGCGAAATGCCGGTAATCAATCTCAAATCAAACGTGCTTTTTTATAAGGAAAAAAACGAGAAAATACTACAACATCATAAATCGCAACAACCAAAAATTGGCTGGCAAACTTGTCTATCATAGTTCTTGAAATATTCATGCGAATCTTCAGGAGGATATTCAACGCGCACCGGATCTTCTCTTAGACAAACGGAATAATGGTTCTGAACAGCATCTCTACTTGAAAAGGAATTAAGACATAAAGGGCAATGATAATTTTTTGAATCTTCTGATCTTAAAAATTTATTCAGATTAGATATAAAAATGTAATGGTGTTTAGAACCGTTTCTTTTCTGTTGTAAAAAAAGATTAATAACTTTAGTTCCGGCTCGACTTAAACTTTTATGAACAGGGAGCATTAAACCATCTAAAATAGTAAAAACGTTGATTTGTATATTCAATGCCTTATTTTTTTGCTCAAATTTTTTAATGTCTTTTAAATTTACCGGTAATCTCAGTCCTTTAGTTTTAAAATTGATTCTGGTATATTCTCGCGCTAAAACACCTAATTGAACCGAATCAGATCGTAAAACATCTTTTGGAAAAAATGCTAATGCAACACTATTAAAAAAACATTCCTTCCCCGTAGTTTGCGCATCAACTAAATACTTCTTTTTAACTGGTTTAACATCGTATTTTATATTACTACACCCTCCCGCCAAGGAGAGACGTCCTATCTCCACATTAGCAGCTAATACTTGATTCAGTACCCAACCTGAACCCGATCCCAAAAAAGATTCATGTCGTTCTTCTAATTCCTTCATAGATTGACTAATTTTAGAATTGATACTTTTTTGGTCAGATAATAATAAAACTTTTGAGGAAGCACGTAAAAAAAAATTTAATTCTTCTCCAATACCTCCTAGCTCATCATACTTGACATATTGACCTTGATATATTATAGAGAAACGAAGCATTTTTTTGAGCAATAATTGTCGTTTAACTAAAGCAGCAGCTGATGACTGTATTTTTAAATTTGCAGTTTCAAGATTTTTTATTTCCATATATTCAAACTCATGTTGGAACGTGATTATTCGTCTATTAAAAGCTGACTCAATCTCTTTAAAAAGATTATTTGATGGAATAGGGTGTGTAGATGTATAATGCGTTTTTAAATCATTTTCGTTCACGAATCGGGTCGAACAAAGGGAACATTTATATAAATAGTTAATGTGTTTTCTAACAGCATGATTATCTGGATGTAAAAAAGTTTTTGAACATTTAGTACAGCGATCTTGTTTCCAATGATTAGCACGATAATGGCGGCGAACACTTGCTAAAGTCTTACCCTCTTCATTACATATGGTGCATACATAAGTCTTCTTTAGGGGACGTAAACCGCTCATTTTTTCAATTAAGAGTATGATACAACTGATTTTAGCACTTTTGATAAGTTATATCACAACGAAAATGTCAACATTAAAAAGCGAGCTTTTTCAGTTGTTATATGTATCTATGGTTTGACTCAAATAACAACTGACTAAATCCAAACACAAACACACATATTTATACACCATCACATATTCTGTTTTATTATGTTACAAACATTTGTTATACATTGTTCTATTGAAACTGAATCGCATGTGCTAACTGTGAAAGCACATTGCTTTTCAAACTTTTTGCAAAGTAAATAGATGCGTTTATGATAATGAACTGACCCTGACGCATCTGAGTTACCACGCTCTCTTGAGCGAGATAAAACAGTTTCAAAAGGACAATCCAAAGCAATCCTTATCAAATCTGCATCGCATTGGTTTTCATATTTATCCACACATTTTAAATAATCCTGTTCCACTTGTGTCCAATGTGGGTGTGGTTTAAGTTCCTTATTTGCGTGTAGAAAAACATATAAACCCGATAAGAATGATCGTTCTATAATGACAACTTCATGATTGGACTGATTAATTAAAAGAGCTCTTTCGATCATGGTTTCCATAATTTTTTGTTGGAGTAAAATAGCTGCATCTGCCGATCCATCACCACCATAAAATTCATCCAACCATTTTTTCCATTTTTCTGTTGGTTCGTAAAACACTGCATAGCCTTGCTGTTCTAATGCTTTTAAAACAGTTGATTTTCCAACACCAATTGCTCCTTCAATAATAAATCTTTTCATGTTTCGTATCAATAAGCTATGAAATAACTGACACAATCACAAAATCAAGCGCTTTATTTATTCACTTTTTTCGATGACAATTGCAGTTCATCTGCTTTTTCTTTTATAAATTGACCCGCTTGCTTAGAAACATTAAAATTAGGATCTAATGCATTGTTTGGATTAAAGACTTTCAATTTTGGATCAAGCTTTTTATCATATGTTGGTTGTTCATCTGCTAATCTCTTCTTTTTTGCTGTACGCGTTTGAAAGGCAATTGGATTAGAATTGTTTAAAACTGCTCTTCGTTTAACTGATGGAGTAGAATTATATTTTGGATTTTTATTTTTATCTATATATGCTTTGTTCCGCATATCATTGACCGAATGACCCAAATCCAGAATAGCCTGATCTACATCCTTTATATCAGTTTTTATAACTTTTTTTTCTTTAGGTGTGTCAATAGTAGTTCCCCTTATAACTGTCCTACGTTTATCATTTAATAAATTTTCATTGGATGCGCTCGCTGCTGCTTCAGAAAAAAGAGATGATAAATGGTCATTATGATCTTGAACATTAGAGTCCTGCGTATAATTGAAATTACGATTAGGGGGGTCTATACTACTCGCATTAAAAGATTGGTCATTATAGCCTTGATTTACATTGTTGTTGTCATTTTGAACTGCTTGATCATAATTATTATATTTATTAGCGTATGGTATTGGATTATTAATATTAACTTGATCTTGATTATATGGGATATACGCTTGTTTCATTAAGTCAGATTTTAAAATATGCGGTTGATTATGAATAGCATTT
Source organism: Rickettsiaceae bacterium (assembly GCA_023301685.1). Lineage (GTDB taxonomy): Bacteria > Pseudomonadota > Alphaproteobacteria > Rickettsiales > Rickettsiaceae > Megaera_A. Next base: position 2,985 of record JALZUG010000033.1, read on the forward strand.
AATTTTTTTGCTTCATTAAAATTTAATTGTTCCACCTTTAAATTTTTAACATTTGGGAAATTACCCATACGATATTTTATATAATTGTCAAAACTAGCTTTTGGGACAGCATATAAACTCGTATACGAAGACATGATTCACTGATACTAATAATAATAACACCATTAACTTAAATACTGTTTATTTTTTTTTATTAATCCATTTACTGACAAGACTTGTAACAAGCGGAATCAATGCAAGCACTAGACCTGAAAAAATACCAGCACCGGATTGAGATCTCAATTTTTGAACAATATGTTTTCTTTTTTTAGTGGATGATAGTGATAACAGTTTCGATTTGTAAGGATTTAGAATAACCTTCATTCGATTTTTTTGCTTCTTTGAAAGGCATAAATATTTTCTATGACAGATTATATCAGATATACATTTTAATGAAAAAAACATAGTATCTACGTCAACACGTGAACAATTGCAAAATAAATGTGATTGCTTTAAAAGTGATGGACCATAATAAGAAAGTTCTGGTTTTGATAGATAGTCATTAGCTCTCCATTGATTAAAAGACGCCATGTTTTTTCAAGTAGGTAATAACCATATAGAAATTGGTTTGTTTTGTTCACGTAAATAGTTTGACAAAATACGATGATCGTCGTCAGTTTTTTGATGGTTATCTAGTAATAAATATGAATATGGTTCGGTTGTGGCACTTTGAAAAATATTTAAAAATGATTTATTTTTACCTGGCGCAAACTGTTTTGCAAAATTACTAACTTGCTGTTTATCTCTAACATTTTTAAATAGTAATACATATGTAGAGTTCAATGAGATGTCTCGAAAAAATCTATTTTGTGTAAAGAGATTTTGACACAAAAATATAATGTTAACATTATAATGATGCGATCCTACAGAAAAAAGCTTCGCCGTATCATCTGTTGCTTCTAAGGCCATATCATCAATGACAATTGTAGAGTTTTTTGGAACACGATTTTCTTGTAACCATTCCATTGTACACATTTTGTTTTCAAAATGGTCAATAAAAGACGCATTATTAAAACTGTTTTGAAACACTTTGTAGAACCAATACACTCTTCCAGGAGGCGCATCATAAATATCATGACGTGTTTGCAACAAGTTTAAAACGAAAGTGGTTTTTCCACAATTTGATGGTCCACTCACAAGCATAGAAAAAGGCGATTTCAATCGCAAGTCAATCGCTTGTAAATCGTGTTTTGTGAAAGACATGATGATGACTCATATTAAACAGCCTTAACATCTATTAAATAGTTTCCGTAGCAACACACGAAACCTTCCATCAAACAATGACGCGAGTTTATGAATAGAAAAAAAGGTCGGCTTATGATAGGAAACCAAAACAACTACAGAGCTCCACCACTTTCTCAAGCTGCTATGACTAAAGCGTTTAAAATGTATGAAGGTGTATTAGAGATTCGTTAATGTCTGTACTCCTAACAGACTGAACCCCATCCAAATAGAAGAAATGACAATTTGAGCTTTGTGGACCGTGATGATAAGGAACTATACACTAACCGCATAGTTATCCTATGCATTCAATAAAAAACTATTGCATAAGCTATAGAGGTTTTTAAATATGCATCTAAAACAAATTTAAGCCTCTAACAAAAAGTTTCACACAAAAGGAAAACACAGTGATAACAAAAGTTAATAATATATTAACCTATTACATATGCGTTTATAACCTTAATAATTGTTCATATAACATTAAATGAAAAAACAGAGACCTTTCTAAAACCGACTCCTAATAAAACGGTTGGAAGTCCCATGAAAAAATTAGAATATCAATATCTCATTAGACAGAATAAGGGTAACCTATACCTATTACACCTACAGGATTAATCTATTCGCATCTATTAGCACACCATTACACCCCATCCCCACACCCTTCGTTAAACATGAAATAAAACATATCATGTACAAACAACCTCATAAGTACACCAATTATTTTTTATTTAGTTTGTATCAACAATAAAAGAAATGAATATAAATATGATATGCTCGTATATATATATACTTAAAAAATTATAGTGGTCTTTGATAGTCGCCCCACCTTACGTCAATACCTTTTATTATTTGTAACTTTTTTATAAAGGTAACAACAGCTTCATATTTGTTATCGTGCACTTTATCTCATACGAGGTGCATGCATGCGAGATCAAATAATTGATATGAAAATGAAGCCGCAAAATACCGTATGGAAACACGGAACCTCGTAAACAACGGGATGAACGTAAAGAGTCATGCGGGAAACGGAGCGCGAAATGCCGGTAATCAATCTCAAATCAAACGTGCTTTTTTATAAGGAAAAAAACGAGAAAATACT
>JALZUG010000034.1 GCA_023301685.1 Rickettsiaceae bacterium
GGGTATTATTTTTTGACATAATTGTAACTTATATTTTTTATAATTAGTTAAATTATATTAATATTTATGCAAGTTGTCAAGAATTAGTATGGCTAGCTGATCTGTAATATAGCTAAATTTAGTTTATACAACTGATAGAAAAACTGTAAAAAATTAAAAAAACATGTGAAAAATAAATTTGAATTCGCATTCTTAAAAGATTAGTTAGTATTGTTTGATTTTTTTTATATTAAAAAGTAAAAAATTAAAGCACAACGAGACAAGAAATAGCCATAGTTAATATCTTATGCTAAACTATAGTCTTTAAGTAACAAATGCAGATAGAGCGTATTTAAGTGGATCAACTCGATTTCGGCACCATAATGCAGGTATTATTTTTTGCAATCCTGCTATGGTTCATTACTAGATCTTTTTTCTCAAGAAAATCTGATGGAAGCAACTCATCAAATATTCTAATATGGCTGCTCATATTTGTAATCTTAATCGTCGTGTATGCCTTTAGATTTGAACTAGATACACTAAAAGACAGAGTACTTGCCGTACTTATCCCTTCGTATAGCTGGACAAATGACGATGGACAACTAGTAATAGCCAGGCATAAAAACGGACATTTCTATCTTAATGCATACGGAAAACATAACCAGAAGATTCACTTCCTTGTTGATACAGGAGCTTCTGACATTGCACTTACTAAAATAGATGCTAAAAAACTAGGATTTGATTTATCAAAACTAAGGTACACCCGTCAGTATAACACAGCAAATGGAATAAGTGCTGCAGCACCTGTACGCATTCCACAACTAACCATTGGTAAAAAAACCTTCTACAATATCGAAGGCCATGTCACATCTGGCGAACTTGATATTTCATTACTTGGAATGAGTTTAATTGAAGATTTTAAAGACTTCAAAATCACCCAAGATATGTTAATTCTCAGCTACTAACTATTGTTTTATACACACAATATCACTAATAGATCTTATTATATTCTGTTTTAAGCAAGAAAGATCTGTACTTAAAAAAACATTTTCACATACACTTATTAGTATATTAACAAAAAAGGAGGATATTTATGAGTTTATCAAAAGCAGACGCAGCACAGCAACTAACGGATATAATGACAGAAGCTGGAGTTGATGTTGATGCTACTAATATTAGTGCAATAATAAACGAGCAACTTACTCACAAAGTTATTATTTTGGGAAAGAGCGAAAAACGACATGAAATGATGTGCGATCAAGTTAAAGTTTCTATTGAAGGAATAATTGACAAACACAAAGAAAAATTGGGTCCGCATACTGAGAAACTTTGTGAAATCATAGAGAATACGGCTCCCACACCCGAAGCTAAACAAGCGCTTCAAACAGCTTTTGCATCTACAAAAGCACAATATATGGAAAAAGCAAAAGCGAAGAATTTCGAAGAATCACTAGATTTAGTCCAAGAAACTGTAACAAAATTTGGCCAAAGCCAGTCAGTTAGAAATCTCATGGGTGATGCCAATGCTGATAAGATGGCAGACATGTCACAAAAAATGGATGATCGCCTTAAGGGAGTTACCGACCAAAGTAAACGAGCCGACATACTTGTTGAAGAGATAGGTAAAATGAATAAATTTGTAGAAAATGCCGAAAAGCAAGCTAGTAAAGGTAAATTTGGTAAAATTATGAATGTTCTAAAATCTGCATTAAAAGTTATTGGAACATTGGGTTTAAGCAAGAGTGCTAAATTAGAATTTTCTGCTGCAAAATTTGCAATGGACAATAAGAATGCAGAAAAAATTAAAGCTGCTGCAAAAGCAGTGTCCGGAGGACTTGAGAAATCAGCTCAAGCTGCAACAAATGCTAAGAAAATAAATTCAAACAAGGGAATGAGTAGATAACTACTCGTTCTCAATTTACTAATATTCAAGATCTGCACAAAAGAGTACAAGCTTTGTTGCAGCATAAATTGAGTTTGAGCAGTGCTTATGGAAAACATAATCGAAAGATTATATTTTCTTTAAGTGCTGTTTTGTTTTTTTTAATTAGCACTGACAATATTAACGCCATAAAACTAAGCCTGAATAAAACTACCAAAAATGCTACGGAGTTAACTATAAATAGAAAACTTAACCCATTACACCAAAATTTCTTCGTATTTTATATTCTTTAATAACTTAACAAATGTCTTAAAATCACTCAAGATACACTAATTCTATACCGCTAAATATTGCTTTAAATACACAATATTACTTATAGAACTTATTATATTCTGTTGATAAAACAAAAGAACTGTACTTAAAAAAACATTTACACCTAAACTTATTCTTATAAAGTATATTAACATACAAGAGGATATTTATGAGTTTATCAAAAGCAGACGCAGCAGAACAACTAAGAGAGGCAATAACAAAGGCTGGAGTTGAAATTACATCTGATATTGATTCAATAATAAACGAGCAACTTACTCAAAAAGTTGTAATTTTGGGAAAGAGAGAAAGTCGACATGAAATGATGTGCGATCAAGTTAAAGTTTCTCTTGAAAGAATAATTGAAGATAATAAGGAAAAATTAGGCCTGCATACTGAGAAACTTTGTGAAATCATAGAGAATACAGCACCCACACCCGAAGCTAAACAAGCACTTCAAACAGCGTTAGCACCTACAAAAGCTAAATACTTACCAAAAGAGAAAATAAAAACTTTAGAAGAAGCACTAGACATGGTTCAAGATGTTGTATCAGGCCTTGGTACAAGCGAAGCAGTCAGAGGAGTAATGGGTGATGCTAATGCCGAAATACTAGGCGATATGACAAAGAAAATGAATGATCAACTGGAGAGACTTGACCAAACATCAAAACAACATAATAGTACGGAAACTACTATTAACAGCGAGAAGTCTTCAATACTTCTTAACAACATAGGTAAAATGCAGAAATTTGTAGAAAATGCTGAAAAACAAGCTAGCAAAGGTAAGTTTGGCAGAATCATGAATGTTCTAAAATCTGCATTAAAAGTTATAGGAACTTTGGGTCTAAGCAAAAAAGCTAAGTTAGAATTTTCTGCTGCAAAATTTATGTTGGATAATAAAAATGCAGAAAAAATTAAAGATAAAACAAAAATAATGTCAAACATATTGGAAAAATCAGGCAAAGCTACAAGTAATATTAAAAAAGCAAATCTAAGAAATAGAAGAGCGAATTCAAACAAGGGTATGGGTAGATAAAGCCAAACATTATAAGGCATTTACCATTGATAGCTGCTATAGAGAAAATTCCCAGACTGTTGTATAAAATCGGCAGCTACTAAAACATTATCAAAGTTAGGAAAATACCAAAGAGATACATTATTGAATACCAAAATAGCTTTTTCGCCCTAGCCAAATTATCATCTCTAAAAAGAAGTATTGAGTACACTAGAAATATAGCTCCTAAGATTGAGGAAACAACCAGATACACTATCCCAGCCATACCAAGAAAATATGGCATAGCACAGGTTATTAGCATTAAAATAGTATAGAAAAGCATCTGCTTCTTAGTATATAGGCTCCCCTTTATCACAGGCATCATAGGAACACTACAATCCTTATAGTCTTGAACTCTAAATAAAGCCAGCGCCCATGAATGTGGAGGCGTCCACATAAAAATTATAGCAAATAAAGTAACTGGCTCCCAAGACACATTATTAGTAACAGCAGCCCAGCCAATCATTGGAGGAAGAGCACCTGCAGCACCACCAATTACCACATTTTGTATCGATGACCTTTTAAGCCAGATTGTATATATAAATACATAATATAGAATGGTTGCTGCTAGTAATATTGATGACATAATATTTACACATAATGCCATAAGCAAAACAGAGATCACTCCCGTTACAATACCAAAACCCAGAGCTTCATCAGGATTTATTGCACCTGTCACTATTGGACGCTTTTGTGTTCTCTTCATAATGCTGTCAATATCTCGATCATACCACATATTAATTGCAGCAGCAGAACCTGCTCCAATAGATATTAGCAAAATCGCTGCAAAAGCAATTACCGGATGTATAGTACCAGGAGCTAGGTGCACACCGCAATAGCCGGTAAATACTACCAAAGACATAACTCTTGGCTTCATCAACATAAAATAATCTTTTACTGATGGCCCAGAATCTAGCGCTATTGAATTTACCGATATTGCTTTTGTCATTTACTTTATTACTGGCTGCTTCTCAAATGTATGATGCGGAGCAGGAGAATCTACTGTCCATTCAAGAGTATCTGCACCCTCTCCCCACTGGTTTGGTGGGCATTTTTTACCAAATTTCAAAGTATAAAACACTATAAATACAAAGAATAAAGCTGCAGCAAATGAAATTACAGACCCTACTGTCGAAACATAGTTCCATCCAGCAAATGCATCTGGATAATCCGGGATTCTTCTTGGCATTCCAGCAAGCCCTAAAAAGTGTTGCGGGAAGAATGTCATATTCACACTAATAAAAGTCAACCAAAAATGTAGCTTACCCATCCATTCCGGATACTCTCTACCAGACATTTTTCCAAACCAATAATAGAAACCTGCAAAAGCAGTAAACAAAGCACCAAGTGACATTGTATAGTGGAAATGCGCAACAACATAGTAAGTATCGTGCAATACCCTATCTAAAGCAGAGTTAGATAGCACTATCCCTGTAACACCACCAAATGTAAATAGAATAATAAATCCTATAGCAAAAAGCATTGGTGTTTTGAAAGTGATAGAGCCTCCCCACATGGTTGCAATCCAACTAAATATTTTAATGCCAGTAGGAACCGCAATAACCATGGTACCAGCAGTAAAGTATAGTAGTGCATTATATGTCAGGCCTACAGTAAACATGTGGTGTGCCCAAACTACAAAACCAATAAATCCAATAATCCCCATGGCGCAAACCATTCCTGTATAACCAAAGATTGGTTTCTTAGAAAATGTTGAAATAACTTGTGATGCAATCCCAAACCCCGGAAGGATTATGATATACACCTCAGGGTGCCCAAAAAACCAGAATAAGTGCTGGAATAAAATAGGATCTCCACCACCTTCGGGTGAGAAGAAATGCGTTCCAAAATTACGGTCAGTCAATAACATAGTAATAGCTCCAGCTAGTACAGGAAGCGCAAGGACTAAAAGAAAAGCTGTCAGTAAAATAGACCATACAAATAGCGGCATTTTAAATAAGCTCATTCCTGGAGCACGCATATTGAAAATGGTAACAATCATATTGATTGATCCAAGAATTGATGACATACCTGCTAAATGCAGGCTAAAAATTGCCATATCCACAGCTGCACCAGGATGACCTGATAAACTACTTAAAGGAGGATATAATGTCCACCCAGTACCCGCTCCTCCATCAACAATACTCGATAAAACAAGCAATACAAATGAAACAACTATAAGCCAAAAACTAATATTATTCATCCTAGGGAATGCCATATCAGGTGCTCCAATCATTAGCGGAACAAACCAATTACCAAACCCACCAAACAGAGCTGGCATAATCATAAAGAAAACCATTATTAATGCATGCGCTGTAATTAGCACATTATAAAATTGGTGATCCCCTCCAAGAAAATCAGAGCCAGGAGTAGCTAGTTGAAGACGAAATAGTACAGAAAATAATCCACCAACAAGACCTGCTAAAATTGAAAAGCCTATATACATACTACCAATATCTTTATGATTGGTAGATAGAGTCCATCTCTTCAGTCCGCGCGGAGTATCATGTGCATGATCAGTCATATTTTTTATCCGTAATTATTATTTAATTATTTTGTGCATAAATGAGTTTATTCGAATTTGACGCAAACTTCTCTTTTGCTTGCTTAACCCATTCTTCAAATTTCTCTTTTGTTACAACCTCAATAGCAATTGGCATAAACCCATGATTCACACCGCAAATTTCAGAGCATTGCCCATAATAGACGCCTAATTTATCTATTCTAGTCCAAGCTTCGTTTGTCCGACCAGGAACCGCATCTGTCTTAAGCCCAAGTGCAGGAACTGCGAAACTATGTATAACATCTGCTGCAGTGATTAAGAATTTAATAGTTGCACCTTGCGGGACAACAATTCTATTGTCAACTTCCAGAAGCCTTATTTGACCGGGTTTTAGGTCAGCATCTTGAATCATGTAGCTATCAAAAGTGATATTATCATGATCTGGATATTCATAAGTCCAAAACCATTGTGATCCAACAACTTTAACAGTCATATCAGCTGGAGGCGTATGTTCTGCAAGTTTCAGCAACCTGAAAGATGGTATTGCAATTACTACAAGCAGAATAATTGGTATTACTGTCCATATTACTTCAATGGTCACATTATGAGTAAATTTTGCAGGTATAGGATTAACTTTAGCATTAAAACGGATAATAACGTATATTATTAAAAATAATACAAATAGTACTATTGCCCCTGTCAGAACTAGCAGGAAATTATGAAAACTATGCAGTTCCTGCATAATAGGACTTGCCGCTTCCTGAAAATCCATCTGCCAAGGGACTGGCTTTGAAGCAAAGCATGTATTGCTGATAATTAAAGTTAGTACTGCAGTAAATAATTTTTTCATACAAATCTACGTAAAAATTTTAAATATAGCTAAGTTTTAAAATCAGTGGACTTAAACATAAAGCTAGGGAAATAATACTATTTTTTTACAAATTATTCCAAAGAAATAACCTTCTCTGAGTAAAATTAAATGCCTTATTTGTATGATTTGCAATACATTATAGATATATACACAAGTATCTTTGAACTACTTGATATATTTCAGGCCCTTTTCTATACCTTTGATAGAAATAGGTAGAGTAAGTTGCTTTCCTTCTAAATTCATAAATGCTACAGAATTCTCTTTTGTAGAAGTTAAAGTTTTCAAATCTGCATCTGAAATTGAAGCAACTGCCTGACAACCAGCCTGCGTGCATGTTGTATATTTACCTGGGGCAATCAGTTTCTTTGAACTTATTATTGATGTTCCAGCCTCAAGTCTTACACCAAGTGGTAGCGTTTGTATCATTTTCAGCGCTTTTTCAGGTCCAAAATATCCAACTTGAAATAGGGCTATAGGTTGTTGCTTATCATCTTGAGTCAAATTTAGCTGCTGAGACAATAAACAAACTTCAGGGGTTTTTGTCTCTTTATTTCCAGGAGTACATGAAACAACCCAATCATCAAACTTCTTCCCGTCCTTTTTTGCAGCTGTTGCAATATTGAATTTTGACAGGCCAAAAATTATAGTAACAATAACTAAACCTAAAATTACAAACGAAACTTGTTTAATATTTATATTCATGGAGTGCACACTAAATTATGAATTAATCGATGGTGGGCGATGACAGATTCGAACTGCCGACCGTCTCGGTGTAAACGAGATGCTCTACCAGCTGAGCTAATCGCCCGACCAAGAGGAATATGCACTAATTTTCAAAAAGAATCAAGTCTTTTGTTGGAATATAATTGATTCAGTTGATTTTTACTATATCTTATTTAACTGCTGAGTGTTTGCTAAAACCTGGAAAAAATAAAAGAATAGTTGTTGATGAAAAAAATATTTAAGTTTTTTGAAACTCTAGTAGAACACAAAATTTCGCTTAAAGAATTGTATTTTTCTTTAACAAGTTGGTTTGTTTTACTTGTTACTTTCCTAGGCTTTGCTACAAAATTTCACACTAGCTTATGGATTGCTAACATAATAATTGCTCTTTGTGTTTATTTAGTAATTATATTAATCACCAATCGCATTCTTCTATCTGGATTTTTGACACTGCTTCTAGCAGTTTCTTTTGACTATATTAAGCTTATAAAATGGCAATTCTTGATGCAAGAACTCTCTGCTGCAGATGCCTTTATGCTTAATTTACTAATCAACCATGGCTTGCTACGTTTGATATATGAATATGCGACAAAAGAAATTTATTTGATCATTTTACTCCTACTTATTAACTTTATGTTATTATGGAATAAATTTGATACTTTACTTGACAAAAAAAGACTAGGTCCTAAGAATTTTTATGCTTTAAGACTAGTATCATTTGGAGTTGCTGTTCTTTTAGCATCAAAATTATTTGACATAGCACTTGATAAAAAATCATATTTTTACTTGGCGATTGAGTCAACTAAAGCTCAAACAAAACACTACCCACGCAAAGCATATGGACCTTTTGCAGATATATTATTTACTGTACAAGATATTTATATAGAACCAAAGGTTGGCAAGATTGATTCTAGTTTAATTACCGACAAAGCTTCAAAAATAGATACTAAAATTATAAATGATCGAAGCGAAATGCCGGATATTATTGTGATTTTAAATGAATCAACTTTCAACCCAAGTAAGCTTGATTATGATTTTGCAGATAAGCTTAAATTTAGCTATTTCCAAGATGGGAAATATACAAAATATAGCGGCATAATGAATGTCAACACCTTTGGTGGAAGCTCATGGATTAGTGAATATGAAATTAATACTGGCATTCCACATAAATCCTTTGCAGGACCAGGATATATGCCATTTATTACGCTAGTACCACTCACAAATAATTCTATAATGTCATATTTACGATCAATTGGCTATAGAGCTGAGGTACTCTACCCAGTAGACAAAAATTTCTCATTAGCTGAAGAAGCTTATACTAAGCTTGGATCACATAATATCACTGATATTTACGAATTCGGATTTGAACCTGAAAGCTGGGGGCACATACCAGATACGATGATTGCTGATATGATTATTGATGCACTTGATAAGGACCCAGAAAAGCCTAAATATATATTTGCATCAACGATGCTAAATCATGGACCTCATTCAAGCTTTTTCCCAGATGAAATTGGTTGTAGCCGTGCAATGAACGATCAGCTATGTTCCAAACTTAATGACTATATCTCGCGCTTGCGAATGACGAACGAAGATCAATTGGACTTAATTGAAAAACTAATGCGCCGTAAGAAAAAAACTATTATTGTGAATTTTGGTGATCATTTACCTTCGTTTGAAGGATTTTCTACTCAACTTAGATTCACACGTGACATTAAGGATTATTATAAAACTTTCTACCATGTGAATGCTAATTTTGATATTAAAGATAAAAGTAAATACCCTTCTCTGGATATTGCATTTATCCCAGGTTTAGTTCTTGATATGGCAGAGCTAAACGGAGATATATTCTATAAAGCCAACTCTATTATGCGCAAAAAATGTAGAGGCATTATGTCTTCATGCCACGATCAGAATGAAGATATTGATAACATGCTTGAGAGCTATAAAAGCTTGATAGTACAGCAACTTGGATTTTAATAATATATAATGAATTGTGGATAAGAAAGGCCTGGATTGCAGACTTATTCGATGTCTAAAACACTTTCACGCATTCTAGTTCAGATGGAAACTCATTTAATTTAACCTATAGGAATAAGTAATTAATATCACACTTATATCCATGGAATGATCAACTTGCTTAAACCAAATTAGCGTTTATAAAATATTAGAATCTAAGTATAGCTAATCAAACTAAACAATCTTACAAACTCTATCAAATTCCCATCTAGGTAATCTTGAGTGCTCATTTACGCCATCTGCATAACCTAGATTGCATATAAAATTAATTTTAAAGCTAGTGCCAGCAAAAAACTCCCTTTCAATTGACTCATTATCAAACCCAGACATAGGACCGCAATCCAACCCAACTCCTCTAGCCGCAAGCATAAAATAAGCAGCTTGTAGTGTAGAATTTCTAACAGCAGTATCCAGCGCAACTTCACCAGAGGATGCAAAAAATTTAATCAAATCAGGAGCAACTGGATTAATCTCCTCCATATCTTCATAAAACTTCTCATCATACGCAAAAAGAGCAGTTACTGGTGCAGATTTAGTTTTTTCAATATTACCTTCCATCAGGCATTTATACAGCTTATTCTTCTCTGCCTCGCTTTGCACAAACACAATTCTGAGCGGGCACGAATTACCAGATGTTGGACCTAATTTAGCCAAATCATGAATCTTAACCAATAAATTCTTATCAATTGGATCACTTAAAAATTTGCTACAAGTTCTGTCATGAAAAATTTCATCAATATTACGCATATAAATTACCTCTTTTATTTATCTAAATTCAACTCTAGAAGGTTTAAGTTGCCAATCAAAATCCCGTTATCAGAAAAATTAACTTCAAATTTCACATCATCATCATTTGAAGCTACTTTGTTTAAAGAAGTCATTGTCGATTTTGCTATCACCTTCTTAATATATGATCTCGAAATGATAAAGTCTTCAGGAACCATAAAATCCACAACATCTCTGTACTGCAACATAGAGATCTTTATGTTACCATCAGGTAAACTACTGCGAGCTAATTTAAGTGAACCTGCAATATCCAAGGAAGCATTATCAAATCTAAATAAAAACTTATTAATGCTAAATTTATGATCAAAGCCTTTCAAAGATTCTTTATCAAAAGATCTATTATTTCTTACAACATAATCAAAATCTAATAATAGATGAGCTTTATTAATTTTCATATGACTTACATCAGACCCATAATCACTAGCAACCTTGACCCTGTATCTATCAATATCATCTGTATAATCTTGTAATAATTTTACAACCGAATTACTGAGAGAAAAAATTTCTTCATTTTCATGAATTGCTTTCATATATGGAAGCCTAAGATTAATAGATTTAATATAATTTCCAGTCCATTTTTTATCACCAGGTATTTTATATAGCGAATCTACAAAATTAACTTTTGCAGTCATTCTATCTTCACTGAATAATGAGTAATTATAGAAAACTTCAGCTTTATTGAAATTATATTCAATTATTTCCGGTAAGATAATACGAACTGAGTTTAAATCGTAATCAAAATGAAACTCTGCTTTTTCTGCTGACACTTCTCTTGCAGCAGATTGACTAATTAATGCAACCTTTGGCTCTTTTATAAAAATCTTCCAGCTAAATGGAAAGCCACCAATACTAGAATCTTTATAAGAAAAATCAACATTACTACTAACCATTGTATTCAATGACTCTAGGAGCTTACTTTTTATATAGTAAGCTCCTGCTAGCCAAACTATAGTGGCTAGGATAATAATACAAAAAAGAATCTTTCGAATCACAGCAAATTTATAAATTAATATTTCTTGTTGCTGATGGTAGCTTAATTCTCATACCATCAAGCTCCTTTGTCAAAATAATTTGACACCCTAACCTCGAAGTATGAGTAAGCCCGAATGCCAAGTCAAGCATATCTTCTTCAGCTTCTTCTGGTTCGTCTAACATGTTGTATATTTTATCCTCTAATACCACATGACAAGTCGCGCAAGCAAGAGACCCTTCACAAGCCCCTTCAAGATCTATATCATTATTATGAGCTACTTCTAGAATAGAAAGCCCTACAAGAGCCTCTATTTCTCTTTCTTGATCCCCTTCTATAAAGATCACTTTAATTTTTTCTGCTGCCATTTTAGTACTTAACTTATTTATCAAATTTAATTTCGTCAACATGACGATTCTTTAAGAACAGATCAACTCCTTTATCCAAATGCTTTTGAATAAAATTAGCTGCAAGCTGATTAAGATTATCTGTTTTTAAGAGAATTATATCACGATTATCTGAATTTATTGCTTTTTGTAAAGAGTTTATTGCTTTCTTCATTTCATCGTGCTTTAAATCGCTCAAGATCTCTGGTGTTTCTTCCAAAGCAGATTCAATACCTTGAATCAAACTTTTTCCTTCTTCTTGAGATTCAACTAATAACCTAGTCTCATGATCATTAGCCGCATTTTTATACGCTACTTCTAACATATCATTTATATTCTTTTCATCCAAACCATGGCTTGGTTTTATTTCTATGTTCTGCGTTTTATCAGTATCCGCATCAACCGCACTAATCGATAATATACCATCAGCATCCATAGCAAATGTTACTTTAATTCTTGCTTTTCCAGCCTTTGCCTGCTTAATGCCGGTCAATTCAAAATGAGCTAAAGAGCGACAATCTTTTACCATCTCACGCTCACCCTGCATAACATGAAACTTCATACCGTTCTGATTATCAGTGTGAGTTGTATATTCTTTAGTAACTGAAAATGGAATTGGAGTATTACGCATTATAATCTTCTCAGCAATACCTCCATATAGTTCTAAGCCAACAGATAGTGGCACTACATCAATTAATAAGGAATTAGATTTTGCCGTAAGATTTTCTGCCTGCATCGCAGCACCAAGAGCTACGATTTTATCTGGATCTATATCATTATAAATACGTACTCCAAATACATCTTGTAATTTATCCGATACTTGAGCAACCCTTGTTGATCCTCCAACTAAAATAACTCCATCAAGTTCAATATCTTCAGCTTCACTTAAAACTTCCTTAGCAATCTTAATCGTCTTATTGATTATAGGAGATATGATCTCTTCGTATTTCTTTTTAGAAATTGTGATCTTAGAATTTTCAATAGAAACTATCACTTCATTTTTTAAAGAAAAATCTTCCTTAATTTTTTTAGCCGTCTGAATTAATTCTGCAGACATTTCTTTTGCAAGTTCCAAGCTCATATATTCAGCAATAGCATAGTCAATATCATCGCCTCCAAGCATATTGTCACCACCCGTTGCCACAACCTGCAATACTCCTTCCTGCATATTTAAAATTGATACATCAAAGGTACCACCCCCAAGGTCATATACCAAATATGATCCTTTAGTTGACTTGCTTAAACCATATGCATACGCAGCAGCAGTTGGCTCAGAGATGAGTCGAATTACACTAAGCCCTGCAAGTCTTGCCGCCAAAAGAACTTGACCTCTTGCCTCATCATCGAAATAAGCTGGCACTGATACAACAGCTTTCTCAAACCCCGCCCCAAACGCTATTTGCGCCTGGTTTTTTAAATATTTAAATATTTCTGAAGCAATTTCAGGTAATGTTCGCCCCTCACCTAAGAATTCAATTTTTGGAATATTTTTATCATCGTAAATATCTGAACTTAAACTCACCAAATTAGGATTAGATTTTATTTCTGAATATGATTTTGCTAATAACCTCTTAATTGATCTTACTTTATTATTACAATTTATTGCATATGATCCCACTACGATCTTATCAGAGTCAAAACCAATTATTGATGGCACAAGCTCTGTACCATTCTCCATTTTGATTATTTGAGCTTTATAGTCTTGTGAAATTGCAATTAATGAATTAGTAGTCCCAAAATCAATGCCGACAACCAACTCATTTCCAACATCTTCCTCACCTGGTTCAGAGATCCCTACTATTTGCATTTTTTACTTTTAATTTTATATTCCTGACTAAATTAGTAAGATACTTCAGCCTGACTGTAAGATCAAGTGCTTTTGCGATATTATTTGTATCAAAATACACTCCTAATTCTTGAACCATTTCATTCTTCTCATGCAATTTTAATTGCTCCATTTTCTCCAATTCGCCAAGATCTTCAGTATCATCAATCATCTCGTGCATTTCCATAATTTCTTCAAGTTCCTCGGCACTAATAGCATCTCGCAATGTACTATCATCAAACTTAGAACCAGCTAGTTTAAGCATATATTCAGCGCGCAAGTAGTCATCTTTCAAGATTTTTTCAGCCTCGTTTATCTTCATTGATTGTTCTAGAAATATACGCCTTTGTTCTTCGTCGATCGCACGATCCGGATGGAACTTAATTTGCATTGCTAAATATTTAGATTTAAGCTGAGCTTTATCAAAATTATATTTTTTCTGCAAATCTAATAATTGGAAATAATCTTCTAACATCCCTATTTTACCTATCTTTTGCTAAAGTAGTAATAACACCTCGCAGAGTTTGAATCTCTTGTTTCGAAAGATGGTCTATTCGATTAAATAAATTTCGAATCTTCAAGCTCATGTGAGCTTTCTTATCTTTTGTTCTAAAAAAAGATTTTTGTTCTAACAAATCAAACAAATGATCATAAAAATACTCTAAATCACTGTGCGATGCAAGTTCGTGAAAATTACTTAAATCATCGCGTTGCTGATTTACTCCTTGAAACGCTTCATAACAAATAACTGCAACTGCATGCGCAATATTCAGTGAACTAAAATTTACATCTGTATCAATTGTAACGATTTTATTTGCATAAGAAATTTCTTGGTTACTCAAACCAGAACTTTCTCTACCAAACATAATACCTAAATGTTTATAGCCAGATATATCACTATTCAAATCACGCGATAAAGCATAATCAATGTTCATATCTCTTGGCGCAGCACTAGCGGCATATACGTATTCCAAATCTTCTATAGAATCCGGCACTGAGTTATATATTTTTGCATTTTCAATTATCTCAATTGCACCTACCGACATATTTTTAGCTTTTTCATTAGGCCATCCATCTCTTGGATTTACAATACGCAAATCAGTAATTGCAAAATTTTTTATAGCTCTTGCAGCAGCCCCGATATTCTCTCCCATCTGGGGTGCAACTAAGATTATCGAAATATTTCTTAAGGACATGGAATCAGTATTCATATAAAACCTAAAAACTCTAATAATTTAATTTGAATTTGGTGCTAAGCACCGTGAATCAAAACTTATACCAAAACCCATTTTAAATTATATATTCGTATTTCAAGGTAAGGCTGCGCAGCGTATATAAATGAGCGCAGACGAATCCCGCAAAATACGTATATATAATTTAAAATGGGTTTTGGTATTATATCTATCTGGCATACGACGAACAACAACTAAAACCAAGCCTAAAAACTATACATCGTCCTGAAATAGCACTTCACCGGCCGCAATATTGCAATACTGACCGCCCGCTAATTGAAGTCGCATAGAGCCATCCAAGTCAATTTCTTTAAACACCCCAGATATTCTCCGCAAACCATCGTCAACAATTATAACTTTATTTAAATTATATGCACGCCGCATCCAATCTTTTCGAGTCTTAATAAAATTATTGTCTGATTTCCATTGCATATATAATTTCTCAAATTTAGCCATTAATATATTCAAAAAATCACTTGGATTTTTAAATTTAAAACCCAAATCCTTCATACATACAACTTTTCTATTGATATCTGGAGCTTTATCTATATTTAATCCAATACCAATAACGACATAGTTTTTATCTTGCAATGAAACGGATTCAAGCAGTATTCCAGCTAGTTTTTTATTATCAACCAATATATCATTTGGCCATTTTAGCTTAATATCAAGCTTTGTACCCTTCTCTTTAGCAAAGTGATTAACTGCTTCAAAAACCGCATTAGCTACTAAAAATGGTAATTGAGAGCTCTTTTTAAGATCAAATTCTGTTTGCAGTAAAATGCTTGTATGCAAATTACCTTCAAGAGAATTCCAGTGCCTTCCTTTTGTCCCTCGGCCACCTGTTTGGACTTTTGATAAAATAACAAAATCACCAACAGCCCCTGAATTTGCCACTCTTAAAGCTTCAGAATTAGTGCTATCAATCTCATCAAATGTAATTAAACTATATTTCTTAAGCCAATCTAGCTTCATAATTTACTATAAAATATTTTTGTGAGCAAAGATAAAGAAAAGCATTATAAAAGCCACATTAATTACTGTGACCATCAATAGGCCACGGTTTGTTGCTATAACTTGTATTTCTTCCTTAGCTTCCATAAAGTACATATATTTTATAACTTTCAAATAATAAAAAGCTGCAACAACGCTTGTAAGAACACCAAGAAGTGCTAAAACTATCTCGCCTTGCAACACTGCATTGTAAAATATTAGATATTTACCAAAAAATCCTGCTAGTGGAGGCAAACCAATCATTGAGAACATAATAATGGATATTGCACCTGCTAGTGACTTTCTTTGATTAGCAATTCCTTTTAAATCTTCAAATGTTGCAACATCACTTTTCTCACCAAATAATGCAACAAGACATGCAAAAAAGCCCATCGCACCAACAACGTATATTAACATATAAATAAATGCCGCATAATTACCCATTGGTGAATGCAGACAAATTGCAACTAAAACATAACCGATGTTAAGTATGGTACTATATGCCATCAAACGTTTTAGAGAAACCTGCATAATTGCACCAAGAGCTCCCGCAATCATCGATAATATCGCTACTATTTTTATAATTTCGACAGAAATATATATATAGTCGCCAATTACTGTATCAACTATGTTTATAAGAACTACTAACATCCCTATTTTTTGTGCTGCAGAAAAATAGGTCACAGCCGAAATTGGGGCGCCTTCATAAACGTCAGGAGTCCAAACATGCAAAGGTGCAGCAGATAATTTGAATAAAATTCCTGTTAGTAATAAAACAGCTCCAACGACGAGACCTATATTTAAATCACCATTTAATGCAACTCTAATATCATTAAACTTCATACTACCGCTAAAACCATATAGAAACGAAATACCAAGAAGCATTAAACCACTAACAAGTGCTCCAAGTACAAAATATTTAAGACCTGCTTCTGATGATTTAGATTCTTTAGAATTAAAAGCCGCTAATGCATAACCAGCTAAAGCCTGAAGCTCCAGACCACAAAATAGCAATATAAGATCATTTGCAGAAATTGATATAAACACACCAACAGTTGAAAGCAACACTAATGTAACAAACTCCATTCTTAAATTTGATTTAGCAATCTTTGTTAAATCATGATATACGACCAAACTCATTATAGTTAAGCCAAGAACTAATGCCTTATATAGAAATATTCTTTCAGAGATAGCAAATGACTCCGAAAAACCAATTGTAGGATTTGAAGCATTAAATAATAAATAATAAATAACTCCAAGAGATAAAACAGCTGTTGCTGAAGCAACTAATCTAGAATTTCCTTTGTAATAAACACCAACAATCTGCATGGTCATTGCAAGCCCTGCAAGTAGAATCTCTGGTATTATCATTGTAATTTGATTCAACATATTTATTTTCCAACTCTATAATGCATCGTAAATTCCAGCTAAATTCTCCACTGGAATATCTATTGAACTTAAAACCCCCGCCGGCATTATTCCTATATAAATCACTAAAATCACAAGCGGAACAAGAGTAGCAACCTCGTATTTCTTTAAATCTTTAAAGCTCAAAATTGAACTATCAGTCACTTCTCCAAACATCACGCATTTATATAATTTCAACATATAAACCGCACCAAGAATCACGCCAAATGCACATATTATTCCAACAGCAGGATTTGCATCAAAAGTACCAACTATGCTTAAAAACTCGCCAACAAAGCCACTTAAGCCTGGTAGCCCAACTGAACCTAGCATTGCAATCATAAAAAATGTAGCAAGCATTGGCATACTAGATGCAACTCCACCATAACGACTAATTTCTTTTGTATGATGACGCTCATAAAGCATACCAACAATCAAAAATAATGCTGATGATATTAGTCCATGGCTGATCATTTGAAATACTGCACCACCAATGCCAGAAACTGTTAAACTAAATATTCCAGCTGTTACATATCCCATATGTGCAACTGATGAATATGCAATCATTTTTTTCATATCTTTTTGTGCAAGAGCAACTAATGAAGCATAGATAACAGCAAATCCACTAATCCACATTACATAGACAGAGAAATATTCTGATGCTCCAGGCAGCATTGGTAGAGAAACCCGTAAGAAAGCATACCCGCCTAATTTCAATAATATCCCAGCTAGCATAACTGATCCAGCAGTCGGTGCTTGCACGTGGGCATCTGGAAGCCATGTATGAAATGGAACCATTGGAACCTTAATTGCAAATGATATAAATGTAGCAAGCCATAGATATTGTTGAACCTCAAGCGGTAATAATGGCATTTTTTCAGCTAGCTCACTAAACTCAAATGTCCCTGTTTGACCATAAATGTAAATTAATGCAATCAATAAGAATACAGAACCAAAAAATGTATATAAGAAGAATTTTACGGCCGCGTAAACTCTTTCCTCACCACCCCATATACCAATAATTAGGTACATTGGTATTAAGATAACTTCAAAAAATCCATAGAATAATAGAAGATTTAATGCTGAAAATGCACCAATACAAAATGACTCCAGAAGCAAAAAGCAAAGTAAATATTCTTTGATATTTTTCTTAATCGTAAATAAGCTAGCTACTATACATATCAGAGTCAAAAGCGCAGTTAATACAACAAAATAAACTGAAAAACCATCAACTCCTACGTAAAAATCAAGACCTATAGATTTTATCCAACTATATTTCTCAACAAATTGATATGACTGCATATCAGGGTCAAACCTGATTAGTAGATAAATAGTAGCAATTAATGTCAAAACTGATGAAAGAATTGCTACATACATAGCATAAATTTGTTTACGTCTTGATTTGCTGTGGCTTATAAAAAATGTAATATATAGCGCACTAAATAGCGGCAGTAAAATACTAATTGATAAGATTGGCAAATCTGACATCTATAATAACCCCTTACGCCCCTAATAAATATTTTGCAACAAACACTGTTATGCATACAACTATCGCAAAGATAATATAGAACGCATAATTAAATATATAACCAGTTTGGATTTGGCACATACACCAGCTAAAACCACGCGCAGCTACGCTAAAACCATTTGGTCCGAACCGATCGATTATTTTGATATCAAACTTGCGCGACCAATTACTTAAATGCTTAGTAGTTTTAACAAAGACGCGATCGAATACTTCATCAAAAAAGAATTTATGCTTAAGTATGCAATAAGTATATTTCATTTGGCTGGCAATTTTTTCCGACATATTGCTGCTATATACATAGATACCAAATAAAGCACCAGATATGCCAACAATCAACGGTAACAACTGAATTCCAAGACTTACATGATGATCATGCTCACCAATATTTAAGTTAAATATACTACCTGCAAAGAACCCATTTGGATTGGATATATTTAAAATATAATGCCCAAACATACCAGCAAATAGCGTTCCTGTAACCAAAATAAGCAATGGTACATTCATAATTTTTGGTGATTCATGCGCATGATCAAACGCTTTCTTACTAAGCTTAGTTTTACCGTGAAAAGTCAGCATAATAATTTTAAGTGAGTATGCTGCAGTTAAAATTGCCGCAATAATACCGAGAACAAAAGCAAGGGACCCAACACCGCCTACTGCATATGCAGACTCAAGCACTAAATCTTTCGAATAGAATCCTGCAAATGGGAATATCCCGATAATTGCAAGCGATCCAACCCAAAAATTAGCATAAGTAATTGGTAGTTTTTTTCTTAAAGCTCCCATTTTAAATACATCTTGCTCATGACAAGCATGAATAACACTACCCGCTGATAAGAATAAAAGAGCTTTAAAGAAACCATGCGTTACAAGATGGAAGACACCAGCATGATAAGCTGAAACACCGCAGGCAAAGAACATATAGCCTAGCTGCGAACATGTTGAATAAGCAATAATCTTCTTAATATCAGTTTGAGCAATGGCAACAAGCGCTGCAAACAAGCAAGTCACACCGCCAATGACAGTTATAAACTGTAAAACCGATGGGCTATATTCAAACATAAATGAACATCTAGCAACTAAAAACACGCCAGCTGTAACCATAGTCGCTGCATGAATTAAGGCAGATACTGGAGTTGGCCCTTCCATCGCATCTGGAAGCCATACATGCATCCCTATTTGCGCCGACTTTCCCATACAACCCAAAAACAGCATCAAGCAAATCACATCAAGCACTATAAAATTCATACCCAATATCTCTAAATCTGTTTGTGCTAAATTTTCTGCAAGAACAAACACATGCTCAAAATCAAGACTTCCTGTGTATAGTGCAATCATAACAATTCCAACTATAAACGCAAAATCCCCAACTCTGTTAACAACAAAAGCTTTAATTGCCGCATTGTTTGCTGAAGCTTTTTCATAATAATAACCAATCAACAAATAGGAACATAAACCAACACCTTCCCATCCAAAAAACAGCTGCAAGAAATTATCCGCAGAAATTAGTGCTAACATAAAAAATGTAAACAGTGATAGATAGGATAAAAATTTCGGTAAATTCTTATCATCCGACATATAGCCAAGTGAATAAATATGTACTACTGCAGATACTGAAGTTACTAGCAGCATCATAATTGCTGTCAGCTGATCCACATAGATCGCCCAACTTACATTAATAGAATTAATATTAATCCAGCTAGTTAGTATTATATGTATTGCGTCCTGCTCAATACCAGCTTTATTAAAAACAAACACCGCACAAATAGCTGCAATTACAATTGCGCCACTTGATATAACACTGGCTATTTGATTTGAAAATTTCTTACAAAAAACACCATTTACCAATCCAGATATCAAAGGCAGAAATACAATCAATTTTAACATTAATTCCATAGATCAACCCCGCATCTGGTTAATATCTTCAATCTCAATTGATCCACGATTTCTATAATATAGAACCAAAATCGCCAAACCAATTGATACTTCAGCTGCTGCTATTGATAACACAATAATACTAAATACCTGCCCTACTATATCCTGCAGATGTACAGAAAAAGCAACGAAATTAATGTTTACAGCTAAAAGCATAAGCTCAACTGACATCAAAATAGTTATGACATTTTTTCTGTTCATAAACAAACCAGATACTCCTATCGCAAAAAGCAACGAAGAGAGAATCAAATAATGTTCTAAAGAAATTTCACTAATCGTCATAATTCAAATTATCTAACCCTGATTTTCCATCTAATTTAGCAGTTGCCAGACTATTCTCTTTATTTCGAGCTAGCTGACTTGATACTTTTTGCCTCTTTACTCCTGGTCTTAGCCTTATAGTAAGCGCAATACTTGCAACCATAGCAACAAATAATATGATCCCAGCAGTCTGAAATGGCAGTACAAATTCTGTATAAAGCAACCTGCCAATAGCATTGGCATTTCCAATATCCGGAGAAATAACAAATGATGCATCACCTTGTGGAACAATTACTTTAGACCCAAGCAATACAACCACAACCAAATCCGCAAATAAGAAAGCCGATAAAAAGAATGCGAATGTCATTTCTGAAGTAGCAGCTCCTTTAAGCTCAGTGAACTTAATATCTAGCATCATTACTACAAATAAAAATAGTACAGCAACTGCGCCTACATATATGATAATCAACATCATAGCAATAAATTCAGCACCCATGAGCACCATAAGGCCAGCTCCATTGCAGAAAGCAAAAATCAGCCAAAGTACAGCATGAACAGGATTACGGCTTGATATAACCATAATACTGCAAAGAATAATTAGTGCTGCAAATCCATAGAAAAATAATGCCATATATACTACCTGTACGGATAATCATCTTTTAGTTTTCTAGCAAGCTCTTGCTCCCACATCTGGCCATTCTTGAGCAATCTTTCTTTATCATATAAAAGCTCCTCGTGAGTTTCAGTTGCAAATTCAAAATTCGGCCCCTCAACAATTGCATCAACTGGGCATGCTTCTTGACACATACCGCAATAAATACATTTTGTCATATCAATATCGTATCTTGTTGTGCGCCTGCTACCATCTTCGCGATCTTCTGCTTCAATCAAAATTGCTTGAGCAGGGCATATTGCTTCACACAGTTTACAAGCAATACAACGCTCTTCTCCATTTGCATATCTGCGAAGCGCATGCTCACCTTTAAATCTTGGACTAATTGGGCTTTTTTCATACGGATAATTCAGTGTAACTTTTGGCTTAAAGAAATATTTTAAAGTCAAAGCCATACCCAAAACTATTTCATATAGCACGCAAGATTTTATATATTTTATCATAACTATAACCTACCCTGGCAGATTCCCAGTCCACATCAAAAGTGATGCAACCAAGACAACCCAAAAAAGCGTTACTGGTAAGAAAAACTTCCAACCAATACGCATTAACTGATCATATCTATAGCGAGGCAATGTCGCCCTGATCCATAAAAATACAAATAATAAAAATACAACTTTTATAACAAACCATATCAACCCTGGAACAATATCCAAAAATTCAATATTAAAAGGTGGCAAATATCCACCCATAAAGAATGTAACCGTAATTGCACTTACTAATATCATGTTAGCATATTCACCAAGGAAGAATAAAGCAAAAGCCATAGATGAATATTCTACATTATATCCAGCAACAAGTTCAGCTTCAGCTTCAGGAAGATCAAATGGCAGACGATTAGTTTCTGCTAAAACGGAGATAAAGAAAACAACTGCCATTGGCGCTAAAAGCAATTGAATCCATAATGGCATTGTTCTTTGATATTCAACGATTTCTGATAAATTCAATGTACCCGTAACCAACAATACAGTAACAATAACAAGCCCCATAGATACTTCGTAGGAAATCATTTGTGCTGAAGACCTGATTGCACCTAAAAATGCATATTTGGAATTACTTGCCCAACCAGCCATAATAATCCCATAAACACCAAGAGAGGATATTGCTAAGACATAAAGAACGCCTACATTAATATCTGCAAGCACAAGCCCAGCTCCAAATGGTATAACAGCCCAACCTATAAGACTTAATATAAAAGTAATCATCGGTGCCAATATAAACACCACTTTATTCGCAGGAGTTGGAACAATTACTTCTTTAAACATAAGCTTTATAGCGTCAGCAATTGGTTGCAACAACCCAAACGGACCAACGACATTTGGCCCTCTTCTCATTTGCATTAGCCCAATTACTCTCCTTTCTGCGTAAGTTAAATATGCAACGCAAAGCAACAACGGTAATGTTATAAGCAAAATTTTCGCAACAATAAAAATTATCGGCAAACCATATTCAAAAAATAAATCTATCATGACAACACCTCACCTTCTGACTGCATTTTGGTGCATCTTGCCATTGTCACAGAAGCCCTGCTAATTGGATTAGTCATATAATAATTCATCTCTACTTTTTGCACACCTTTTTTAAGAAGTTTTATAGACGACTTAAATGGAACAAAATTAGTAGGTATAATCTCATCAATATTAGCAAATACAATATTTTCTTTGGCCATCATATCCCTAACCGCTGCTAAACTATCTACTTGTATTGGCACATCTAATCTCTTTGCCAAATAGGTAATTATATCCCAGCTTTCTCTAGCTTGTCCAAGTGGAGAAATTGCAGCTCTTGCATATTGAGGACGCCCCTCCATATTTACAAAAATCCCATCCTGCTCAGTATATGCAGCTTCAGGCAATATCACATCCGCACGGCTGGCCGAAGAATCCCCATGATGTCCTTGATAAATAACAAAACAATCTTTACCAATTTCATTTACATCAATATCATCTGCTGCCAAAAGATATAAAGTTTGTACTTTAGCTTCTTTTGTAGCCTTCAATATATCTGATGTTCCACAACCACTTTTACTGGAATAAAAACCTAAATCAAGCGCTGCAACCATTGAAGCATGGTTATGCAGAATATTAAATCCATTCCACTCAGAACTTACAACATCGTACTTTTCAGCTATATCATGCAACAACGACAATATACCATGAGAATCTGAACGAGTTAGAACACCATCACCAACAATTATCATCGGCTTACTAGCATCTTTTAACTTCTTAGCAAAATCTCCTTTACCAGCTAAAATTGACTCAAGGGATGTCAAATCCTCTCCAAGCTCTTCTGTAGGGTAAGTTTGATCATCTTCTGTGCCTATACGAGCAATGTGCATATGACCATTTCTGACCATCTTACCAATTCTTGCGTTTAATACTGGAGCGACTTGTCTTGGATTTGCACCAACTAACAAACATATATCAGCTTTTTCAACACCTGCAATACCTGCGTTGAATAAGTAATTACTACGGCTAGTAGAATCAATCCTATATCCAAACTGATTTGCATCAACATTCTTACTACCAAGGGTTCCTAACATTTTTTTTAGCAGGAATAATGATTCTGCATTGACCATCGTACCAGCAATAGCCGCTATTGATTCACCCTTAATATAGCTAATATTTTCGACGATCTTAGAAATAGCTTCATCCCAGCTTGATTCAACTAATTTACCATTTTTTCGTATATATGGCGTATCAATACGCTGAACTTTCAAACCATCATATGAAAACCTAGCTTTGTCTGACAACCATTCCTCATTAATATCTTCATTAAGCTTTGGCAAAATTCGCATTACTTCCAAGCCTCTAGAATCAACACGAATATTTGAACCTACCGCATCCATAACATCTATTGATTCTGTTTTTTCCAGTTCCCAGCTGCGAGCAGTGAATTCATATGGCTTTGATGTTAGCGCTCCTACTGGACATAAATCAATAATATTACCGGATAATTCAGACGTAAGTGTTTTTTCGAGATAACTTGCAATTTCCATATGCTCACCGCGATTAACTGCGCCCATTTCTGGCACTCCAGCAACCTCAGTAGAAAAGCGAATACAACGTGTGCAATGTATGCATCTTGTCATCTCAGTTTTAACCAAAGGGCCAAGATTTTTGTCTTTTACAGAGCGTTTATTTTCTGTATACCTGTTCTTACCTTTGCCATATTTGAAAGCTTGATCTTGTAAATCACATTCACCTCCTTGATCACAAATAGGACAATCTAAAGGATGGTTAATGAGCAAAAATTCCATCACACCTTCACGTGACTTTTTTACTTTTGGTGTATCTGTTCTGATTACCATACCTTCAGACACAGGCATTGCACATGAAGCTATCAATTTAGGCGCGCGCTCCATTTCAACAAGACACATACGACAATTACCAGCAATTTTTAATCTTTCATGAAAACAAAAATGTGGGATTTCAGTGCCGGCCTCCTCACAAGCTTGCATAACTGTCAAGCCTTCTTCAACCTCAATCTCACTTCCATCAATTGTTAATTTTGGCATCCTTTATTTTAACCAGACTTATCTTATCATTCACATCAAGCATATCCAAGGAAGACCAATAAAACCATTGTTTTTATAGGAAAATGCGTTTTTGCATTAAATACTGTTGCCATGAAGTAAATTTTATTATAATTCATGTAAAATTTAATTAATTATAAACCCACTTCATTAGTGGTACGTTTATTCATTAGCTGGCTACTAATAATGCCTTACAAACCACTAAAAAACAACCGACGCTTGACAATTATAACATGTACGTTAGCATGATCAAAAATATTCTAGTGCTAACAAAATGACAAAAACAAATTGTAAGAGAGTTCTTTTTAAAGTTTCGGGCGAAGCCCTTATGGGAGACAGAACCTATGGCCATGACCCAAATACCTTAAAAGCAATCGCCGAAGATATAAAAGAAGTTTGCGAAATGGGTGTACAAGTATGCGCTGTAGTTGGTGGAGGCAATATCTACAGAGGGATTGATGCTGCAAATCTTGGAATGGAACGAGCCACAGGTGACTATATGGGAATGCTTGCAACCGTCATTAACGCCCTCGCGCTACAAAATGCACTTGAAAAGCAAGGCATATACACTAGAGTACAGTCAGCAATCCCTATGACAAGCGTATCCGAACCTTTTATAAGAAGAAAAGCAACCCGGCACATGCAAAAAGGGCGTGTAGTAATTTTTGCAGCAGGCATCGGAAACCCATTCTTTACTACTGATAGCGCGGCAGTCTTAAGAGCCGTTGAAATGAAATGTGATTATATTTTTAAAGGCACAAATGTTGATGGAGTATATGATAAAGATCCACATAAAAATACAGATGCAAAAAAATACAAAGAAATAACTTATACAGATGTACTAAGAGATAATTTAAAAGTAATGGACATGGCCGCTATTGCCGTTGCCAGAGAGAATAATTTACCAATTAAAGTATTCTCTATAAAGCAAAGAGGTAACTTTGCTAAAGTGCTAAAAGACCAAGGTGAATACACAATTATACGAGGAAACTAATGGACCAAAATTTAAAAAACGAACTATCCGAAAAAATGACGAAAGCTATGGATATGCTAGATAGAGAATTTAGTGGACTCCGTACAGGCAGAGCATCAATACATCTACTAGACCCCGTTATAGTCGAAGTATATGGAAGCAAAATGCCAATATCTCAAGTAGGTACAGTTTCAACACCTGATGCAAAAACTATAACTGTCCAAGTATGGGACAAAGCAATGGTTAAAACTGTTGAAAAAGCAATTGCTGATGCCAATCTAGGAGTTAACCCAAGTTCAGACGGACAGTTGATTCGTATGAACCTTCCACCTTTAAGCGAAGAAAGAAGAAAAGAGCTCGTCAAAATTGCGCATAAATATGGAGAGAGTACAAAAATAGCTCTTCGTAATGTACGCAGAGACGGAATGGATAAGCTTAAACAAATGGAAAAAAATAATGAAATTTCCAAAGATGAGCACCATACATATTCTGACGAGGTGCAAAAATTAACCGATGAATTTATTAACAAAGTAGAAACAAGTGTCAAGTCAAAAGAAAACGAAATAATTACTATCTAAATGCAGCAATATATAAGAGAAGTTTACTCGTTTTACCCATCTCTACAACGAGAAAAACTTCTTTTAATACGCACGCTAATTTTTGATGTTGCAAAACAAACTCCCGATGTAGGAGAAATAGAAGAAACTCTAAAATGGGGCGAGCCTAGCTATCTTACCAAGAACAAAAGCGGAAGCACTATAAGACTTGCATGGAACAAAAAGAAACCAGATCAATGCGGAATATATTTTAATTGCAAAACCACTTTAATCTCATCTTTCCGAAAAAAATATAAAGGCCTTTTACACTTTGAAGGAAATAGAGCAATTATTTTCAAAAAAGATGAACCCATAAACACTCAAAAAATATCTGAGTGCATAAAAAACGCCCTTACTTATCACATAAATTAACGACAAGTCTTTAGTTGATTAATCATCTTTAGATATTTAGTGCAAAATAAATCACAACTATCGGACATATCATTTGGTATTTCCCAATTTTCTGTATCAAGCTGAACTATTTTTTTCTTGTACTTTTCATATATTTTTGGATCTTGTAAACTATCAAGCGCTATACATTGAGGCTGATCTGTGTTTAAAATATACTCTAAATTATCAAAATCCTTCAAACTTGAACTATGCTTTTGATAAAGCTTTATGACAGACCCATCCATCCCTTTAACGAAGTGAGCCAAGCTATCACTAAGCACAACAATCTCTCCATGCGATGCTAAGTCATGTTTTTTAAGTCGCTTAAGTGACTTAATCTTAGCTTTTGCTTTATTCATATTATCATCAACAATTTTAGCAAGCTCTGGAATCTCTGATTTGATAATTGCCGCAAGCTCTTCTTGAAGAGCCAGAACATTATCTAAATCAAGCCAAAAGTGCCAATTCTTTTGCCCCTCCTCATCAAGAAAATTAATAGATTCAAAATCACTGATTTTTACTACTCTACCTTTAAAATTAGAAGCTAAATGCGCAGCATAACCGTCAAAACTTTCATCAATATAAATTAGTATTTTTGTGCTAGCAATTTTTTCCTTATCACTAGGTCTCATCTGATAGTGATGTGGACACCCTGCAGTAACATTTACTGCAGAAATTTCAGCATTGTTTTCGGTAAGCATTGAAACAATACTAGCAATAGGCGTAATACTAGTTGATATTTTAGGTATCGCATAAGCATTAACATTTACAAATAAGATCAATACTAAAAGTAAAATTTTATTTTTCATTTTCTAAAACCATATCTAACAAAAATGATTTTTCATCTTTAAAATCACTTTTAATCCATTTTTTCTTTAAATACCCCAGAATTCTTCCGACATCTTTCCCTTGATACCCTAGAATTAATATATCATCACCTACAATAGGAAAAACTGGCAACTCTCTTCCTTCAAGCTCTAAGTACAAATTATAAATATATTGATTGTCCTTAAAAACCAGAGAAGAAAAAATAAAATACTGTATAAAATCTTTTTCTTCAAGCCAAATATTTTTTAAAGAATACATCAAATCTTGCCTATCTTGCAACTCCATCAGTAAATGCATCTTCATAATTATGTTTGCATGAGCCTTTGAGAATTTCAAATCAATAAGATTAGAAAAGGTATTATTTTCACTACGCATAAATAAAACAGCATATATCAGTGGTAATGAAGGGGTAATGTTAAACTGCTCACATAATGATAAAGCCTGCAAATGCAGCTCTAAATCATAATTTTTAATAGGTAAGATCTCACTCAAAATACCGTTATCACTCATTACTTGAAGCATCTTTGGAGCGTTTGCACTGAGCATCAACCCATCTGTTTCGGATTTAATACGCTCTTTCGATAAACTCTTAAGCCGCTTTTTAAACTTTGTACAAATATTGAGCCCAGGTGAATCAATTTCTTTTGCATATCTAGAAGAAAATCGAAAAAAACGCAAGATGCGTAGATAATCTTCTTGCACTCTTTTTGCCGCATCCCCGATAAATACTACTCTTCTTGCGTCAAGATCTTGTAGCCCGTTGAAATAATCATATATTGCTTCTTTAACAGGGCAGTAACTCAACGCATTAATAGTAAAGTCCCTGCGCTCAGCATCTTCGGCGAAATCATTTGAATATTCAACAGAAGCATGCCGACCATCGCAATTAATATCTTTTCGAAGAGTGGTTATTTCAAATGATTCGTCTTTGATAATAGCCGTAACGGTGCCGAATTTTATACCAGTTGGAATAACTTTTATACCATATGAAGTAAGAATTTTCGTAACTTGATCTGGAACAAGATCCGTTGCAATATCAATATCAGAAGAAGTAATACCAAGCAAGCTATCACGAACTACACCACCAACAAGACGAGAATTACCACCATTAGTATTTAGGTGGTTAATTATCACCATGAAATGCTTAGATTTTATTTCCAAATGTCTTTCTAAAATTATCATGATACTACTAGAATTATTTATTTATATAATAAAATCCTACAGCACAATTAAAAAGCCTAAACTCTCAAACCTTCTAAAATACCAGAAACTTTTGAATCAACATTTGAAATTGTTATCAGCGCAGCCATGCTAACAATAAGATTATGCACTTCTTGAGTTCTTTCAACAAGATTCCCAGAAAATAAGTCATTATTCTCTTTCAATGCATCTTTTGCATCTCTTTTATTTACATCAAAAGCTCTTTCAACTTTTTTCACTTCCGTATCAATCTGAACTTTAAGTGCTCCTCGAGCATCTAACTGCTCTCTTTGAGCTGTTGCAAGTTCTGCCCCAGTGTATATTGCAGCATCAGCACCACCTGCATCAATAGCATCAGCATTTGCTTTCACCATATTTAAATATCCTATTGCTTTTGCAATCGCATCATGCCCAGGATGGAGAAAACTCTCTCTAACTTCATGCTCAGAAGAAACTGTAACTATTGTTGAATTTGATGAAGTAGTACTGTAACCATTTGTAATTACTCCAGATGTATCTACCCCATCTACTACATTAGATTCATTTACTAAGCTCACCGCTACTCTGTTTCCAGCTGCATCTAATTTAGAAAGTGGGTCAGTTGTTGCATCTTTTCCACCCCAAACATATTTACCTGAAGTATCCTGAGATCTCAAAGCTGTCTGAAGTTCAGTAAGAGCACGATTTACTTTATCCTGCTTAGAACCTGCCACACTATTGGATTGTGACATTTCCTTTTCGAAACGAACCATAATATCATTCACTTGCTTCAAGGCTTTTTGTTCATTACCAAGCCTAGATTTAGTAATGTTTGCCGTAGTATCTTGAGACTTCACATTCAGCAATGTTCCTTGTAATTCATCAAATTTTCTTGCTAAACCAGATTTATCAAGCTCTGATCTTGATGTAAATTTGTTTGGGTTAGTAACTGCAGCTTGAGCCTCTTTCAACTGGCTAGCTGTAGTACCAATATTTCTTGCACCCCCAAATCCTGCTCCTAAAATATCTGTCGAAGATTTTAATGCATCTACCATAATTTTTTTCCTAATTTCATCGTTTTCCTAACCAAATATAATGTCTTCAGCTTTTACCTGAATATTATTTATCATACTAAGCAATCGAGCAAGTGCTTGCATCAAACGTCCATCTTCAATTGCTTTAATAAACTCTTCGTCTCTTTTAATCCCAAACCTATCTTGAATCGTATTATGCATTTGCTCTAATACACTAGTAGCTACGCTTGATTCAATTTCTGCAGCACTTAGCTTATCAGAAAGAACACCTGTAAAAATAGTAGCTAAGTTTGAAAGAGAAACTTCCGTTGTTGGAATCAAACCATCCCCAGTAACTGAAACAAGACCAAACTGCAAATTACTCAACTCTTCAATTATCTCACCACTTTCTGGCTTTATAGTATAGTTATACACTTTTGAAGTTTCTTGTTTGTTTGTTCCATTAATTAATCCATAGTTACCTGGAGGAAGCAAAGCACTATTACCTTGAGCACCCAATCCATTTAAATCAATTGTTCTAACACCACCAAGAACAAATGCAACATGAATACCTACACCCACTCCTGCGTTTGCACCAGTACCAGCATTTTTTGCCTCTATAGTTAAAACATTACCAACATCCGTTGCTCTGACTATCCCACCAACATCTGGATGATTATTGATCGCATCTCTCAATGCTGCAATCCCTCCTCCAGTAAGAACTTGATTTGGGCCTACTGGTACGGCTGCAAATGTGAAAACTTGACCTCCAACAGACACCGTGTCACCATTAGCTATTGCCCCTCCTGCAAAAGTAAGTGTTGCACTTGCCTTAACATCACCAACAGTGTGAACTGTATCAATTCCATCTCCTTTTGTAGCCTTACCAATTGCAAGCTCATTTACATCAGATGCAACTCTAGAATTTACACTCATTTTACCAGTGATCTCATCAAATTCGAACATATTATTAAATTCAAACATCTGACCAAGGCCACCTTCGACACTTAGACGATATGAATCATCTGCAGTTTGAATTACTAACTTCCCTCTAGCAGTAGGATTAGCATTAATATCTATTTCAATACCATTTTCATCAACTAGCATTGCTCTTGCTACAGAAGTAAAACCATTAATTGCGGCAGGATTAGCAAAATTACCGCCCTGATTTGCCGTAGCCGGGTCAATCGCAATTCTATCATTAACTTCAACATTAGGATTTACAATATATGTGATTATGCCTCTTTGAACCTGACCATTATCACCAACTACACGTACATCTACTGTAATCTGCTTTGGAGCGTTTATACCATCTACAGTAATAGATTGACCTGTTGCCGTATTTACTCCTTGATCTAATCTAAAACTTCCTGGCAATTGACCATTTGCAAGATTTACCGCGTTGGCTCCACCAGGATGATCAGAAGTCGTAATTCCCATCACCTCAATATCACTTCCAAAATGTGAGTTTCCTTGTAAATCAAGTTCAAAAGTAAAACTATTATTTGGTCCAAAAACTGGGCCATTTGATTTGAGCTGAATATTATTAACAAGATATTCGCCAGCTATTTGAGCATTATTGCCATCAGTAATTGCACCAATTGCTGCGCGATCACGTGACGGGCCGGTATCAAGCGCTGAATTAATTTCCTTTACCATATCTGCAAGAGTTGCTGCACCTCCACCTTGAGCAGGGGTGACCTTACTCATATCAATAGTAATTGGATTTAAAAGTCCTGCGCCACCACGAAGTGGATCACCATTTTGGCTAACTGCGTGAATTGTAAACGGTTTCCAATCAAATGTTTGCGAGCCATAAACATCCATTGAGCTTTCAAAACGGCTTTTCGGAGGAAATGTCGTGCCACTATTATGTATATCATTGACAGCTTTTGTAATATTTCGACCTACAACTTTTGCGGCACTAACCATTTGAGGTAGGGTTTCTCTGCGAAGTTCAACTATTCCTCCCCATTGCCCACCAGAAAACTCAAGGGTTGGGTCTTCAGATCCACCCATAAATACTATAGGCTCACGCGCTTTAGTTCCATCAACATTATAATGAGTCATCGTCATAGGTGGAAAATCAATTCCATTTTGTATTTTTGATTCTGACTGAATACCTGGGTAATTAAACTGAGCATAATGCTCTCCTGATACTAAAACTCTACCACTACTTTTTGATTGAAGCATCACAGATCCAGAAGCCTCAAAAGTGACCTTTACATCCATATATTTTGCGATGTCATTTACTAGATTGTCACGCAAATCATGTAGTTTTATTGGGTGCGTAGTGATGCGTAACTTGTGATTCAAGTCAAACAGAGCTTTTATTGTTGAATTTACACCTGCAACACTTTCTCTCATCTGATTATCAGCCTCAAGCTGCAGACTAACACCCTTCGAAGTAATGTCAGTAATCCTTTGCGCTAATGTTTGACCTTTATCAACAAAAGATTGTTTCATAGCAATTCCACCATTAGACTCCAAAATTTTTGCTTGAGCAAAAAATTCATTAACTGATGTAACTAAAACAGATTCTTGTGAATTATTACTTCCCGCAATAACAGATTGCATGGCTCTTAAAAATGAAGTAGTTGTATTATGCCCTTCAAGACGTGATACTTGCTTTCTTAGCGCCCCTTCTAAAAGAGGATCGGTTCCGCGAGTTAGAGATAGGCTTGTCCTAAGTATGCCAGAACCACCTAAACGACCTACAGTAGTTGATGCACTAAGCTTACGTGCCGTTGGATCACCAAGACGATTCAAATTATCAGCCGAGCCTTGCCCAAGAACACTCGATGCTACACCTAAATTATTCGCTACTTCAAGAGTTGATACCATAATTTTTATACCTTATTACTATAACCAACAGAAGGCATTGCGTTTTTCACCTTATCAGCAGAAACATTACCATCTTTATTATATCCAAATTGACGCATAGCCTCTTGCGCCTTATTTTCCTTATACACTTCAATCATTTGATCGCTGACTTCTAAATTACTTCTAATCAATATCTCATTATCTTTCTTAGCTAGATCTAATTTAGAAAACAAATCTTTTAACTTCTTTAGTGCAGATGACTGTTGGTCAAATTGTCCACCAGCCTTTGCATAGTTTTCAACATCATTTTGAGCTTCATTAAATTTTGCTATTGCACCAACTTTTTTTTCAACTACTGCATTAATATTTGATATTTGACCGACTTTTAACGATGTATTTTCTTGTTCAATAATTGCAATAAGATCTTTAAGAGACTTTGTTATTTTACTAACAACCTCCCTCTGGCTTAAGCTATTTCCCTTATTTTTATTTCCTAACATCACGAACTTCTTTAATATTGTCTTCTTTTACTAAATTACGATAAATTGCAAGTCCTATTTCTCCTAGTTCCTTATCAGCACTATCTTTAACTATTTCTGTTAAATACTGGCCTCTGAATAATTTTTCGCCAAAACCACCTTCTGGATCGGTCTCTCTTGCATTATCTATAAGCGTAAAGAACATACCCATTATCTGGACTTCCATTTCTTTCGCTAACTTCTTAAGAGCAAGATTTGTGCCAATTTTATCATCATTTATCTTAGACGGCGTATTAACTCCTTTAGCTAAACCCTTTGCTCCTGAGCCCATAAGTTGATTCACCTGATCATTTGTTAAACCGCTAGCTTTAATTAAAGAATTCATATCACTACGAGTTGGCTTTACTGATGCTTTTGACTTGGCTACTTGCTTATCTAAAGCTAATTGAGCTCTATTCACCCTAGAATTAGCAGAGTTGTTAGCTTGAACTTGTTTCTCGTTTATAGCTCGCTGGGCACCTAAAACTTTACCAAATTTATTTGGATGCACTGATGAAGGTTTTGCCACCCCATCAGACGAGGAGGATGCTTCTTTAGCAGAATTAGCCTTACTCCGATCAATTATCTCATAATACTCTGCAGGCTTTCCAACATTTACAACACCACCTCCACCAATACCAGGCATACTATCTCACCTCAATTACCGCATCAAGCGCACCGACAGACTTCATATTATGCAAAATATTTATAATATCTCTAGGATACACACCAAGCTTATTAAGCCCAGCAACAAGATCACTTAAAGTGGCACTTTCATTTAGCTGGTGCAACTCACGACCGCGCCTACTATCAACAAAACTACTGACTAAGTCACGAGTTTTTTCGTCAGTCTCTGGACCATATTTTTCATCTATTACATCAGGCTGCCCAACATTTACGATCAGATTTCCTTGTGCAATTGCAACCGGTCTTATATTAACCTTATCACCAATAACTACTGTACCTGTTGATTCATTGATAACAATCTTTGCCTTGTAATCTGGCTTCACTTCCAAGCCCTCAATCTCAGCAATAAATTCAACAATATCACCCTGCCTATAACTTGGCACCGTAACTTCAATAGTTGCTGCATCGAGAGCGCCAGCTGTATTACCTGGAACATTATCGTTTATAGCCCCTGCAACTGCAATTGCTGTTGCAAAATCTGGCGAATAAAGAGAAAATTTTACTGTTTGCAAATCACCAAAAGAGAAATCAATTTCATTTTCAACAATGCCACCACTTTGTATATAACCATTTGTCTGAACACTGTTAGATTTCGTTTTAACATCTCCTGAATTCGGAGTAAAACTCGCTATAGCCACCGCCCCTTGTGCTACTGCATATACATTACCATCTGCACCAAGCAAAGGTGTAGCCAGCAGCGTCCCTCCATTTAAGCTTTTCGCATCACCAAGCGCACCAACTTTTACATCAATTCTAGTACCCAGCCTTGCAAATGGTGGCAAACTTGAAGTGACTGTCACAGCTGCAATATTTTTTGTTTTGATATTTGCGCCTTGTACATTAACGCCAAGGCGTTCTAAAAAATCTGTTAACCCTTTTTCTGTAAAAACTGTATTTTTTAAATTATCACCAGTGCCACTAAGACCTACAACAAGACCATGACCAACAAGCAAGTTCTCACGCACACCTTCGACAGCTGCTATATCTTTTATCCTTGTTTTAGCACTTGCCACAAAAGGCAATAATGTGATTAGCGAGGAAATAACTATCTTTCTAATATTCATAAACATTTCATTATTTTTTTGATGCTAATTTTGCATAATATTCTCTTGCCTTCTCTAGATCTTCACGAGTATCTACAGAAATTGGTATCTCATTTGATATAACAATACCAATACTCATGCCATTTTCAAGCGCCCTAAGCTGCTCTAGCTTTTCAACTGACTCATACTGAGCTTCATTTAGCTTAACAAACTTCTCAAGCGCTCCAGATCTATAACCATATATACCAACATGATACAAAAACTCTTCTGCTCCATATGGTATTACACTTCTTGAAAAATACATCGCCTTGTCGTTTATATCTGCTACAACCTTTACATTTGAATTACTATTAGCAATATCGTTGCCAACTTTTACTACTGGAGTAACTACATCAAAATCAGCGCTCTTTAATTTGTCAATAATTTGCTCAAGCACTCTATAATCAACAAAAGGCATATCGCCTTGTACATTAATTATATATTTTATCTTATCATTATGTGGTATTTTTTGGAAAGCTTCATAAACTCGATCGGAGCCAGTTGGGCAATCTTCTGAAGTCATTATGGCAATTCCGCCGGCATCCGACACTTTTTCTACAATTTTTTCAGAGTCAGTTGCCACATATAAATTATTAACTGATCCAGCATTTAACCGAGAAACAACATGCTCTATCATCGACTTACCACCAATATCTGCAAGCGCTTTATTTGGCAAACGAGTTGAACCAATCCTGGATGGAATTATAAACGCTACATCTGAATAGGTCACCTAAATATATACCTTATTTTATAAAATAATTGTTGACATATTATAGTTTTTCTACGATAAAGTAAATCACATTTTCAAGGGAAGGCAATCATAGTATAATTTGCTTAAGCTTTTTAAATGTATATATGAGGTGGTGAGTTTTGATATTTGAACTACTTTAAATGAATATCAAATACGGCTTTCACATAATCATTAGTTTTTGTCGGCTAAAGATAATGAGCCCGTAGCTCAGTTGGTAGAGCACTTGACTTTTAATCAGGGTGTCCCGGGTTCGAGCCCCGGCGGGCTCACCACTTTAGCATTTCTTAATCCCCTTTATCCTAAACATTTATAACCGACAAATTATTATGTATTGCTGCACGCATTACCTCTAGATCCTAACTTAGCTCTAATTTCTCTATCAATCTTCAATTATTGAACGCTTTGCCTTTATAACCCTAAAATAAAAATTGACAATATTATTAATATATGTTAATAACAAATATTTTAAACTTATTATATAGAAAATGAAAACTCGTAGCCAAAACTCAAATACAAAACTTAATATAAACGCTATTATTCTCTGGAAAAAACTACGTGAAGCATTAGATCTTCGTGATCTAGAATCTGCAAAAACTATTTTACTTGATATATACGAACTAAGTAACCAAGAAAACGAAGCAAATCTTATCGAATC
The DNA here is from genome assembly GCA_023301685.1 of Rickettsiaceae bacterium. Taxonomy (GTDB): domain Bacteria; phylum Pseudomonadota; class Alphaproteobacteria; order Rickettsiales; family Rickettsiaceae; genus Megaera_A. The sequence goes on from JALZUG010000034.1 coordinate 36,367, forward strand.
TACTAGTACAGCTATACAAATTTTACACTTAGCAGTCATACTAGGTAATACAAAACTTGTTGATTATATCTTTAAAAATAATCTAGTTAAGAGCACAAATACCCATGAAGATTTAAATGAAATATTGCATATATCTGTTAGGTTAGGGCATTTGCCAATAGTTAAATACCTCATTAAAAACAAACTTGTAGACGCAACTAGCAAAATTAGAGGCAAAGACATACTGTATGCAGCTACTATGAGTTTTCATTTAGATGTTATAAAATACATAGTCGAAAATAATCTGGTTAAACTCTCCGACCTGAACAGCCATAAAGAAAATGTATTGTGCCTAGTCATTATGCTCGGACATCCAGATATTGCTGAGTATCTTCTTAAAAAAGAAATCATTGATATTGATAGAACAGCAATGGATATTCCAGAAGCTACTAGCCAAGATAGTAATTTTCTCAGTATCTTCGGTTCTTTATCCTCAGCTATCACACAATACAAAGAAAATTCTCCAACAAGCCAACAATCTAAAAAATACTTAAATATAATTGAATTACTTCTTAAAAAAGGAGTAAAACTTTCAGAAAATGTCTTCAAAAAATTAGTAAAGACCCTCCCCGAGACAGCAATGAGTGCATATGCTGCAGACCTTGTTTATAGTAAAAAAGATTTGAAAATAAAATTTGATACATCAAAATTTTCGAAAGATATATTTTTATCAAGGTTAAAACACCATTTTCAAAAATATGGAATCAATTTTGATAGTTTCAAGAAGCACAAAGATCTTTTTGAAGAAAAATATAAAGCAGTTTTAACTAAGGAACTATTTGAAGAATCTTTGGAGTACTTTGATACATTGCAAAAAGACTTAATAACTTTTGAATCACTTTTCTTAAGCGCTTTATATAATCGAGGAATATCACCTCTAACAAAGACACTAGAATATTGGAGTAACACAAAAGAAGATAAAGAAGTTTTAGAAATTTACTGCAAAGCATACCCTAAATATAAAAAGTTTCTTGAAAAAGTTGCAGAAGGTAATATAAGTCAAGAAGAGCTCGCTCAATTACAAACTCATATAAAAGATAACACACCTCAAAATGCTCTGTCATTACTCAAAAACTTTCAAACAGATATAATAGAGAGTGTTTTTTATAGCGAAGAATTCAGAGAATTTGTTAACTACCTTTTATCAAAAAAAGTTTTACCATATATTGCAAAGCGCTTCCTTACAAAGACAACACAAATTTATAATGAAATTGATAGTTTCAGCGGAAATAAAGAAGAGTTTATAGCAAAATACTCAAAACTATTACCTAAAAAACTATTCGAAAATATACTAAAATCTTTTGAAACAACAATAGAAGAACAAGATTTTGACTCATTCTACCAAGGTACTGTTAACGATGACAGCGATACTGAAATGGTTACTGTGGGTGATTGCGAAACTATTGAATAAACTGAAGAGAGCAGATAATCGCTGAATCTACTTATGATACGGATGTCCATCTAGGATTGTTTGAGCTCTGTATATTTGCTCCAGCAACATTAATTTAGCCATTTGATGCGGTAAGGTCATTTTGGATAAGCATAATTTAGCGCTTGATAAGTTCAAAATCGATTGATCAAGCCCAAACGCTCCGCCAATTATGAAATCAATATCTCTACCTTCCATCATTTGCTTCGAAAAAATTACACTAAATTCTTTGCTACTATATTGTTTTCCGGAAAGATCCAAAGCGATGATATATGCCCCTTTAGTCAACTTATCTTCAATCAGCTTTGCTTCATATTGCTTGATTTGAGTTGGAGCAAGTTTTTTTGAATACACAATTTCACTGTTTTTTATCTGCCAATTTGTCATTTTTTGATATTGATCAGAGATCTTTGCTATTTCAGAAGATAATTTCCCAACAGATATGATTTGTATTTTCATAAAATTATACCACTTAAATAAAAAAAGCATTTAATCATAATGCTCTCTACTTGTCATCAAAAGTTATAATAGCTAAAATTTTATAAATAATTAAATTTGAAAGAACTTAATGTTACGTTCAGCTATACTTGCCTTAACAATCTTTTTATCTTTATGGCAAACTCAAGCTATTGCAAAAACTGGAGATATAACTATGTTTGATTTCAAAAACCAAAAACCAGAATTCTGGAAAGAACATTTAGAACCTGAAATATATAATATATGCAGAGAAAATGGCACAGAAAGAGCCTTCTCTGGAAAATACGATAAGTTTTATAAAAAAGGCACATATCATTGTAATTGTTGTGGCGGTGATTTTCCTCTGTTCTCTTCTAACGCTAAATATGATTCAGGAACTGGCTGGCCTAGTTTTTGGGAACCAATATCGGATTCAAGCGTCACTTTGACAGAAGAAAAAAGAATATTTAGCATTTTTGGCCCAAGAATCGAAGTCTCATGCAGTCGCTGTGGAGCCCATTTAGGCCACGTATTTGATGATGGACCAGATGATAAAACTGGCAAAAGATTCTGCATGAACTCACTTGCCCTACATTTTGTACCTGAAGAAGAGAAAGCCAAAAATTCTATTATTAAAGAAGAATAAACAATTGAGAATTTACCTATTAGTTTAAATTTCTATTCCTAGCTCCTCAAATGCACCTGTAAAACTAGCCATAGCATCTTCTTCTGAGCCATCATGAAAATTAACTAAATGCATGCCTTCATATCCATATTTTTCCATGTACCCGGCATCAACACTTCTCAACATAATATCATTGTCAAATCCACCTATAAAAAAAGTAATACCAAATTCCATACATAAGCATTGAGTATTGATATTTGTAAAAAATACTTTATAATACGTTAACTAATATTCTAAATATACTTAAATAAACTAACTAAAGCATGTCTTTAACTCTAGGAAATCAACTATCTGGCACCGTATCTCGTGAAACAAAAAATGCTGTGAATAATACATCTAATTTAGGTGATAGTTTAACTACAGGAAACAACAAATCTGTTGAAGTTGTAGATGGTTTTCTTGGGAGTTCACTTCGAGATAAGGAAATTATGCTTGGAGCACTGGCAAAAACTACTGCATATAGTATCAACATGTTAAATGTAGCAGATGAATATTTAAAAATAATCGCTGAATCATTCCAAGACTGCCTTAAAATTGTAGCAAATGCTAGCGCATTTTCTAAAGACAAAATAGCAGTCCTTCAAAAAAATCTTGATGATAAAAGAGAACAAATAGCAATGCTTACGAGAACTGCAAAATTTGATTCAAAGATACTACTAGGAGGGGATGCATCAGCAGTTGAAGTAGGAGCAGGGTTATCTAGCACAGATAAAGTTACTGTAAAAATTAAAGATATAGGGTCATCAAAACTTTTCAGATCAACTATAGTCAAACAAATGAATGACTACTTTGCTAGCAACCTTGGCTCTTTGCAATACTATCAAACCCAACAAGAACTTGATAGGGATATAGACAATAACGTAAACTTATTAAATGCAGCATCACTTATGAATGGATCTGGTACAGGTCCACAACTACTATATACAGAGGTCGTAGCTGCAGTAATGAATGCGGTAGCTGCAAAGCCATCTCTTGGAGTTTTACTTAACGACTTCCTACCGGAAGGATTGGCAAGAATGAAAGCTGGTGGAACTACAGCTGCATTAGTCGTAGTTCCAGCTGATCCAAATGTTGATTTTACAAATGCCAATCAAGATCAACTAGCTCTTGCGTTACCGCCTATGGCTGTTTTTACTCCCGAAATATCTAACACATTCTATGATAATCAAGATTTAATTAGCGTTGGTGACAATGATTCACGACTAAGAGCACTTGATATTTTTACTCATGCGATTAGTACAATTCGCGCAGAACAAGCAAATGTTGCGAACCAGAAGACAAACATCTTAGAAATTACTAATGCACTACGATCTTCGACTAATGCAGTTCAACAATCAGCTGACTCATATTTGAAGACCGATTATGTGATGACTGCACAGGAATATGCTCAAAATATCAGAACAATTGTTTCATCTATTACTGCTCTGCAAGCTGCAAATAAGATCCCTGAAGCTGCTCAAAGTCTGGTTGATAGTTTAGCTAAATAATCTAAATATCAATATAAACAAAATATACCGGCTCTAATCCTGCAAAGATTTTACAATATCTTCAACGACTTTTTTAGCATCACCAAATAACATCAGAGTATTATCCTGGAAAAATAGCTCATTTTGAATCCCAGCATATCCTGGCGACATTGATCTTTTGACAAATAAAACAGATTTAGCCATTCCAACATCAAGAACAGGCATTCCATAAATTGGGCTAGACTCATCAGTTTTAGCAGCAGGATTAGTAACATCATTAGCACCAATTACTAATGCAATATCAGTAGAGCCAAAATCATTATTTATCTCATCAAGCTCCAATACATCCTCATAATCAATGTTCGCCTCAGCCAGAAGAACATTCATATGCCCTGGCATTCTGCCAGCAACTGGATGAATCGCGAACCGAACTTTTACTCCTGCTTTTTTTAAGATTTCTGTCATCTCTTTAATTGCATGCTGGGACTGGGCGACCGCCATTCCGTATCCTGGAACAATTATCACAGATTCGGCCTTATTCATCATAAACGCCGCATCTTCAGCACTGCTTACTTTTGCAACTCTATCATCCTCTTCTTCAGCACTAGATTTAATATCAACCTTTTGAAAAGCACCAAATATTACATTTATAAGCGACCTATTCATAGCCTTGCACATTATATAGCTAAGAATCGCGCCGCTCGCTCCAACTAAAGCTCCAGTAATTATTAGCAAACTATTACCAAGTGTAAAACCAATACCAGCTGCTGCCCAACCGGAATATGAATTTAGCATCGAAACAACAACCGGCATATCTGCACCACCAATTGGAATTATAAGAAGTACACCTATAATTAGAGAAAGCATAACAAGAGCAGTGAATAAAAAGAGACTCTCATTATTTGTAAATTTATAAACTAAAAAGATAATTGCTAGAGTCATAAGAAGGCAAACATATTGTTGTCCAACAAATTTTATCGGCTTTGCTCCAATCAAACCCTGCAGCTTACCAAAAGCAATTATTGAACCGCTGAATGTTATGGCTCCAATTGATGCTCCAAGCGACATCTCAATCAAAGCTCCTGCTGGAAGATTTCCAGAAATTCCTATAGAAAAATTATGCGGGGCAAGAAGAGCTGCATATGCAACAAGAACTGCTGCAAGCCCAACAAAAGAGTGAAAACCGGCAACTAGCTGGGGCATTGCAGTCATAGCTATTTTACGAGCAATTATGGTCCCAACAATACCACCAACTGCTATTGTTATTGTAAGAGGTATTATGTGTGAAAAATTTGGCAAATTAAATGTTGCAATCAGAGCAATTGTCATCCCTATAATACCAACTACACTACCTCTTCTAGCTGATTTTGGAGATGACAACCCTTTCAGCGCAAAGATAAAACAAACTGCTGCAATTAGGTATGAAAATTCAATTATTTGTGTATCCATATCAATTATTTTTTCTTAAACATTTCGAGCATACGCTCAGTAACAACAAAACCCCCAAAAATATTGATCGCCGCAAAAAAAGCAGCAACAAACCCAAAGATTGACGAGACTCCGAAAATTGGTGAAGAACTTGCAATCATTGCGCCAAGAATTATAATTCCTGAAATAGCATTAGTTATTGACATCAACGGCGTGTGAAGCGAAGGAGTAACCTTCCAAACTACATAATATCCCACAAAACAAGCTAGAGTAAAAATTGTTACAGCAAATACTAAAGGATCAACTCCGCTAACAGTATGCTCTGCTGCCTGGCTTGCTATACTAATCTCTTGTAGCTTTGTTGCAAGCGCGTGCGCCTTACCAGATATCTCTGATGCTTCAGTAATTGCCTTACCTAGTTCTTCTTCCATACTATACCTTAAATTTCTTATTTACCATTTGGCCATTCATTCCAATCAGCATCTCCTCAACTAAATCATCTTTGAAATTTATTTTATTATCCTTAATTGCATACTCCAAAAAATTATAAAGATTCTTGGCATATAGTTTAGAACTATCACTAGCAATTTTAGATGCCATATTGCTCCAACCAATAATTTTTACACCTTTTTTTGCAATAACTTTGTCAATTGATGAATCTTCAACATTACCTCCGCTAATTGCCGCCATATCAACTACAACAGAACCAGGGTACATCTTAGCGATCATTGCTTTTGTAAGCAAAATAGGAGCTTTTTTACCTGGAATTTGAGCGGTGGTAATTACAATGTCAAATTTATCTATCACCTCAGATAAAAACCTTTCTTGAACGGCTGCAAAATCCTTAGTTACTTCTTTTGCATAGCCGGAGCTATCTTCAGCATCATCATCCGATTCTGATGGATAAATAAATTTCCCTCCCAAACTTTCCACCTGCTCTTTTGTTGCAGCTCTTACATCATATGCAGAAACTACTGCTCCCAATCTTTTGGCCGTAGCTATTGCTTGAAGCCCAGCAACTCCAACCCCTAAAATAAGAGTTTTTGCTGGATTTACTGTTCCAGCCGCAGTCATCATCATTGGCAGTGCTCTATCAAAATAATAGCTAGCTTCAATTACTGCGCGATAACCCGCAAGATTACTTTGCGATGACAACACATCCATGTTCTGAGCTTTAGTACTACGAGGAACAAGCTCCATCGCAATCGCAGATAATCCTTTTGATAGCGCTTTATCTAGATACTCTGAATTTGAATAAGGAGAAAGTAAACCAACGATAGTTGCTTCCTTTTTAGTCATTTCAATTTCATTATATTGATCAACTAGAGGGGTTGGCTGAACTTTCAAAATGATATCTGCATCAGAAAGAATCTCAAGTGGTATAGCAGAAACAGTAGCACCAGCTTCTTCATACTCTTTATCAGTAAAATTAGCAGATGTTCCTATATTTTTTTCAACAAAAACATCATAACCTTTCGCGCAAAAAAGCTTAGCTGTCTCAGGAGTAATAGCAACTCTATACTCACCTTTTGCTCGTTCCTTTAGCGCTACAATCTTCATAATTTTTCAAATATATTTTTTATTTATTGAACTTATAATACCCATTCCCTAGACTGTGAATAGTGTAATTATTTTATTAAGTGGATTTTTATGTTAAACAAAACAAGTAAGTCACAGTTATTTGTGATAAAAATTATTTTTTCATTATTTCTGATATTAAGCATGCAACAAGCAATTGCAGCAGATGTTTCTAGAGAAATCAAAACATATATTAAGAGCATTAAATCAATTGCAGTCGAATTTTCACAGAGTGATTCACATGGCTCAAAGTCTAAAGGCATGCTAATTATTGATAAACCGCATAAATTTCGTTGCAACTATTATGAACCATTTCCATTAGTTATAGTTGGTGGTAGCAATTATGTTTCCGTATATGATTATGAAATGGAACATTTAAGTCGTATAAAGGCGGAAGATAATATATTTAATTTCCTGCTGGTTAATGACATTGATTTTGAAAATAAATTTGAAATTCTATCTGCAAAAACCATTGGCAATAAATATGTTTTAAAATTAAAGAGTAACGATTTAAATAAAATCAGCGAGATCTCTTTTGATAAGAGTACTAAACATATAAAGCAAATGAAAATCTATGAAGACAACAACACAATTACTCTTAGCTTTGGACCAACAAAGCAAATTAAAAACGTTTCGAAAAGCCTGTTTATCATGAAAGATCCGGATGTTTTTGGTAAACCAGATAGATTGAATAAAAAAGATTTAGAAAGAAAGTTTGATAAAAAATAGAAGCTAGACCGCATAATATCAACAAGTTATTAATTTATTGACAAATATTAATATTACTGCAATAATAGTAGGTTTATAATTAAATAACGATATGTTAAATGGCTAAGCAAAGTTCAGACAACAGCTTCATGCAGCAGGGGGCTTTAAAAGAGTTTTTATCACAAGACATTGATCTGATAGTCGGTAACTTTACTGATGAACACGCTCAGGTAATTACAGAAACCATAAAAGAGCATAATGATTCTGTAGAATTGATAACTACATTTTTTGCCTTATGTGATCAAGGAGAGAGCAGCCTTACATTAGTTAAAAATTTTATTACTAAGTATATTGAAAATAATCCAGATTTTGATTCCTATGAAAACCTTATACGTTTCTTAAGAGATATACCTACTATCAACAAACTTGGTGAAGAAGTTCTCTTATTTGCACTAAATTTAGCACCCACACAAGAACATTTTGCGTATTGTGTTGGAAATATTATACAAGCAGCCGTTTCTACTCCCGACTCTTATGCACAGCTTGAACCAATGATGAATGAAGCTATCGAAACTTGCCCAAATATCTTACAAGAAGATCTAAATGACTTTTTTATAGATAGAAATCATCGTACAGATATACAACACTACTTAGTTGATAGATTGAACTTTTCTCCAATCACAGAATGCCCATTCTTAATTGACGAAGATATAGAAGGATTGCACCCAACTATAAATAATATACTAAGAAAAAGTAGATGCGACCTAGTAGGTGAAGACAAAGTCAATTTAATTGCAAACTTAATTGAGCATTTCAACATACTATTATCGAATGGCAATATCGCTCTAATATTGAAAGCAGGTTCAGAATGTTCAGACATTTATATGTGCGCATATGGAAGCGGGGCAGATTCTGTCGAAACAACGTTAGATAAAAGAAAATGCATGACCTTTCGAGGTGCAAAAGCTTATGCAGATGACAAAAATATAGGTTTTGTTACAAGTATAGTTCATGAATCTACTCATATTTGCTTTAGGAAAGCATACAACAACGATTCAAAACCATATAAGGTAGGTGATGAAGTAAGTATTCAAACTATTGAAGCACTCACTACCTCATTAATCAATATACTAAATGAGAAAACACCTTCACGTGAAATTCTAGAAGAATTAGCATATGACGCTACTGCTGGATATAACGAATTTCTACTTGCAAAATACTACAGAAAAAGCAGTTATTCAAAAGAATTACCAGCATTTTTTATGCAAGAACTTGCAATAAGAATTTTATTAAACAATCCTGAAATGAGAGATTCAATCCTTTTGGCTAATGAAGAAGCAATATTTGGAATAATTAATCCAATGCTTGATATTTTTCTTGATATACCAGAAAACGAGGTGCCAGTTGCTGGCGAATTTAGTTTTACAGACGAAGTAGCATAGATATTCATTTTTGTAAGAAATAATTATTTATCATAGCAATATTATTCTTGATCAAAACTGATAAAACCATTATCCTATCTTTGGTTAATGCTGGGCGTTTTGTTTGTCTAGTTGGTCAGGTTCGAAAGAAAGCAGCCAGGGTATTCTTAGGCGGGTCAGCATTAACTAAGCAGTAATATTATCTTAGGTACTAATTTCAATTAGCCCACTTATTTTTAAGTGTATAAGTTTATTTCTAATGAGGCTTGATGTCACCTGCGAGCGAAACGCGGCAATCTACACTGTTTTTAGTAAGTTTACTATTTCGCGACCTACATCTAAACCTTGTACCAAAAAAACATAAACTTGCTGTTGTTATTATAGAATAAATTTCTTGATAAATAGAGACTCATATGTCTAAAAACTCTTCTACATACATACCTTTTGCGCGTAAATATCGCCCTACTAATTTCAATGAATTACTAGGACAAGAGGTTCTTGTAAAGACATTATCTTATTGCATTAAAAATGATCGTTTGGCTCAAGCACATCTACTGACGGGTATTCGCGGAGTAGGAAAAACATCTTCCGCAAGAATTATTGCTAAAACAGTTAATTGCACTGATAAAAAATCAAAAAATGATTATATAGAACCATGCGAGAAGTGCAAAAATTGCGAGAGTTTTAACAATCATAGCCATCCAGATATTATTGAAATAGATGCGGCAAGCAGAACTAGTGTTGATGATATTCGTGAAATCATTGAAAGCAGTGAGTACCGTCCGCTACTTGGAGCTATGAAGTTCTTTATTATAGATGAAATACATATGCTATCAAAAAGTGCGTTTAATGCTCTACTTAAAATAGTAGAAGAACCACCAGAACATGTTATTTTTATCTTTGCTACTACCGAGGTACAAAAAATACCACTCACTGTAATTTCAAGATGTCAGAGATACGACTTAAGACGCCTAACTTTTGAAGAGTTACATGAGCTAGCACAAAATATTATCAAACAAGAAAAACTGAATTTTGAAGAAGAAGCTTTAAAAATTATTGCGATTAAGTCAGAAGGTTCAGCACGTGACGCAACTTCTATGATCGACCAAGCTGCCAGCTACATGCACAATGCAGGAAAAGGTGATATCATTACTGCTGAACTTGTCGGACGTATGCTTGGGCTTTTGCAAACCAGCACAATGATTAAATTCACGCAATTAATTATAGCGAATGACCCGAAAGCAGCAATTGAACTACTAAAACAAATATACACAAATGCAAATAGCTTAGAGAGCTTCGTTCAAGGCATGTCTGATTTTTTTGCCGAGCTTTCTAAAGCCAAAATAATCCCTAATTATCACAACCCTCTATATCAAAGCTATTCAACAGAAATAGCAAATATACTCATTGGCACTAACCTATCTAGACTTACAATTCTTTGGCAAATATTCAGTAATGGGACGCAAGAAATCAAACAATCACATAATGAACTAAGCTGTGCTGAAATGCTTGTCATAAAAGCTATTTATTCCTGCAATTTACCTACAGCAGAAGAGATAATGGATGCCGAAGTGCAATATACGCCTACTGCAGAACCCCACGCAAACACAGAAAAATCTCCAATTATTGCATCTGAATCAGAGGAAATTTTTAAAGATACACAGAAAATAAGTCCTACCGATCAAGCTAGCACTGATAATATGCAAATATTTGACTTTCTAAAATTCTGTCATAAAAATAAAGAAATGGATGTTTACTACCTTCTACTTAATGAAGTAGAAATAGACTCATTTACTTCTGGAAAACTTGAAATAGCTGGAAAAATTGCAAGCAATATACAAAACAAGTTGGAACAACTACTCCAAGAGTGGTCTTCTTCAGAATGGAAAGTTGCTATAAAAAAGCGCGATAAAGTGGATAGCCTAAAGGATAAAATGCTTGAAAAAGTCAAACTAACTGGTGATTACCAAACAATAAAAAATAATTTTCCAGATGCTAATATTTCGGATATAATCCTTAAAACATAAAATTCACGTTTAAGTCATAAAATAAATAAGAGGGAATGATGGATATAAAAAAATTAATGAAACAAGCTCAAACCATGCAAAAAAAGATGCAAGACATGCAGGAAGAAATTGCAAAAAAAGAGTTTGAAGGCAAATCTGGCGGCGGTCTAGTTTCAGTTATAATGAGTGGAAGCGGCGAAATGCGCAAAGTCAATGTTGACTCATCACTTATGAAGGAAGATGAAAAAGAAATGCTAGAAGACCTAATTGTTGCAGCATATAATGAAGCCAAAATCAAAGCAGATGAAGAATCTAAAAACAATATGTCTGGTGCATTTGGCGATATGGGCGGAATGCCTCCTGGCCTTAATTTCTAAATTACCTTTGAAATTATGCAAAAAAACTCTGGCCCTGATCAACTAATATATCTTTTCTCAAAACTTCCTGGCCTTGGCACTAGATCTGCAAGACGTATTGTATTGCACCTACTCCAAGACAAGGAGTTACGCCTGAAAGGATTGATCGAAGGTTTAGAAGACGCTGCAAACAAAATCAATATTTGTAGCTTGTGTGGTAATGTTGATTACTCAGAAATTTGTGGAATATGCTCAGATGAATCAAGATCAGATTCTCTAATTACTATTGTCGAAACTGTAGCCGAACTTTGGGCATTAGAACGCAGTGAAACATTCCGCGGTAGATATCATGTCTTAGGAAGCAATTTAGCCAATTCAGCAAACAAAGATCCAGCATCCCTTAAGCTTCCTGAACTACTAGAACGCTGCAAAAATAATGGAACCCAAGAAATAATTATTGCTACCAACGCAACACTTGATGGCCAGACCACTGCATATTTTATTACAGAGTTCTTTAAAAATGTACCTGTTAAAATTTCTCGCCTTGCTAGCGGCATTCCGATGGGTGGAGAACTAGATTACCTAGATGAAGGCACACTCACCGCTGCATTTGAAAGCAGAAAAGAATTTGTATAGATAAATGATCCACATCTTGTGACCCTATTGTAATTACCGTGTACCATAAAAAAAATTAGCATCAAGTTACTAACCTAGCATTATTAAAGTATTAAGGAATTTTCTTTACATAGTACAAAGGTTAATATATAGTAATAATTATGTTAAATAATATAAAGAGTTAAAATGCCGATAGATATAAGAAAAATGGAAGGTGCACTTAAAGAATTACATGCAATAGTTTTTAGTGACGACGGTTTTCACACACCCATAGAAAATACCATTTTATATCAAGCTGTACAAAATGCGGATTGTCTTTCTGTAAATGGTCTTGATATTTATGCAGATAGTCTTAACTGTCCACCAGAAGTTTTATTGCTTATTGCAAAAATTGCTGCAACATCTCCTACCTTACATACTGTTAACATGCGGTTTATTAACATAGCAGAGTATGGACCAGATATAGCCACCGCTCTTGCTACCTCTGATTCCATTGTGAATGTTAATATGTCTTGTAATAACTTAGCAGAGCATGGCCCAGATACAGCCGCCGCTCTTGCTACCTCTGATTCTATAATAAATGTTTCTATAACTGGTAATGACTTAGCGGAACACGGCCCAGCTACTGCTGCCGCTCTTGCTAACTCTAATTCTATAGCGAAAGTTAATATGTCTGGTAATGACTTAGCGGAACACGGTCCAGCTACAGTTGCCTCTCTTACTAACTCCAATTCTATACACTTTATTACTATTCGTGCTAACAATTTAGGAAGTCATACTACTGCTACACAAGATGTACTTAATACTTACAACGATAATTTAAATACATTACTTGAATGCTTGCATGACCTTAATGTTTTACCACTCCAAGAAGATCATTTAGCAACACTAGTTTGTCAGTATGTAGATACTAATATCGAATTTGATTTATAGTGTTTTAATATAAAAATACTTAAACGCATAGGATACCTATAAAATACGGACATATAATTTAATCTATTTATTGGGACAAATTCCTTGCATTTACTTGATATACATGGGTAAAATGAACTATTCGCGTGCTTGGACCTGAGAAATACGTTTGAGTGCAAATAGTCTATCTGTATATGAGGGAAGAGAGTGAGTAGTGATTTTGAACAAACAGGCTTTCTATTTGGAAGCAACTCGGTTTTTATTGAAGAACTCTATCAAAAATATCTAGAAGATCCGTCGTCTATTGATCCTAGTTGGGTTGATTTTTTCAAGGAGCAAGTAGATTTTTCTCCAATGAAAAGTACATCTAGAATTATTATTAAAGATGAACCCAAATCAGACAAACCAAAACCTGTAGTAACTGGCAGCACTTTATCCGAAAATTCTCTTAGAGCAAAATTTATGATCATGGCTTACCGCGAGCACGGCCATTATCTTGCTAATCTTGACCCACTAGGACTTGAAGTAAAGAAAACTCATACTGAGTTAAAATTAAATGTCGAAGATTTTGGGTTTAGTGCCGATACATTAAATGAAGAAATAGATATTACGGGAGAGCTCAGTGACATCACGGTCTGCACAATTGGAGAGCTACGTGATATTCTAGAAAGAACCTATTCCGGCAGTGTTGCCGCTGAATTTACTCATGTTGAAAATACCGATGAACAGAGATGGCTATATGATCAGCTTGAAGGAGCTCATACTCACACCATGTTCTCAGATGACGACAAAAAGAAAATGCTGAAAGACTTGGTCGAAGTTGAAGGGTTTGAACAATATCTACACACAAAATTTCCTGGAGCAAAGCGTTTTTCTATTGAAGGTGGAGATGCAGCAATTATATGCCTTAATAAAGTAATAGAATTATCTGCTTTTGCGGGCGCAAATGAAGCCGTTCTCGGCTTAGCACATCGTGGCAGGCTATCAACTTTAACAAAAGTAATGCAAAAGCCGTACCGCGCCGTACTTTCAGAATTTATGGGTTCTAGTGCGTTTCCAACAGATTTAGGAATAGCTGGTGACGTAAAATATCATATGGGCTTCTCATCTGACAAAGTAATAAATGAAAATAAAAAAATACATTTATCTCTAACCCCTAATCCGTCTCATTTAGAAGCTGTTAATCCAGTTGTTGCAGGGAAAGTCCGCGCGAAACAAGATTATATGGGAAGAGACAGAGCATCAGTTGTTGGAATTTTAGTCCATGGTGATGCTGCATTCTGCGGACAAGGTATAGTTGCAGAAAGTTTGGTTATGTCGGGTTTAAAACCCTATGATGTAGGTGGAATTTTTCACTTAGTTATCAACAACCAAATCGGCTTTACTGCAAATGCTTATGATTCAAGACCTGGTAGGTACTGTACTGAAGTAGCAAAAATGGTTGGAGCACCAATATTACACGTAAATGGCGATGATATTGAAGCTGTTGTCCTTGCCACTCAAATCGCTTGTAATTATAGATCCAAATTCAAAAAAGATGTAGTAGTTGATATTGTTTGTTATAGAAAATATGGTCATAATGAAGGTGATGAGCCTATGTATACTCAAGGCTTGATGTACAATGTAATTAAGACAAAACCAACTCCAGGTGCGATTTATGCTGAAAAACTTGCAAAACAATCAACAATAGATAACGAGTATTTTGCTAAACTAAAACAAGAATTTAAAGCGCATCTCGATGAAGAATTCTCACAAGTTGAAAGCTATAAACCAAGAGCTCAGTGGTTAGAAGGGCATTGGTCTGGCTTAGAGCGAAAAAATGATGAAAAATTAACAACTGGTGTTACAAAATCTCATCTTAAGAAACTCACCACTTCTCTGTGCTCAATACCTGAATCATTTAAAACAAATAAAAAATTGCTAAAATTATTTGCAGGACGCACGGAAACTATGAAAAAGGGTCAGCCTATCGACTGGGCCACTGCAGAGCAACTTGCATTTGCAACTCTTTTAGAAGATGGTACGCCAATTAGAATTACAGGACAAGACGCAGGTCGAGGAACATTCTCACACAGACATGCAGTTCTGCATTCTCAAGTAGATCGTTCAATTTACGAACCACTAAATAATATTTCGGATAAACAAGCATTCTTTGAAGTAGCTGATAGTAACCTATCAGAATATGGAGTTCTTGGTTTTGAATATGGCTATTCACTGGTTAATCCAAAGCACTTAGTCATATGGGAAGCACAATTTGGAGATTTCTGTAATGGCGCACAAATAATGTTTGATCAGTTCATCTCATCTGCTGAAACAAAATGGTTACGTATGAGCGGACTTGTCTGTTTACTACCAAATGGCATGGAAGGTCAGGGACCGGAGCATAGCTCTGCTAGACTAGAACGTTTCTTGCAACTATGCGCAGATGATAATATGCAAGTAGTTTATCCAACTACTCCTGCATCTATCTTCCATTTATTAAGAAGACAAGTAATGCGCAATTTCAGAAAACCTTTAATGGTAATGTCACCAAAATCATTACTCAGGCATAAATTAGCAGTATCTGATATTTCTGAACTAGATAAAGGTACTATATTCTCACCAGTCATTGATGAGATTGATTCTGAAGTAAAGACTTCTGCAGTGAAAAAAGTGATTTTCTGCGCTGGAAAAGTTTACTATGATTTGCTTGAAAAGCGTAGAGAAGCAAAGAAAAATGATACAGCCATAGTTCGTTTAGAACAGCTATATCCTTTTGCTGAAGATATGATTGTCAAAGTACTGAAAAAATATAATAAAGCAACAGAATATGTTTGGGCGCAAGAAGAACCAAGAAATATGGGGTGTTGGAGATTTATTAGAGCACACATGGAAGCTGCATTTACAAAAGCAGGAGTTAAACAACATCTAACTTATGCTGGTCGCACTGAAGCTTCATCCCCAGCTGTTGGGTATATGTATGTGCATAATAAGCAACAAGAAACATTGGTGCATAAAGCACTAGGTTTGAAATTAAAATAAAAAAGAAAGAGCATTTTGGAGATTAATTATGAGCGTTGAAATTAAAGTACCGGCTTTAGGCGAATCTGTTTCTGAAGCAACTATTGCAAAATGGTATAAAAAACCTGGTGATGCAGTCCGTGTTGACGAACTTTTACTCGAACTAGAGACTGAGAAAGTTACCTTAGAAGTTAATGCTACTGCAGAAGGTGTATTAGAATCAATTGATGTAGAAGAGGATGCAACAGTCGAAGTTGGACAAATAATTGGAAAAATAAAAGCAGGTGCTGCTCCATCTGCCCCTGCTCCAGAACCAACTCCAGCATCTACCCCTGAGCCCGCAGCTTCCGCGCCCGCTCCTGCCCCAGCTTCAGCAAATACTGGTAAAGCTGTTGATCCGGCGACTACTATGCCACCATCTGTACAAAAAATGGTTACAGAGAACAAATTAAATCCAGCTAATATTCCTGGTACTGGCAAAGACGGTAGAATTAATAAAGGTGATGTGATTAATGCACTAAGCACCCCTGGCGTTGTAAGTGCCCCCGCTTTAGAAGGAGGAGAAAAGCCTGTTGAACGTATTCGCATGTCCCGCCTTCGTAAAACAATTGCTCAGCGTTTAAAAGAATCACAGAATACTGCTGCAATACTAAGCACCTTCAATGAAATTGATATGACTAATGTCATTGCAATGCGTAAAAAACATCGTGACGAATTCCAGGAAAAACATGGTATAAAACTTGGATTTATGTCTTTCTTTACAAAAGCCGTATGTAGCGCTTTGAAACAAGTTCCCTCGGTAAATGCAGAAATGGAAGGTGATGATATCATATACAAACAATATTATGATATTGGTGTTGCTGTTGGAACAGAGCAAGGCCTAGTTGTTCCTGTTGTTCGTAATGCTGACAAGCTAAGCTTCTCAGGGATTGAAAGTGAAATAGTATCATTAGCTGTTAAAGCACGTGAAGGTAAATTATCTATGAAAGAGCTTACTGGTGGTACATTCTCAATCACTAATGGTGGTGTTTACGGCTCTCTTCTTTCAACTCCAATTATCAATCCTCCACAGACGGGTATTATTGGTCTACATGCAACGAAAGAACGCCCTGTTGCTATTGATGGTAAAGTCGAAATACGACCAATGATGTATATAGCACTATCCTATGATCACAGAGTAATTGATGGTAAAGATGCTGTAACTTTCTTAGTGAAAGTAAAAGAAGCAATAGAAGATCCAGAAAGATTGCTGCTTGATATGTAAATATTGCAGAGTAAGCGTATAAAAAACCAAAAACCGTAAACGCGAGTTTAGAATTCTGAATTGCAAACTTATGGGACTGCGCTAATATAGCTATACTAACCGGTAGTCCCTAACAAATCTTCTGTGAAAAACATCTGTAACACTTATAAGAAGTATCTTATAGAATAAAACTCTTTGTCATTGCAAGCAAAGCGTGGCAATCTATAGCTTTTACTACATATAAAAAACTTGTTGCAAGGAATTCAATTGCCACGTCACTTGGTACCTCGCAAGTAAAAATAACTGTAAATACTTATAAATCATCAACTGCTCTTAACATCTTACAATGATTAATAACTGGATAGCCACGCTTCGCTCGCTATGACTTAGGTTTCTGCAAAAAAACATTTTGCCTTGGTACAATAATTTTTTACAGAAGATTGCTTTAACTTCTATAATTAAGGCTGTCTTAAGAAGATGAAGCATCATCAGGAAGCTTATTTTTCATGATAAATGGCATCTGTAGGAGAATAAACACGATCGTAATTGGCATTGCACCAAAAACTTTAAAACTAACCCAAGTATCTTCTGAGAAATTCCTCCATATAACTTCATTTGCACAAGCCATTAAAATGAAAAACCACATAAATCTAATATTTAAACTATACCAACTCTTATCTTCTCTAAATTTTATTGCAGCACCAAGAAGGTATTGAGTTGCCGGCTTCCATTTAAAGTTTGTAACCAAAAATATGCAGGCAAAGATACAGTAAAGAACTGTTGGTTTCATTTTAATAAAAATGCTATTACCACTAAATAGCGTTAAGCTAGCTGTGGCAAGTAATAATGAAGATGAAATCAAATTCATACTATTGATTTTACGTTCTTTTATATATGTAATTATAAGACTCATAACAGAAGCAACTAGCATATATAAAGTTGCTTCTAGAATTCCACCGACTTTGTAACCAATAAAAAATACAACTACTGGACCAAATTCTGTAATAAATTTAAGCATCTTTAGAAACTCGCGATCTAAATTTCATCATACTGAATGTAAGTATAATTGTAGCAAAATAAAAGATTATTTGCATCCCATTTGGCCTTGAATCATAACCTACAGTAATATTAAGCACTTTTCCTGTTATACTGCTATTTTCAACAAGCCATGAACTATCCCAAAGTTGATCTGATAATACTTCTATAATACCAGATGAGGTCATAATACCTGCTGCTTCCGCAGCAAGACCCGCTGCTATTAAAGTAAGTAGAATTGTTGAAATTCTAAATACATATTTACTAGCATATTTCATAAGCCCAAGATATAGCAACGTCCCAACAATCAAACCACCAAGCGCTCCAATACCAATTCCTGTAACATACTCATTACCGTCTATATTTCCAGCAGAAGTAATGCTATAAACAAATAATATTATCTCAGCTCCTTCACGAAAAATAGCTGCAGCAACTACAAAAACTAGCATCAACTTACTAACTATTCCAGCAGTTATTTTATCGGATAGTTTACTTAAATCTTTACGGATTTTTTTGGTATATCCTTGCATCCATACTACAGTCCAGCTAATCAATATAGATGTAACTAGAATAACGCACGAATCAAACACTTCATCTCCAAGTCCACTCATACTTTCTGAAATGGTTTTTGCAAAAAAAGCAAATAAAGCTGCCAAGAATATACCACTTACTGATCCTAAGATAATATATTTTCTGGAATCTTTAACTGGTTTTGTGACTGCCAAAATTACGCCTAATAAAAACGCAATTTCCATACATTCGCGAAAAACTACTATTGCTAATTTAATCATTATTCTCTTGCTTCTCTTGTTTTTCTTTTACAATAATTTTGCCTTGAGCTGTTTCTTCATGGAACTCACCAAAAAACTTATATTCACCTGGTTTTAAAGGTGCAAGTATTACTCTAGCTTTAGAATTTGCTAAAACTATCTTCTCTCTTTTTAGATCGATACTTTCAAATTCTTCAATCGTATTATCCTTGTTATGTACAGTAATACGTATTTTTTCACCAGCCGGTAGTTCTAGAATTTCAGGTTCAAATTTATGATCTTTTATTATTAAATCAACTTCAACAAAACCTGCAAATACTATTTTTACCGGAACTTGCACCAGAAAAAATAGTATAGTAAATAATAATAGTTTTTTTTTCATCAACAACCTAAAACCGTGTATTAAGCAAGAAATTATGCTGAAAGCTTTATGATAGTAACACTATAAATCAATATAATCATTGAAACTATACACACCATTAAAGCATAATTTTTTTGTTTTTTATTATTGGAGGGTTTCTTCATTAACTTCCCTTTTTTGATCTTTCAAATATTCTAGTAAATAATTCGCGCGCGCGCAATCACAAAACATACAATTTTAATCGAGTATTTTAAAAATTGCTATAGAAGGCATAAATAGTATTTAGGGGCAAATAGAAAAACTTCATTTAGAGTAATTTTTATTACTCATCTAATTCTCCCTTGTATCATTGTTTGTAAAACAAAAATTAATCCTAATTTCCCATTACTTTAAATGATAAATAACATAGAAAAATAGATTATAGCTCGCACGCAGCAGTAGATTCAGCCATTTTTTTAGGAGTGGCCCTATTTATTTGAAATATCCACTTTAAAGAACAACAGACCAATATACATCAATTGTCTAAAGGTATAAGCAAAATTAACTGCCACCAACCACTGGCACTTAATTTATACAAGCGACAGTCCTATAACTGAACTTCTTATGCTATCCCAGATTCACCAACAACGACTACCTCGTTTTCAACTGCATCAAGAGTCGGAAGATGACTAGAAGGCCTAACAACAGCCGATCTATTATAATCAGAAGAATTAGTATAAGAATGAACTAAAAACAATAATTCTTCAGGTAGTTCAGCTATAAAACATCTAGTCTCATTAGGTTCGTCAAGATTATAACTACTGGATAAGCTCTTGCATACACCCATTATGTGAAATGCATGTTCACAAAAATATTTCATTGATGTATATTCTGTATTAAACAATAGATTTTCTGCACCTAATGCTCTTTGCAAAATAATTTTGTTATAATGCTTTAAACATTGTAATTGATTAAAACTTAATACATCATCTTGAGTAAAGTCCTTAAATGCCTCAAATATAGCATTTAAAAGTTGAAGATTTCTATTAAGAGACCCTTCTATATCTCTCAGTATCAAATCACTAATCTCATTTAGACTGATATCAAGAGCAGTTAATGCATTATTTTCTTTGAGAGCAATTGCTAGCATCTTTCCTCCTGCATCAGTTATCCCATTATTTCTTATATACAAAGTTCCCAAAGATTCGTTCAGTTTTAATGCAGCAGCAAGTGCTTCAGCTCCTTCATCTCCAAATTCACTATCACTTATATCCAATTCTTCTAAATAAGGATAACAAACCAAAATAATTGAACATATGGCAGCTGCAAACTCATACATCTGGTTTCCAGCAATTGATAATTTAGTTATCATACTCTCTGTTGGAATGCGCACTCCTCTCTGAAAATATATATCCTCTAGCATCCACTCTACCAACTCAGCTAATATGGGAAACTCGTTAACTCTTGAAAATTCTTGCGCTCTTTCTAATATAGGATGAAAATATTTAGCTACAGGAATTGCCCCTTCTTCTCCATTCACATACTTTGATTTTAATGGCTCATCTTTTGGTATAAACTTTCTAAATGCATGTAGAATTGCCTCTTCACCTTGTGTTAACTCAGGCAACTCCAGCGGCAGGAGCTCCTCTAAGTTTATAAATACACCTTTAAGCCATATTTGCAGTGATCCTGAAGACTCAATTGGAGCATCTACATTATACTTAACTTTGAACATAGAACGTAGCATATGGAAAAACAAACCATCACTAAATTCTCCTATAAAACCTGGAACCTGCAAGGTATCCCCCGGAGCATATGTAGAGGCAAAACTCCTTACTAGTGAATCTTCCGGCATACCTAACAACATCATCTTGTTATACATCTCATTAGTAGTATCTGAAAATGTAGAAGAAATTAGTCCTGCAGCATGAGCTGTAACCAATTCACATCTATCCATTTTAAGGCCTCTTAAAACATGGTTTCTGTTTAAAGCATCAATAGCCATAATCATCATATTTGCATCAAGTGGGCAATTTACTAGACTTATATTCTCAAGATTACTCCCCGGTACACCTCTAAATATTATGTCCATAAAGAGACTAATTCTTGCATCTTCTATTCTTAGTGAATTAAGCGAAGAACAGCCCATGATCAGAGGCGTAAGTTCCTCCATATGGACATTACCCCACTTCATTCCTATAAACGACAAATTAACAAGCTTATCTCCCCTCAATGCACTGGCAATAATATACGCAGCACCAGCTGTTACATTTATACATTCCAAAGAAGTCGCAACTTTTGCAAATTTTACTAACAAACCAAGATATTTTTGTACATCTATATTATCAGTGTTAAATCTAACTTGAAACTCATCACACTCTGTAATGTTTATCGATTTAAGAACGCCTATAGTCTTTTGATTTACTTCACAGCTAAGAGTTGTATTTTTTTTCTCTGCAAATGGAAATGACCTATATTCTATATCATCATCTAATTTATACTCTACTTGCTTGGCTTGCAAAAATGAATCCATGGCAACTGCAAGTTTTTGATTCTGCATATCCCCATTATTATGTTCTAATATTAACTGAAACACACTCTGTTTAAAGAGTTCATATACAAAGTCTAGTTGCCCTAGAGTTTCTACCCCAAAGTTTTCTAATCCATTATAATAGCCTTTATACTCTCCTAATAGACTTTCTAACATAGTATCAATTGGACCGGTTTGATCTTCATCGGAAGATAAGAGGCGCCATAGGGATCCTACAAAATCTAAACTCGAGAGTTTATATTTAAGTAAGGGTAGAAAATATGATTGGCCAAAATCTCTTTCTTCTCTATAAGATTGATACTCTATATCAATTTCTACTAAAAAATTAAAAAACTGATCCTGATTAGCAGGGTTAACTGTTCCATCACATAATATACTTGCTATATACTTGTAAAGATTAGAATTAATATTGTTATGAGCTTTATAGATAGCCTCTACTTCTTCCTTACTAATTTCACCATCTTTTGAGATGATTGCTATTATATCTTGTAAAGGCTTCTTCATTTGAATGAATATATTTAATATTTCGTCAATCT
This sequence comes from Rickettsiaceae bacterium, assembly GCA_023301685.1. GTDB lineage: Bacteria > Pseudomonadota > Alphaproteobacteria > Rickettsiales > Rickettsiaceae > Megaera_A. The sequence continues at coordinate 58,941 of JALZUG010000034.1, forward strand.
GATTTCCTTGTGCTAAAGATACTATTACATTTTTAAATAAAGCTTCTAATATTTCTTTAGACAAGTCCAAACTACTAACCAAACTATTATAATGATCATATAAAGCACTCAAACTTACTAGTTTTAAGCCAACTGGAGCTTCAACTATATCTAGTTGCGTTAACACTCCGTACTCAGCAGCCCATATGTTCATTTTTTTATTAAGCAGAATATTTGCAAGACCAATATTTTGATCTTCATCCCCCCTTCCTCTAGACTGTAAATCTATCTTTATAAGCAAATCAGTAAAAGTATCCTTATTAGATCCATTACCCCAATCTGAGTCTAAAATACTCGCTAGTTTTTCAGAATTTTTTTGATTTTCATAAATGGCATTTTTGAATTGTTCGTAAAATTTTCTTACTAAATCCTCATTAATACCAATATTTTTATTATGTCGCTTGATTTTCATTATATAAAATAAACATGGTCTTAAAGTATCTTTTGCCATAGTTAGTAACTCATTTTGTTTACCTTGAGTCTTATCGATATAATAAAACTACTGTTGTAATGATATTATAGAAAATTCGGCGCTTCAACTTAAAGTAGTGTTTTTCAATATGAAATAAAAAGTGCACCACTTTAAGTTGAAGCACCGAATTTTCTTAAATATAACAACAATGCATCAAGAACAACTGTACTGCCCATCTGACTAATCATTGGATTGCTTTATGTATTCTTTAATAATATTTATAGACAATTTTAAACTTATTTCTTATTTGCAACAAAACCCTTAATAGTATATAATCGCGCATTCAAGTTTTTTAGAAGAAAGTAAGGTAGTTTATAATGACATCATCAATACGCAATATCGCAATCATAGCCCATGTTGATCATGGAAAAACTACCTTAATTGATAATATGCTCAAACAAAGCGGATTATTTCGTGACAATCAAGCGGTTGCAGAACGTGCAATGGACTCAAATGATCTTGAAAAAGAACGCGGTATCACTATCTTAGCAAAATGCACTTCTGTAAAATGGGAAGATACAAAAATTAATATCATTGATACTCCTGGGCATGCTGATTTTGGTGGTGAAGTAGAAAGAATATTAAGTATGGTAGATGGTGTCGTACTCTTAGTGGACGCTGCAGAAGGACCCATGCCTCAAACCAAATTTGTACTTGGAAAAGCATTAAAACTAGGGCTAAAACCAATTGTTGCTATTAATAAAATTGATAGATCTGATGCAAGAGAAGATGAAGTTCTCGATGAAATTTTTGAGTTATTCATGTCTCTTGATGCAAGCGACGAGCAGCTTGATTTTCCAGTAGTCTATGCATCCGGAAGAAGCGGATGGGCAGTAAAAGAACTGACTGACGCAAGAGAAAATCTAAACGCTTTATTTGATGTAATATTAGAAAATGTAGGCGAACCAGTATCTGATGTTGATTCAGCATTCTCAATGATCGCCACCACCCGTGAATATGATTCATATTTAGGTAGAATTTTAACTGGTCGTATAGAAACTGGAACTGCTAAAATCAATATGCCTATTAAGGTCATGGACCGTGACGGCAATCTGGTAGAAAGCGGTAGAATCACTAAAATGCTTACTTTCAAAGGGCTCGAAAGGCTACCTATAGACGAAGCAAAAGCTGGAGATATTATTGCTATTGCAGGACTTGAAAAAGCAAACGTTTCCGATACTATTGCAGCTCCAGAAGTTGAAACACCACTCGAATCACAACCAATTGACCCACCAACTCTTTCGATGAAATTTTCGATCAACGACTCTCCACTTGCTGGCAAGGAAGGAACTAAATTAACTTCACGTGTACTTCGCACAAGATTAATGAGAGAAGCTGAAGGTAATGTTGCTTTAAAAATTTCAGAAACGGGGCAAACAGATTCATTTAATGTTGCAGGTCGCGGGGAATTACAGCTTGGAGTTTTAATTGAAACAATGAGAAGAGAGGGGTTTGAATTATCAATCAGTAGACCTTCCGTTCTATTTAAAACAGACGAAAATAGCGGCGAGAAACTAGAACCAATGGAAGAAGTTCAAATTGATGTGGATTCTGAATTTGTTGGATCTGTAGTAGAATCAATGAATTTAAGAAAAGCCCAAATGCAAGATATGCGTGAGACTGGCGCTGGTAAAACACGCTTAATTTTCATTGCTCCATCACGTGGACTGATTGGTTATCACGGCACCTTCCTCACTGAAACCAGAGGAACTGGTATTATGAGTCGTATTTTCCACTCTTATGGACCATATACTGGCAAAATTGAAGGAAGACGTAATGGAGTTTTAATATCTATGGAAGATGGCAGTGCTGTTGCTTATGCACTATGGAACCTTGAAGATAGGGGTGATATGTTTATTACAACTGGAGTTCCTGTGTATAAAGGTATGATCATTGGTGAACATAATAGAGATAATGATCTTGAAATAAATCCAATCAAATCAAAACAATTATCCAATGTGCGTGCTAGTGGTAAAGATGAAGCTATAAAACTTTCACCTCCAAGATTAATGTCGCTTGAACAAGCTATTTCATATATTCAAGATGATGAGTTAGTAGAAGTAACGCCGCAATCTATTCGACTCAGAAAGGTTCACCTTGATCCACATGAGCGAAAAAGAATGTCTAGACAATCATAATAAATTGACAAGCATTGATTTTTTGACATACGATTAATAAAAATAACTTTTTACTAGTTTTATTTATGTCGAAAGTCGGTGAAGATAATATAGAGCAGGAATCGCCCAATGAGTTTCAAACTGCTTACGAAGGTTTAAAAAGTAAAATTTTAGATGGCTCTATCTCAATTGAAGAAACCAGACAACTCTATGACTCATGCAAAACAGTCGGTGGTGATGCAGATAAAAGAGTTGCTATATCCGGAGTAATTGAAGATTTAGAAAATACCGGAATAACTGATGAAAAATACCATGATTTTGTCTCAAAGCTTGTGAAAGTAGAAACACAAGTTGTAGCTGAAAGATTTCCAATTGATCCAACTCAACCAGAACAAGAGCAAAAAGCAGAGATGGGAAAAAGATGCGCTCAATACATGAGAAACACTTCTCTAGCAAAAAACGCAATGCTTCATGAATGTACAAAAAATGGTTTAGGTCACGATATATACAAAGATTTAAAAGAAAATAATATCGAAGCCGCAACTAAAAAATTTCAAGAATTTAGTGTACCTGACTATCTACAAGATCATTATTCTACTATTGGTGAATTTTATAAAGAGAATGGCAACGCTCAAGGCGCTGCAACAAATTTAACTTTTCATTCTCTAACAACTTCAATTAATGAATATGCAAAAGTTGAACTTACTGGCAACGATGTCAATAACATTATTCGAACAAGTGGTAAAACTTGCAAATCAGTTTACAGCCCAAGTATCCCAGGATCACGCGATAAATTAATGGATCAAATTCCAGGTCCGGATGAGAGTGTTACTGTTGACTTTTCTAACATCACTCCCCCTGATCTAGAACCATATACTCCTAGCGTTGAAGAAGTATCCACACCACAGCCAAAAACTCCTACTCCTAGTATTAAAGAAAGAATCACCAACGCTTTTAAAGGATTAGAGGAAGCAGCTCAAAGTTTTGGTCAGGCAGTAAAAGACTTTGTTGTATCAGCATTTAAGAAGTCTGATAAACCTACAACTGATCTTCCTGAAACTAATACACCAAAACCTCAAGAACCAGGACCAGATCAAACAGCTGCAAAAGAGAAAACTGTTTCCGTAACTAGAGAAAGGTCAAATGCAATAACATCCAGACCAAAAGCTAATCCATCAGTTCAAGCTGTAGCAGAAAATGTAAGAAAAAACGTTTCAACAGGCAAAGAAACAGGAAACGCTCCCAAAAATGCACCTCCAGCAGCAATATCAGCCAGCAAAAAGCAGGATCAAAGTCAGAGCAGATAATCCTAAGCTAATACTCTTCTTGAGACTCACTTCTTTTCGAGATTCGTTACATCATTTTCATCTAGTACAAATTGCTTTGGCATTGAAACTTTAGCCACGAACTCACCTTCTATAGGAAGAAATATTTCAATTGAGCTATTACTTTTTGATTCATGTTTTTTGTTAGCAAGAACATCTATAATTTGTTTGACCTCTTCTTCCCCTTCAGGATATAGTTTAAGGCTATGCTCTATACCATCTAACTCATCATCAATGCTTATAAACTTAAGAGCGGTTACGCGTAAGCCTCCTTTGTCCTTATACACATCACAATAAACAACTACAGCTTCTTTTACATTTATCAAATGAGCATAATCACGTAATATATCTTCATCAAAAATTGTAACTTCAAATATGCCTTCTTGATCGGATAGTACCAACGTAATAAATCTGCCTCTTGGTGACATTCTGGCATCTTTCTTAGTAATCACACCAGCTAGCTTTAGCTTATGCGAACCATCACTAATATCATTCTTAATATTGGACGAAGTTTTTATTTTACATTTATCTAGAGATTGTACAATTTCAGTAAATGGATGATTTTTTAAGAATAATCCCATTACTTCAAATTCTGAATATGCTAATTCTTTTGACGAATATTCATCGGCATTCAATATAATATCAGTACTATTTGCTCCGACAGATATCAAACTAAATTGATTAGAATTTTTTTCTTCATGATATGAAGCACAATATGCCATAATCTTTGGAATACTTAAAATTAAGGCAGCTCTATTTGGATTAATCTTATCAAAACATCCTGCCTTAATTACATTCTCTAAAAGACGCTTATTAATTAACTTTGGCTCTATTCTCTCAGCAAAATCAATAATAGATTTAAAATCACCATTTTTTGTACGCTCAGATGTGACCGCCTCACCAAAATTAGCAGTAACATTCTTAATTGCACCAATTGCAAAAATTATTGATTTTTTACCTTCAATAACATCAATACTAAACTTACCTTGTGACCTATTAATATCTGGAGAGATTACGTCAATTCCAAAAATCTTTGCTTCTTGTACGAAAATATTAATCTTATCACTATTATCCATCTCTAAATTCAAGCAAGCTACTAAAAATTCTGCTGGAAAATTAGCCTTTAAATAAGCAGTTTGATATGAAATAACACCATACGCTGAAGCATGTGATTTATTGAAACCATATCCAGCAAATTTTGCTACTGTTGCAAAAATTGACTTAGCCTGCTGAGCTGGAACTTTATTCTCAACTGCACCACTTACAAACATTTCTTCCTGAGCATCCATCTCAGCTTTAACTTTCTTACCCATTGCTCTTCTAAGCAAATCAGCGCCACCAAGACTATACCCTGATAGTATTCGAGCAATTTCCATTACTTGCTCTTGATAGATAATTACTCCATATGTTGTCTTTAATGTCGCCTCTAAAATAGGATGTAAATAGTCAACTTCTTGCTCACCATGCTTACAAGCAATATATGTTGGTATATTATCCATAGGGCCTGGACGATATAAAGCACCAAGCGCAATAATATCATCTACACTATCTGGCCCTAACTTACGCAGAGCATTTTTCATCCCTACGCTTTCAAACTGAAAGACCCCAGTGCTCAGGCCATTTGAAAGCATTTCATAAGTCTTAGAATCATCGTACGGAATAGATTCAATATCTATCTTGACGCCACTATCTTCAATCAGCTCAATAGCTTTCGTAATAACTGTTAAAGTTTGCAATCCCAAAAAGTCAAATTTAACAAGGCCTGCAGCTTCTGCATATTTCATAGAATACTGGACTACAAGCATTTCAGCATTCATATCTTTATAAACCGGGACTATTTCTGTCATATCTTGATTAGCAATAACCACTCCGGCTGCATGAGTTGATGCGTGTCTTTGCAAACCTTCAAGCTTTAGTGCAGTCGAAAGCACTTGAGTAATTAGCTCCTCATCACCATCATAATTATATAATCCCTTACCTTTAGCAGCGCCTTTTAATTCAGCAACATCGTTAATTGCTTGATTTAATGTAACTGGGTTAATTGCATTGAATGGGACTAGCTCCGTTAAATAATCCGCAGCTGTATAACTAAGGCCGAGCACTCTTGATACATCCTTAATTACAGCTTTCGCCTGCATTTTACCAAATGTAATGATCTGCCCAACACGCTCATCACCATATTTAGAACGTACATAAGAAATCACCTCTTCACGCCTTTCCTGACAAAAATCGATATCAAAATCTGGCATTGAAACGCGTTCAGGATTTAAAAAACGCTCAAAGAGCAGACCAAATTTAATAGGATCTAGGTCGGTTATTTGCATTGTCCATGCTATAATTGAGCCCGCACCGGAACCACGACCTGGCCCCACTGCAATATTGTTTTGTTTGCTCCATTTAATAAAATCAGAAACAATAAGAAAATAACCCGAAAAACCCATTTTACAAATTATGCCTAACTCATAATCCAAGCGCTCATTATATTCTTTTATAATTGATGATTGATCACTCTTCTTAATCTTTTCTTGTACAAATTTCTGAGATAATTTACTATCCAAACCATCTTTTGCCTGCTTGCGAATTAAATCATCCTCTGAAAGTGATCCATCGGTAAAATTTGGCAGTGATGGAGGTCTTGTCTCCGACATAACTGAACAACGCTGCGCTAAGCAAACAGTGTTTTCTATCGCTTCAGGTAAATCACTAAATAAACTTATCATCTCATCAGAAGACTTAAAATAGCACTGATTGCTTGCTCTTCTTCTATCCTGCACTTCACGAACAACACCGTCTGAAATACAAAGTAATACATCATGTGCATCATGCATTGAAATATCACCAAATAAGACTTGATTCGTAGCAATTAATGGAATTTCAAGTCCTTTTGCTATATCCAAATATTCAGTTTCAATCTGCTTTTCATTGCTTCGGCCGTGACGAGTTATCTCAAAATAAAATCTATCACTAAAGAGTTTTTGTAATTTCTTAGCAGCATTCATTGCAGCATCTTTGGATGATTCAAGCAATAATTTGCCAATTACACCTTCTGTATATCCTGATAAGACTACAATTCCTTCATTATATTTTTGCAAATCATTAAAATTGACATGATTACAGATCTTTCGGTCGTTTTGTGTAAATGTTAAGCTAACTAGTTTCAGAAGATTCTGATAACCGATCTCATCCTTGGCTATTAATAAAATCTCTGCAAAATCTTCTACTCCATTATTTGTAAATAAGACATTTAGAATTGAAGCATGTATTGGCTGCACAGATGCTTTTGAAGCTGCCATAGAAAACTCCAGAGATGCAAAGAGGTTTCCACGATCTGATAAGCAAACAGCATCCATATCATTCTTTTTCGTAAGATTCACAAGCTGATCAATTTTTATCGTACTCTCAAGCATTGAGTATGAACTTTGCACACGAAAATGAACGAATTTATTTGCCACTCTTTCTTCCTACTGAATAATACTTAAAGCCAGAATCTTGTGCATATTTGCTATCAATAATATTACGCAAATCTATTATCACAGGTTGATTTACTATGTCTCTAGCTTTCTTAAGATCGATATCTTTAAATTCTTGCCATTCTGTAATAATAATAATTGCATCAGAATTTTCAATTGCTTCATAGATGTTCTTCGCGCAATTTAAATTATCAAAGTAATGATCTGCATTCTTCATTCCCTCTGGATCGTACGTTATTATATCAGCATTCTGCTCTCGCAACTTATTGATCAGCTCAATTGCAGGACTGCTTCGTAAGTCATCAGTACCTGCTTTGTAGGTAAGCCCCAGCACTGCTAGTCTTTTATTCGCTATATCTCCACCAATTGCTCTTGCAATTTTATTAAGCATTATTTGCGGCCTATTACTATTTGCAGTAATTACTGCATCTAAAATCAAAAAGTCTGAATCGATATTCTTGGATAATTGCTGAAGTGCCATTATATCTTTTGGAAAACAAGAGCCTCCAAAACCAGGACCTGCTTGCAAGAAAGCACTGCCAATTCTTTTATCTAAACCAATGCCATGTGATAGCTTAGATATATCAGCACCAACTGCTTCACATAAATCTGCCATTTCATTAATGAAAGCAATTTTATTTGCCAAAAATGTATTAGACGCATACTTAATCAATTCTGAAGTATTCAAGTCAGTTTCAACAACAATAACCCCTTCTTTAGTTAGTGGTTCGTACACTTTACGCATTACGGCAAAAGATTCATCATTATCTGCACCTATTACTATACGGTCAGGTTCTAAAAAATCTTTTATAGCATCCCCTTCTCTTAAAAATTCCGGATTCGAAACAACAGAATTACCTAAGCCCTTGCTACGTAAAAACTCTGACACTTTGGCGCATGTTCCAGGTGGGACAGTTGATTTCATTACTATAATACATTTTGAAGATATATAAGATGTAGCACTTTCTAGACACTCAAAAACTCCACTCAAATCAGCGTCACCGTTCTCCTTTGGAGGAGTACCAACAGTAATAAACAAGCAATCCGAACCACTGATTGATTCATCATATCCGCAAACAAATTTTAGTTTATTACTATTACCATATTTACTAATATACTCATCTAATCCAGGTTCAAAAATTGGGCAACTACCTTGGTGTAATTTTGTAATTTTCAACTCATCAACATCTATACACACTACGTCATGTCCGATATGGCTCATCATCACACCAGATACTAGGCCAACATAACCAGTGCCTATAAACGAAATTTTCATAAATTCTAACTATAATTTTCAAAATGGGTATAGCTTAACTCAAAAAGCTAAAAAGTAAAATTAAAACTATTGCTTTTATTAGCTATTAGCTATAAAAGCCTATATATTATTTATTCTGTAATAATCGTAAACACGGCCTATAGATGAAAATTATCATAAAATTGTTATCTATTATTTTGCTATTAGCTGCAATTGCCATAGGGCTTATAACTGCTGCTAATAATGGGGTATTGGATAAACAAATTAAAGTCGGGTTGCAATATTATTTATCTACTTTTGGAGTAAAAGCTAAATTTTACGATCTAAAATTCAAGAACGGAGCTGTTACCGCATCAAAACTTAATATTCAAGCTGGAACAGGTACCACTCAAATAAATAACATTAAACTCCAAGCATCCTTATCATCAAATTTTACATTATCTATAAAATTACAACCAACAGATCTCAAAATAATAGACGAAAATTCTAAACAAATAATGCAAGCTTCAATTAATGGCTCACTTACAACTGACATTAATGGAATTCAAGATACAGAATTAAACCTACCTGAAATAAATATTATAGAGAGTATCAGAGATATAAATAAAAAACCGATAAAAGATGGTTCTGCACATTTCATATATTCTAACAATCAAAATCAGAATATATTTAAAGGAGATTTGCAGTTTAGTGAATCAATTAAACTTAGTATTTCACCTTCAGAAAAGCATCAAGATAATTTGCATTTGCATGTAGAAAATATTCCACTGATGTTTTATAAAATTGCTGATAAAATGCTACCAAACAATGGTTTATTAGAGTTCTTCAAATCCTCAATTCAAGATGGATTTATAAAAAATGCTGATATTAACTTCAACCATAACACAGCAAACTTATCAAAAGAAAGCCTTAATGGTAAGGCAACAATACTAAACTTAGATTACAAATATGATGATAACTTTCCGATCTTAAGTTCTATAGATGTTGATGTTATAATAGAAGGTGCAAAAACACACTTTATTATAAATAAAGCATATAGTTCTGAGATTCTACTTTCAAATGGAACAATTGATATGGATTGGAAAGGACTAGAGAATACTACTCTATATGTTAATACTACTTGCCAATGGGCCAACAAAAAGTTTAACGGACTTTATCCATCAGGATGAGCATGAGTCAATGAGCAAAGCCAATATTGACGTGCGAAAAATAAAAGGAAAAGTTAACACAACTGTTTATATAGAAATCCCATTAAAACCAGGTACAAAAAATTTATACGACATTAGAGCGGAGATTCCAAATGCTTCGCTTAATATATTCAAAGACTATGTTAAATTGGAAAAAGCGAAAATCTCTGGAGTTTTTAATGGCAAACAACTAAAACTACATGGTGTTGGTAAATTAAATAGCTTTAATACTGACCTAAATTTTATATATAACGTGGAAGATCAATCGGAGTTTAATCATAAACTTGATATCAGAACTCACTTTAAAACCAAAGTAAGCAAAACAAAAAAAGAGCAAAAAATTGCATTTATTAGCTTACTTGGCGGTGATTCTATTGTTGATTTCCAATATTTGAATAAAAGCTCCAAAGGCTATATCAAAGTCGATTCAGACATATCTAATCTAGAATTATATTTCGATAAACTGGGCATAAGAAAAGGGAAAAATTCTCCAGCAAGAGTTAAGATAGATGGTTTATTTGAAGAACCAACACTAGGAGTCATAAATTTCCACACGTATAATGATAAAGATCTAAGCATTAAAGGTGATGTTAAGATTGAGAACAATGAAGCAAAAATTGACTTAGAAGAAATAAGAAACAAAGGAACAAATATATCTGGAGCAATTCATCTATTTAATGACGAAGTAATAGCTGAGTTACAAGGTAAAACTCTTGATCTCTCAGATGCTGATATGCTTCAATTCCTTGAGAAAGAGAGAGATGGAGGAAAATCAAAGCTTAGAATAAATATTGATCGAGTAAAGCTTAAAGATAATATTTGGCTCGATAACCTTAAATTAATGTTTAAATGCGATAACACTAGATGCTACTCTGGATACATTGATTCTAAAATTGGCTCTAGAGATATTGAAATGCTACTTACAGCAGAAAATGATCGTGAAGATTGGCTTATCAAGTGCGGAAATGCCGGAGCATTTTTAAAAGGCATTGGAGCTTATGATTCTATGAAATCTGGAAGTATGGTACTTAAAATTAATACTAGCAGAAAGGAAGTCCGTCCAGGCGAAATTATTCCTATTTTAGACGGTACATTTACATTTGAAAGATTTAAACTTCAGGACACTCCTGCCATTACTAGATTAGTATCTTTTGTATCTCTACCAGGATTTATAAGCATAATTAGTGGCAATAAAGATATTGCTTTTTTAGGTATGAATGGAAATTTCAGTTTTGAGAATAATTTGCTCAAAATCAGCAACAGCTTTGCAACTGGACCGTATTTTGATTTTAGTATGAAAGGATCTATTGATACAAAAAATAGACTACTTAACCTCAAAGGTCATGTTAACCCTGCGCTCTATGGAGTAAGTAAGATAGTTGGTTCTATCCCTATTATTGGCAGAATTTTTACTGGAAACAAAAAGCACCGTGGTTTAGTTTCAGGAACTTATAAGATGCAAGAAAAATACTAGATCATTATATAATTTAAAATGGAAATAATATTACTTCTTCACAAAAAAATATCTATCTACATAAACTGAGTGATAAATCAATATAGGTTGATTTCACTCCAGAACAATCCAAAATTGAGTGAAATATATAATCTTGAGAAACAGAGTTTTTACTATGTCTTTTTATTTTATCCAATATCGCTGGGTTTTTCTTTATAAAATAATCTGACAACCACATAAACATAGCAATATCAGTTTGTTCCTTCTGAGCAAGTGAATCTTTGCTAGCGTTTCCAAAAAAACCATTCTCTCCTAGGGAAAAACCATGATCAGAGGAATAAATTACTATAGCATTTTTATGCTCTAATTTTTTAAGCAATTTATCTATTACTATATCTGTATAATAAAAAGAATTTTCATATGAGTTCATTAATTGCTCCTTCGAACACTGGCTTGGCAAAGAGCTCTTACATTCAGGCACAAACGGAGCTTTAAAACCTTCTGGCAATCTTTGATCAAAACGCCAATGACTACCTAATAAATGCATTATTGTCAGGCTATCTCCCTTATAATTTTGTAATCTTTTATCAATAAATGGTATTAAATACTCATCAATTATCTGATTATTTGGGAATGTTTTGCGAAGTTCTAATTTTGTAATAACGTAATCAGCCTCCAAAGCAATTGACGCAAAACTCGTCTCAAAAACACCAAAAATACCTTGATTACCAATCCAACTCGTTGCAAAACCAAGATTCTTAAAAGTGGAAATAACACTTTTCTCATTAAGTGATTGTTCAATATTTGGTGATTTTGCCGATGTTAGCATATATGGTATAGACTCACGCGTCGACGTTTCAGAACTTTTAGCATTCCTAAAAAACACTAAGTTCTTTCTATCATGCATTAAAGGCATATTCTTCTCTGAAACTGTTGATCCCCGCATAGATTCACCTATAATCACTACAATAGTTAAAGGCTCGCTATCATCAGAATCAAATTTAAAAGAATATTTCTTAGTTAAATCAGTTTTGTTATTTCGTCTCTCTAATTGCTTTTTGTATTTTTTATTATACTCTTTGATACTCCATATAATATTATATGGAAGATAATTCGTAAGCGTATAACCTAGGGATCGGCTTGTAAAACCTTTACTCACTAAGCCTAAAATCAATATACATATAGTTATAATAATTGCGCTATATTTTGTATTTTCTCTATATTTACTCGTACCCAAAAATTTATATAGTAAGTAATATATTAATAGAAAACCCAAAACTGCAGATGCTCCGGTGAATACATTTAGATACTCAATAATTAAATCTACTTCTACTGATAAAATGTCACTCAGAACACCTTCATCAAAACCTTTCTTAAAATTATAAATAAAGAAGTTAGAAGTAATACCGAACACGAAAAAAATAGAAATGCATAATATTCCTAGATATGGAAGGATTGATAATATAAAAAAAAGAATAATTGTAATGGGAATAATGATTGCCATCTCCATTACAAAATCTGCTATTAAAGAGCTTCCAATCTCTGATTTTAAATAAAAAATAGGTATATTGAATAATGCTGTATAAATTACTGCAACAAAAGATAGTTTTGAAATTTTATTCATTTACAAACCTCAAAATAAAATACCACCTTGCAGTAAAAAAAATCTTATCTTCTAATTATATGACCTAATAGAAATACAAGTTACACTCTGCGCAACAACAGACTTGCATTTGTTCCGCCAAATCCAAATGAATTTGATAGAGCGTATTCAATCTTTGCTTCTTGCGAACTAAGTGGAACAAGGTTCATATTTGCTTCCTCAATAGGCTTATGAAGATTCAATGTTGGCGGAGCAACTTGATCACGAATTGCAAGTGCTGTATAGATAGCTTCAACACTACCTGCTGCCCCAAGCAAATGTCCAATAGCTGATTTCGTTGACGACATCTTCAGAGATTCATTGCCATCAAATAGAGTTTGAACAGCTGTCAGCTCAATAGCATCCCCAACTTTTGTAGATGTACCATGAGCATTGATATAATTTACTTGACTTGGATTTACTTTTGCGTCTTTTAAAGCATTTTCCATTGCCCTGAAAGCACCTCTACCATTTGGAGAAGTAATGTGGAAAGCATCACCCGTTAAGCCATATCCAATTATTTCTGCATAAATTTTTGCTCCTCGCTTAACTGCATGGTCATATTCCTCAAGTACAACAACCCCTGCACCTTCACCCATAACAAAACCAGCATGATCTTCATCCCAAGGCCTAGATGCTCTTGTTGGCTTATCATTAAAATCAACGGCAAGAGCTTTTGCAGCAGCAAACCCAGCAACACCAACAGGAGTTATTGGAGCTTCCGCACCACCTGCTATCATTACATCTGCATCGCCATATTTAATCATTCTTGCTGCATCACCAATCGCATGCGCACCAGTAGAACAAGCAGTAGAAACTGCACTATTCGGACCGGCAAAACCATATTTTATTGAAACATGGCCAGATAATAAATTAACTAGAGATGCTGGAATAAAGTACGGACTGACCCTGCAACGTTCGCTTTTACGGAGTTCAATCGATGTTTCTTCAATCATTCCAAGTCCTCCAATACCCGAACCTAGCATAACACCAGTTCTTTCTCTCGCTATCTCACCTTCAGGCTTCCATCCGCTATCTTCTACAGCCTCAGTAGCTGCAGCAATACCAAAATGAATAAATTTATCCATTTTACGAATATCGCGCGGTGAAATATAGTTTTCTGGATTAAATTCTGGAACCGTTGAAGCAATCTTGCATGGGTACTGACTTGTATCAAAATGAGTAATGTTTTTTACACCACTTTTACTAGATAAAATGCCAGACCACGAATCTTTTACATTCAAACCTAAAGAATTAACAAGACCAACACCCGTTATGACTACTCTTTTAGACGACATAGCTTTTGAACTCTTAAATGATTTTGCGTGAAAAGTTAAGCTTTTATATTTTTTTGAACATATGAGACTGCATCAGCAACAGTTGCAATCTTACTAGCTTCTTCATCAGGAATATCACAATCAAAAGCAGCTTCAAATGCCATCATTAGCTCAACTAAATCTAGACTATCTGCTCCTAAATCATCAACAAACTTAGATTCTGGTGAAATGCTGCTTTCTTCTACTCTTAAAGTTTCAGCAACAGTTTTTATAATCTTTTGTTCGATATTCTCACTCATAAGTAACCTCATTATAGTTATTATTTTAAAAACTTTAGCAGCTGCCAAAATTCTTAGTTTCAACTTTTTACCATAAAAAAAAATCTTTTACTAGTGGAAAAAATAATTATACCATCAACATTCCACCATTTACGTGAATGGTTTGGCCTGTAATATAGGAAGACAAAGGGCTAGCTAGAAATGATACAGCATTCGCAATATCTTCCGGTTGACCTAAAGTTTTTGATGGGATTTTTTGCATAATTGCATCTTTCTGAGCATCTGTTAATGCATCTGTCATATTTGACTTAACAAATCCCGGTGCAACAGCATTAACCGTAACTCCTCTTGTTGCGACCTCAATAGCAAGAGACTTTGTCATTCCCATTAAACCAGCTTTTGAAGCACAATAATTTGCTTGCCCTGGATTTCCTGAAACACCTACAATTGACGATATATTGATGATTCGACCATATCTAGCACGCATCATTTTTTTAATTGCCGCTCTATTCAATATAAAGTTAGCTTTTAAATTAACATCCATTACATCTTCAAAATCCGCATTAGACATCTTAATTGCAAGAGTATCTCTTGTGATACCAGCATTACAAACCAAGACATCCAACTTCTCTATATCATCAAGGAGAGCTTCACATGCACTAGCATCAGATAAGTTACATTGCTTTATAGTATAATTATCACCAAGCTCAGCACCAAGCGCTTCTAGTTTTTCAATATTACTACCACTAATATATACGTGCGCACCAAGCTTATGTAGTTGTTTTGCAATTGCTTTACCAATTCCACCACTAGCACCTGTAATTAATGCATTGTTTCCAGATAAATCTATCATAACTTACATCTCCAAGATTATTTTTAATATTATATTATTTAGACACTGTTAGCTAATTATAGATAAAAGCAATTCTGAGTATTTAAAATATTTTTAGCGAAAATCAGTACATTTTATTAAAGAATCATCTACTAGCAATTTCAAAAAATACAGATTTACATTAAAAATAGAAAGATACAATATCTCTTTTATCAATAATTTTGTTATTTAATACCATGTAGAAAATAAAAGTCAAACTAGGACTTCAAGTAATAGGCCCTAAACAATATGATACTGGTACGTTTCTACATCATATTGTTTAACCTGAGTTATGGATATAACTATTAATTCTCTTCTACAATTTTTTCTTCAGTAAGACCCCTATTGTTATTTAACAATAACTCCTTTAACTTATTCTCTAATCCCAAAGCAACTTCTGGATTATCTTTCATATATTGCTTTGCTTTCTCACGTCCTTGACCTATTCTTTCCTCACCATATGAGAACCAAGCACCAGATTTCTCTACTAAATCATGTTTAACACCTAAATCAATAAGCTCTCCATGTTTTGAAATACCTTCTCCATACATAATATCAAACTCAACCGTCCTAAATGGAGGAGATACCTTATTTTTAACAACCTTAACTCTAGTTTGATTGCCAATAACTTCGTCTTTATCTTTAATTGAACCTATGCGACGAATGTCCATTCTAACTGACGCATAAAATTTAAGAGCATTACCTCCAGTTGTCGTCTCAGGACTACCAAACATAACACCAATTTTCATTCTGATCTGATTAATGAAAATAATAGTACAATTTGTCCTAGATGTTGATGCAGTTAGCTTACGGAGAGCTTGACTCATTAGCCTTGCTTGCAAACCCATATGAGAATCGCCCATTTCGCCATCGATCTCTGCTTTTGGAACCAAAGCTGCAACACTATCAATAACTAGCAAATCAACCGCACCAGACCTAACTAGAGTATCCGTTATCTCTAAAGCTTGTTCACCAGTATCTGGCTGAGAAATAATCAGCTCATCAATATTAACACCTAGTTTTTTTGCATAAACTGGATCAAGAGCATGCTCAGCATCTACAAAAGCACATGTACCACCTTGCTTTTGAGCTTCGGCTATTGCATGTAAAGTAAGGGTTGTTTTACCAGAACTTTCAGGACCAAAAATTTCTATTACTCTACCTTTTGGAATTCCACCAACACCTAGAGCAACATCAAGACCAACAGAACCAGTTGGGATAGCTTCAATGTTCATCTCTTGTCTTTGGCCCAGTTTCATCACTGAACCTTTACCATAATTTTTTTCGATTTGGCTGAGTGCAGCAGCCAACGCACTTTCCTTCGTCATTTTTCCTCTATTATTAGGTTTCTTCACAAACAGTTATATTATCTATCTTTGCGAAAATCTAGAGAAATCTTGAATAATGTACAAAAATATTATTCTTCTGTGCGCAGCTCAATCCAACTTTCTAGAATTTGCTTTAGATTATCATCACTGACTTCAACTTCTTGATCCTCGAACTCTGGCAACGAAAGCACCATCTCTTTTAAGTACCCAAGATTATACTCTGGTATTTCTTCTTCAGCATACGCCTCTTCAAGTCCAGTCGCTATTTCTTCTATATCACTCCAATGCATCACTATTTTCCTTATTAAAGCGCCTACTTCTAATACTATTTAATACTAGCTACCACAAAAAAAATAATAGTATATATTTACATAAAAATAACTTTTGTAAGGTGAGATTTTTATGCAACTAAAATGTAATATAATAAAAAACCTATTAGATAGCAGCTTTAAAGAAGATTTTGGAATAAAAGGTGATATCACTTCGGATTCAGTCATAGATAAGCAGGCAAAAATAGAGTTTTCTATTAATAGTAGACAAGCTGCTATTTTATGTGGAGTACAAATTGCTAAATACTATTTAGACAACTATTCTTCTATTAAATATACGATTCATAAGCATGACTCCGATACCATTAAGACTGGTGATACCCTTATATCAGGACAAGGTAACGCAAGAGAAATATTATTAATTGAAAGAATTATCCTAAATTATGTACAACACCTGACAGGCATATCCACACTTACTAATAAATTTGTAGAAAAAACAGCTGGAACAAAAGCTAAAATCCTAGATACTAGAAAAACTACACCTATGCTACGCTCATTACAAAAATATGCTGTAACTTGTGGAGGAGGTTATAATCACAGATTAGCTTTAGATAGCAGCGTCATGATTAAAGATAATCATATTGCTATTTGCGGCGGGATAGCAAAAGCTCTTCAAAATGCAAAAAAACACAACCCACACTACGCTAAAATAGAAATAGAATGTGACACTATAGAACAAGTACAAAATGCTATAGATGAAGGTGTTGATATAATATTACTTGATAATATGTCTATTGATCAAATCAATGAATCTATTAATATAATTGATGGAAGAGCAAAAATTGAAACCTCAGGAAATGTCTCACTAGAAACAGCAGAATCTATAGCAAAGACTGGAGTAGATTATATTTCTGTTGGAAAAATAACACATTCTGCTCCATCAGCAGACATTGGACTAGATATAAAATGAACGATATGATTTCAAAAGAAGCAGCCAAGAAAGAAATTTATTCTTTATCAGAGCAGATAAAAAAATATAATAAAGCATATTATCTTGATGATGCTCCAACAATTTCCGACGCTGAATATGATCACCTATTTCAACGCTTACAAAAAATTGAAGAACAATTTCCAGATCTTGTAGTCGAATCAAGCCCCACCCAAACCGTTGGGACAACTATACAAGATAAATTCACCAAACATGAACATAAACAAGCAATGCTTTCTCTTGGCAATTGCTTCTCTGAAGACGACTTAATTGATTTTATCGACAGAATAAAACGATTCTTATCAATCGATGAATTCCCCAAAATATTTTGTGAACCAAAAATTGATGGTGTTTCCTTTTCTGTCACCTATGAGAACGGCAAATTATCCACCGGTGCTACCAGAGGCGATGGATATATAGGCGAAAACATCACACAAAATATTAAAACCATTGCTAATCTACCCCATACAATAAATGACTCAACTGATTTTTTAGAAATCAGAGGAGAAGTATTTATAGAAAAGATAGACTTTGATGAACTAAATGCACAGCAAGAAAAAGAAGGCAAAACTAGATTTGCTAACCCCAGAAACTCTGCCGCCGGATCACTTAGGCAGCTAGATACAAGTATAACCGCAAATAGGCCGCTAAAATATTTTGTTTATGCAATAGGACACTCAAGTGAAGTTTTTGCAAACTCACAGGCAGAATTACTAGATAAGTTTAAAAAGCTTGGCTTTCAAATAAATCCTAATTTGGTCCTAGCAAATAATATAGATGAAATATTACAATTTTATAATGATCAAATGCTTGCAAGAGATGCTCTTGCTCATGAAATTGATGGAATTGTTTATAAAGTAAATGATTTTGCTCTTCAAGAAAGGCTTGGCTATATCGCAAGAAGCCCACGCTTTGCAATCGCTCATAAATTCCCAGCAGTAATTGCCGAAACCAAATTACTAGATATAACTGTACAAGTTGGTAGAACTGGAGCACTAACCCCAGTTGCTGAACTAGAACCAATTAAAGTGGGCGGCGTACAAGTATCGCGCGCTACTTTACATAATTTTCAAGAGATTGAACGATTAGATATTCGAATTGGTGATACTGTACTACTGCATCGTGCTGGTGATGTTATACCAAAAGTAACAGAAGTAAATTTAAGCAAACGTCCCAAAAATACTACACCTTATTCCACACCAACTAACTGTCCATCTTGCGATTCAAAACTGCACATAGACCCTGTTGATGTCATTGTCAGATGTGACAACGGACTAAACTGTCCAAAGCAGCTTGGCGAATCTATTAAACACTTTGTTTCAAAGAATGCTCTTAATATCGATGGAATGGGAGCTAAGCAAGTTGAGTTCTTTATTGAAAAAGATATGATTCAAAACCCTACGGATATCTTTAAATTAGAAGAATTAAACTCCAATTCTTTGCAAAAAATTGAGAACATGCCAGGATGGGGAGTAAAGTCAGTAGAAAATCTTTTTAATAATATTAAGCAAGCAAAGCAAACAACTTTACCTAGATTTATTTATGCTCTAGGAATTCGTCATATTGGAGAAAATAACGCTAAAGTGCTTAGCAAGCAATTTGGCACTGCTCCAATATTTATAGATTCAATGGTGAAACTAGAAAAAGGCGATGAAGAAATATTGAGTAATTTAGAAAATCTTGATGGAATTGGACATAAAATACTCATTGATATAAAAAACTTTTTCGAATGCGAACAAAATACCAATACTACAAGGGAATTATTAGATATCCTAGATATTGTGGATTTTGTAGATAATATAAAATCTAGCGCTTTATCTGGGCAGAATATTGTTTTTACAGGTAGCTTATCTTCTATATCTAGAAGCGAAGCAAAAGTTCAAGCAGAACAACTTGGTGCAAAAGTTGTAAGCTCTGTCTCAAACAATACGAACCTAGTTGTAGCCGGAGAAAAAGCCGGAAGCAAACTAAAAAAAGCAGAAGAGCTCGGAATAAAAGTAATATCTGAAGAAGATTGGCAAAAAATTGTAGAAGAGGGTAAGCAATGATAGAAAATAGATTAGAACAATTAAGAAAAAATCTCAAAAAGCATAATTATTCTGGCTATATTATTTCAACAACTGACGAATATCTCAGTGAATACACTCCAGCATATGCCAAGAGACTTGAGTATATAACTGGCTTTACTGGCTCAAATGGCATTGCTATTATTCTATCTGATACAGTTTTATTCTTTACTGATGGAAGATATATTAGTCAATCACTAGCTCAATTAGATGACCATTTATTTGAAGTGTTCGATCAGCAACTACTTCCTGATTTTCCATGGGGAGATTATATAGAGCAAGAGCAAAAAATTGCTTATGATCCCAAAATATTCTCTTACAAATCTTTAAACCACCTCAAAAAAATTAAACTAAAATCACATAATGAAAATCTAATCGATCAAATCTGGGAAAACCAACCGGCAAAACCAAATTCAACCATATATGATTATTCTCCTGAATTTGCTGGCGAAGATTATACTAAAAAAATAAACCATATTAGAGAATTCATTAAAAAACACCAAGCAGAATCCATTGTTATTACGAATTCAGACTCTGTTTGCTGGCTTTTAAACATAAGAGCACATGATGTTGAATTTTCTCCACTATTACTTGCACATGCCATTATCACTCTGGATAAAATATATCTTTTCACTAGCGAAAATAGATACGATAATGATCATAATAAAGATATAACAATCCTCTCCGATAAAGAATTTTCAAATAAAATTAATAGCTTAAAGGGAAAAACCTTATTTGATAAGAATTTATGTTCAGATTACATATCAACTCTTATTGAAAGCAAAAATCACAAATACGTCAGTAATCCATGTATCGAATGGAAAGCTCAGAAAAACTCTACTGAAATAAAATACATGCAAAAAGGCCATGTACAAGATGCCGTTGCAGTATGTGAACTTCTTGCATTTATTGATAGTGAAGATATCTCAAATTTATCGGAATATGATATTGGAGAGAAACTTACAAAGCTTCGAGAAAAAGGAAAGTCCTATATAATGGATAGTTTTCCAACAATTTGTGGGTTCCAAGATAATGGCGCAATAATTCACTATCGCGCGAGAAAAGAAACTGCCAAAAAAATTGAAGGGGAAGGATTGCTTTTGATAGATTCCGGTGGACAATATTTAGGAGCAACCACAGATATAACGAGAACAATTCCAATTGGAACCCCAACTAATGAGCATAGAGAATATTATACAAAAGTTTTAAAAGGACATATCGCTCTTAGCATGGCAGTATTCCCAGAAGATAAAACAACTGGAGCTAATCTAGATATATTAGCACGCCAATTTCTCTGGAAAAATGGAAAAGATTATGCACATGGAACAGGTCACGGCGTTGGCAGCTTCTTAAGCGTTCACGAAGGGCCACAAAATATTAGTCTTACAGGAATAAAGTCTACCATTAAAAAAGGCATGGTATTGTCCAATGAACCTGGGTATTACGTACCCGGTGAATTTGGAATCCGTATAGAAAATATGATGTATGCAAAAGAATCAAAACATCCAGGATTTCTAGAATTTGAAATACTAACCCTAGCCCCCTACTCCAAAGAACTAATCATTCAGGAAATGCTAACCGAAGATGAATTATCTTATCTCAAAGAATATTACTACAACATCGAAACCCTAGTCACTCCTTATCTATCTGATGTTACTAGAGCTTGGTTTAAAAAGCAGCTTTTATAATATAAATAAATCAACTAGTCTCTAAAATTAAACTAAGCATAGGGTATAAATAATAAGTCAATATTCCTTGCAAAATAATTCACTATTAGTAATTATTTAAAATACTATAATAGTGATTCCTCACCAAGTACTTCTACTGTATCCGTCTGTTCCGACTGTTCTACTTGTTCATTTTGCCAGAACAATTCTATTTCGCTTTGTACTTGCATCAGGGCGAGTGGTTTTAAAAAAAAGTAATTAGCTTCTTTAAAGTCTTTAACCTGCTTAGAGCTAACTAATATAATGCAAGTTTTATTATAGCTTGGATATGAAGAAGAACGACATGTCTTAATAAAAGTCTTGCCATCCATAATAGGCATCTCACAATCAGAAATTATAGCTTCAAACGAGTTGCCTGGTAATCTATTATCAATTAAATCCAAGGCTTCCTGACCATCAGAGGCAAGATACACTTTATAGCCCTGATTTTCAAAATATTTACTAAATATCGTACGCAAAAACTTTGAATCATCTACTATAAGCATCTCTTTTTTAAACTTCTTACCCACAAGCGCCCCCTTTTAATACAAAACTTTTAACAGACATAAATGTTTTGATATCAAATGTAAAGGAAATTTATTTGCCTTGGTAAATCTAAATAACAGAATCTTAGTATAAAGAATCTACGACTAGGGCAGTTTTTGACTTATAGAACTACTATTTAAAAACTCTTCATGGCTAATATTCAGATAAACTAATATTTATGCCTAACTTTTGTTTGCTTTATTTCTTCAGGCTTTTCAAGTTTTTGCTTAAGTTCTATTATTAATGCATCAATTCCTCTTGAAGAAATAACACTATTAAACTCAGATTGTTGAGAATTAAGGATACTAATACCTTCAGTAATGATATCACCTATTCTATACGGATTTTTAGTTCTATTTTCTAGTTTATGTATTAAATAGTCAATTTTAACCGGTTGCTGCCCTGATGGACGAACGATCTCCATATTAACGATAAACATATCATCATCAATTTGCTTAACATTTTTCAGAACAGCCTTTTCACCATTGTAATTGCTAGACAAATCTGCATATACTTTTACAACAAATTGTGAATATATTTTTGCAAACTCGGCAATCTTCTTGTCTGATATCATACGGCGATTACGCCCCAATGTATACTCAGCCATCCAATCCAGATGTAAATGCGATCTAATTAACCTACTAGATTTTTTATGTCTTTGAGATTCTGTTAAATTCTTATCGTGTACTAATTTATACCCTTCATCTATAAGATCCTTTACGTATTTTTTAAGATCCTCTGTATCATTAGATGCATATACCGGAGATACAAAAAATATAAGAGATAAAAAAATTGATGCTATAGCTCTCATTTTATAACCTAATTTACTTTATTAAACTAAATCAGCCAGCATATGTTCTTAGGAACAATATAGACTGGCTGAAATAAATTATAACAAAAAAATTAATCCTAATACTATTGATTATTAACCGTAGGGCATTTGAAACCTACTGGATAATCCATTTTAGCTTCTCTTTGTTGTATAATAGCATCCCTAATCGCAACATACGGGTCAGGAGAATTCTTACTAACATGATCTGTAAATGGCATAATCATCTCACGTTTATGCACTATTTTTACACCTGTCACTACATTTTTAAAGTCCCTGTGCATCTGATAATTTGCTGGGATTAACATAGTCTTAATTGGATTTAGCAAACTATTAAGTAGCAACGGATCCATCACATCACGACCACTAGTACCACCAATAAGTGGTAGAACAATATATGGACCTGATCCAACGCCATAATGACCTAAAGTATTGCCAAATGTTTGTGGCTCAGCAGTAAGTCCAAACTTACCTGCAACATCAAAAAGACCTAATATTCCAAAAGTTGAGTTTATAGTAAATCTCCAAAAAGTTTTAAACACGCCATTGGATTTTCCCTGCAGGCCATAATTCACTGTTGATAGTGGCTCCGATATATTATCTACGAAACTTCCTACTCTTTGCTTGGTATATTGGTTAGTAAACCTTCCATAGCTCTTAGCAATCGGTCTCAAAATAAATGTATCTAAAACACCATTAACAAAGAAAATTTTACGATTTAAAGACTCATATGGATCATATACTTGGCAACGATTATTTAATGCTGCGTAATTATATGAATATTTGTCCTTTGAAGCTTTATCTGCCAGAGAAATACTGGCAAACCCACAAATTATAGCTAATATTGCGGTATTGATTATTGATCTTAAAAGCACATTCACCTCCTAAAAATTATTTGGTGCACACAAATATAGAGTAATTATTTTTTATTTCTAGTGAAAAGTCTTTGGCCGATAAGATCTCAAACCCAGCTTCTTCCAGCATACCCCTTACATATTGAGGACTATAAGCAAATTCTAATAGTTTAGCAGATAATCCATTTTGCTTATCTGCTCTAACTACAAAAGCAAAGTAACCATTAGTATTAAGCACAGAAAACACACTAGTAAAAATCTTTTTCAAATCAATATTAGTAGCAAACCCGTCTAAACTATACACCACATCATATAAATTTACTTCCTCTCCTAAAAATTCTTCTATAGAAGAATTAATCATGTCGTCATAAGGCTTACTATCAGGGAAACATTGCGGTTGAAGCTCAATCATCTTATCTGATATTTCAACACCTGTAAGATCATACGATTCTTGCATTCTTTTATGTATCTCATCACCAAGCATACCAATATTAGCTCCGAGCTCTAAAATGCTATATTCTTCTGGTAAATTCTTAGCCTGATCATTAAACTCAGACACTAACTCTATAATTAAGTTTTGTTCCTCAGTTACATATTTATCCACAACAATATCTGCTATTATGTCTCTATGCATAGAGTGAATTGTTGAAGGAATAGAAGTAGCGCTATCTATCGATTTTACAAATGATAGCAAACCAATCTCATCAACATCTTCGGCCTTGGTTAAACAAACTATAGACTTGTTGTAATCCTGTTTCATAAAATAGGTCCAACCGAGCCAATAATTTGCTAATTTATTATCAGGATCTAAAAACCGATCTACGAGCTTAAATCTAAAAATTGCATCATTGTAATTTCTACATCTCAAATGATACACACCAAGATCTAAATTACTTTCTGCTAAATTCTTCAGCTTGTAGCGTAGCTTCTTCGTATCATCAGTAATTTTCATAAATTGTTGCTTAAAAAAATTAGGCACAGACATTATGCATGATATAGAAGATTTAAATAGATTTGATATTGATGAAAAATATTTTCTTGCCATATGATTTATTCACTGGGTTTGATTTGATTTACAAAGAATATTCTCATATAATCTCGGTAAGTTCAAACTAATACGGAAAACTAAATAAATAGAGCGTAAAATTATGTCACTTATTGCAACTAGATTACAGGCGGTTAAACCATCCCCAACACTTGCTGTTACAGCAAAAGCAAAAGAACTCTCAGCTCAAGGGATTAATATTATTTCCTTGGCAGCTGGAGAGCCGGATTTTGATACACCTGAAAATATTAAAGAAGCTGCAATAGAAGGAATCACGAATGGCGCAACAAAATACACTATAGTATCTGGTACTATGGAACTTAAAAGAGCTATTTGTGATAAATTTAAACGAGATAATCAGCTGGATTATGATCAAAGCGAAGTTATTGTAGGAACTGGTGGAAAACAAGTTATTTATAATTTATTCATGGCTACAATTAATAAAGGCGATGAGGTGATTATACCAGCACCATACTGGGTTTCCTATCCAGATATGGTATTAC
The DNA here is from genome assembly GCA_023301685.1 of Rickettsiaceae bacterium. GTDB lineage: Bacteria > Pseudomonadota > Alphaproteobacteria > Rickettsiales > Rickettsiaceae > Megaera_A. Next base: position 84,461 of record JALZUG010000034.1, read on the forward strand.
TTGCTGGCGGAAATCCAGTAACTGTTATGTCGGATATGAGCACAGGATTCCGTCCTAAACCATCTGATATTGAAACTGCAATTACTGATAAAACAAAATGGTTTATTTTAAACTCTCCGAGCAACCCATCTGGCGCAGCTTATACTGAAGCAGAACTACAAGCTCTAGCTGAAATTTTTAGGAAATATCCACATGTACATATAATGTGCGATGATATATATGAACATATTACATTTGATGGGTTTGAATTTAAAACTTTAGCAACCGTTGCACCTGATTTAAAAGATAGAATCTTTATTATAAATGGAGTTTCAAAAGCCTACTCTATGACTGGATGGAGAATTGGATATGGTGCGGGAAATAAAGATATAATCAAGGCAATGACTGTGATTCAGTCCCAAAGCACATCGAACCCATCTTCAGTAAGCCAAGTAGCAGCTGTTGAAGCGCTAAATGGAACACAAGATTTTATAAACTCTAATGCAGAGAATTTTTGTGCAAAGCGTGATTTAGTTTTATCCTTATTAGGTGAAGTTGACGAGCTAGAATGCTATAAATCAGAAGGCGCTTTCTACCTTTTCCCAGAATGCTCAAAGCTTTTTGGCAAAAAAACTCCACACGGTGACACTATTGAAAATAGCTCTGACCTTGCAACGTATTTACTGGAGAGCGCAAATGTTGCAGTTGTTCCTGGGATAGGCTTTGGATTGGAAGGATATTTTAGAATTTCCTACGCAACTTCTGAAAAACTTTTAACAGAAAGCTGCAACAGAATCGCTGAGGCAATATCACAACTAGATTAATGATCAAGAAAGGCTTTAAAAATTTTCTAAAGAATAGCAATCTGATACATAATCTATCAGTGAATATATTATTCTTATACTTAAAGACTGCTTATTATACTAGCAAATGGGAGTTTGTTTGGCCGCAAGGTTTAGATAAAGAAAAACTCAACCAACTTGACGGCGCTTTATTTGCTCTTTGGCATAATCGTCTAGCATTTGGTATGCATATTTTTCAGAAAGTAAATAATGTTTATGCACTTGCATCACCTCATACAGATGGAAGACTGATTACTGATGTGATTAGAAAAATGCAATTTAGTGTCATTGAAGGTTCAACAAACCGTAACCCATCCGGAGCGCTGAAAGAAATAATTTCTAAAATCAATTCTGGAAATAATGTAGTTATCACACCTGACGGACCGAGAGGCCCTGTATATAAAATTAATAGTAGTATAACTAAAATTGCAAAAAAGTTTGATAAACCATTGATTCCGGTTTCGTGCGCTGCTAATAAATATTACGAACTAAAAAGTTGGGACAAAATGATTATTCCTAAATTTTTTTCTAAAATAACTGTTCGATTTGGAGCTCCAATAGATTTAAAAGAAAACGAAGAAGCAAACGATACTTTGCTAGAACAAACGTTAACTCAACTTTCAACTCTGGTAAAACCCGAATGATTTTCCTTTACAACATAGCAAATTTAATATTTTATCCAATATATTGTTTGATATTATTTGTTAGAATCTTAAAAAATAAAGATAATGCAAAATCAGCGATCCAAAGACTTGGCGTGATACAGATAAAAAAACCAGAAGGCAAACTAATCTGGATGCATGCTGCAAGCGTTGGTGAGTCTATGGTGGCAATTACTCTAACAAAGGCATTAAACAAACTATATCCTAATGTAAACTTTCTCATTACAACTGGAACCTTATCTTCTGCAAAAATACTAGAAAAGTCACTTCCTAAAAATGCTACTCACCAATTCGTACCCCTGGATAACATTATAATCGTCAAAAGATTTTTATCTCACTGGAAACCAGATTTAGGAATATTTATTGAATCAGAATTTTGGCCATGCCTTATAAGTGAATCAGCAAAAAAATTCGATATAATAGTAGTCAACGCAAGATTATCAGACAAATCTTACAGCAGGTGGATGGATAGAAAAGGATTATTCAACACAATAGTTTCATACTTTAAGCTAGTTGCCACACAGAGCGCAACTGACCTTAAAAAATATAAGGAACTTGGATGCAAGAAGGCAATAAATTTAGGTAATCTAAAATTCGCTAATAAAGAACTAGATGTTGATGAAAAGCAGCTAAAAGATTTAAAAAATATTTTTCAAAATAAGCAGCTTTTTGTAGCAAGTAGCACTCACGCTGAAGACGAAGAAGTAACTCTACAAATAATTAAAGATTTCAAAAAAAACAAGGTAGATTACTACCCTATCATTATCTTAAGACACCCAGAAAGGCGAAGTGAGATAAGTAGAAAATGTCGTGATCTAGGGTTATCTTTTACTCTAAGATCTGAAAATAAATCTCCTTCTCTTCAAGATGATTTATATATAGTGGATAGTTTTGGTGAACTTGGATTATTCTACAGCTTATCAAATATTACCTTTATTGGCGGATCTTTCAAAAGAGGCGGACATAATTTAGTCGAACCTGCTTATTTTGATAATATTATCATCCTTGGCCCAGATATGAGCAACTTCCAAAATATTGCAACAGATATGATCCAAGGTGGGTGTGCGATTCAAATCACCGATAAAGAAGAGCTTGCTACAAAAATATTACTCTTCCTTGATAAAAGTAATGAAAAAAAATCGCAGGAATTAATCGGCAATGCACGGAAATTCGTAGAAAACCGGGAAGAAACATTAGATAATTATCTAAAAGAGATAAAAAAGTTTTTATGATAAAACTAGTATATCCAAAATTTTGGTCAAGCAATGGCTTTATTCCAATACTCCTAACTCCACTATCATGGCTATATTGCACTCTTGGATTTTTTAGAAAAATTTTAACAACTCCCATCAGACTAAATGCAAAAGTAATTTGTATTGGCAATATTACAGTTGGAGGAACTGGAAAAACTCAGATAGTCGAATCATTAGCAAAATACTATAAAGAGCAAAATAAGAATATCTTGATAATTACAAAAGGATATGGATCATCTCTAAAAACGGCAAAACTAGTTGAAAAAACTGATACAGCTGAAAATGTAGGCGATGAATCAATTCTTCTTAGCGAAACAGCACAAGTTATTGCTACTAAAAAAGTACAATATGCTATGCCACATATTGAGAAAATAAAACCAGAAATAATTATCTTTGATGATGGGCTGCAAAACCCAAATTTTATCAAAGATTGTAAAATAATTGTTATTGATAATTTGCGCGGAGTAGGCAATGGAAAGATTTTTCCTGCTGGCCCTTTGCGAACTAAAACCGACATGGCAATTAAAGAATGCGATGCTCTTATTACGGTAGGTGATAATGATTGTAAAGATTTCACCATTATCCAAAATGCAACGAACAATAATAAACCAATATTCAAAGCCAAAATCAAACTAGTTTCGGCATTAAAAAACACTGAATATTTTGCATTTTCTGCAATTGGCAATCCCGATAAATTCTTTAGTACTCTAGTAAATAGTGGTGCAAATATAAAACAAACTAGAGCATTCCCAGATCATCATCAATTTACAAAGGACGAAATTATAGAATTAAAAACCGTAGCAAAAAAGAGCAATTATACTTTAATCACAACAAAAAAAGACTATGTTAAAATTCATGAAACTGAAAATATTGACTGTACAATAGTAGATATTGTTTTTGAAAATAAACCAGAATTTATAAAGCTAATAAATGAAACATTATCTTGAATATATAATTTTTTTCTTAGTAACGCGTCTACTAAAGCTACTACCAATGGATAAATCTGCAAATCTTTGTAGTTTCTTAGCAAGAAAAATAGGTCCCCTAATTGGCGTCACTAAAATAGCTCGCCGAAATCTGGAAAATATTTATGAGAACAGTATAGATATAGATCAAACCATCGATGACTTATGGGATAATTTTGGCAGATATATTGGTGAATTTCCATTTATCAACAAACTATCCGAAGAAGAATTAACAAAAAGAGTTAAGTTTACAGGACTAGAAAACATAGAAGAATTACGCCAAAATAATCAACCTTTCATGCTTTTCCTAGGACACCAATCAAACTGGGACATAGTCATACGCAAAATAAATAATATTTATCCTAAATTTGGTATTGTTTATCGCAAGGCAAACAACCCCCTTGTTGATAGAGAGATACTTTCTGAGCGTAATAATGATTCCGACATTATAATGATCGCTAAAGGTCCGACGGGCGCTAGAGGCTTGGTGCGTGCTATAAAATCTAAAATGTCTATTGCTATGCTTGTCGATCAAAAAATGAATGATGGAATTGAAGTTCCGTTCTTTGGGAAACCCGCCATGACAGCACCGGCAATAGCAAGGCTTGCTCTGCAATATAATTACCCTATAGTTCCATGCCAATTAATTCGCCATGGACGATCAAGCAACTTTGAAATTAAAATCCATAAACCGCTAAAGATTAAAAAAACAGGTGATACTGAAAAAGATTGTTATAATATTATGAGAACAATCAATCTCATATTAGAAAAATGGATTCGCCAGCGCCCAGGTCAGTGGTTTTGGTTTCATAACAGATGGAAAGAAAAATAGAGCTGTTGCAATCCAAATAACCTAGGTAATATATTACTCTTTAATTTTTATAGCTAGTTATGTCTATAGATCGGAGATCCCCATACACTGACTCAGTGTATTGCTATGCAATTCAGATTCTTCGCCAAGTATATTCACATTTTCTTTAGTTAATTGATTAAAAAAACCTATCTGAAAATCTAGCAATTCCTGCCCAAAAAAAGCTTCCCCTATAAATAACTTTGAACGACTAAGATAGGCAAGTATATGACGGCTAAATGTAAGTCTTTCATCTATAAATTCAAAATCATCATATAACTCCGAAGATCTATTTTTTACTCCTTGACCAAATGAGAAGTGGAACATTATACTAGCTAATTCTTCTGATTTTCTTGGTCCAACTTGATCTTTAAATATTATACAAAGATCATACGCCGCTCTTCCGTCACCACAAACAAAGGCCTTCCAATAATATTCTGCAGCCTTTATATATTTCTGGTTGTCATAATAGGTTTCAGCCGTTTCATAAAGACTATTTGCACTAATTGAGCCTGGATTTGTCTTCAATAAATATTTAATTTGTTTCATCCAATCATCGAGCGATATACCTGAAGTAAGTTTTGTAGTTTTTATCGGTGTTTTTACTGGCAAAGATTGCTTAAAATCTACATAAGGTGTTCCTTGAGAAACATTATCTTCACGAGTATTTCCATCGAATAAACTTACAATACCATTACAACATGATGATACAATATTGCCCACAAGATCACAGCCGACCATACATAACGTTCCAATACATTTACCGAGCAAGCTACCATCGTCATTATTGTTGTAGTTGCTGCTGCTGTAGTTGTTAACTCTATCTCTTGCAAGTTCCTGTTGTCTTCTGACATCTCCCATGTGTTTCATAATATTTATCTCTGTCTGTTACAAAATTGTCTTTACCTAAGGTAAAAGATACTTAATAAGCATATCATACAACCCATGGTTGTGCCACCGGTAAAGTTAATTTAACGAATCAAGGAAATATACTGAGTTTTTAGGCAATTTGCATAATCGTCAAAATACCTTCTCCAAGCTTCAAATATTCCTAATTCAGAAGCAAAGATTTTCTGTTTACAACAATGCTACATGATATGGATTATCATATAAGATATTATAAAATATCTTATATTAAATTCTTATTGAGTTTTTACGCAGATAGTAATAAACTTGCGCTAATATATTTATTTAATTAAAGCGTCTTAAAAATGCCTGAAATTTTTTTCAATGGCCCAGCGGGTCGTCTCGAAGGGATGTATGCAGAATCTACAAATCCTAAAGCGCCAATTGCATTAGTGCTCCACCCTCACCCAATGTATGGTGGAACAATGAATAATAAAGTTGTATATAATGTATATAAAACATTATTTGAAAATGACTTTACAGTTCTTAGAATAAACTTCCGTGGCGTTGGCAGGTCAATGGGTGAATATGACGAAGGCATAGGCGAAATGACTGATGCTGCAACTGCTCTTGATTGGCTACAAGTACATTATCCTATGAGCAAAGTAAATTTAATTGCTGGCTTCTCATTTGGCGCTTGGATTGCGATGCAACTTATCATGCGCCGCCCAGAAATTACAAATTTCTTAGCCGTCTCACCTCCAGTAGATAAATATGACTTTTCATTCCTTAGCCCTTGTCCAATTCCTGGACTAATAGTACAAGGTGATACGGATAGTGTAGTATCAGAAGAATCTGTACATGAATTAGCTCAAAGGTTGGCAAAGCAAAAGAATATTGACGTCGACTATCGCATGATTCCAGGAGCTGACCACTTCTTTAGAGAGAAAATTGATCTACTTAATAATGAAATAGATGATTATTTGAGATCTACATTTAATCACCAAGAATCAAAACCAAAGAAAAATAGAAAGTCTGACCCTGCTAATGCAAAAGCAAAGCCCGCAAAGAAAATTTTCTTGGAATAGCAGAAAGGGAAATTTATTTAGATAATAAATTATTTTGTACCCAGTTTAAATTTACTACTTAAGAATAGTTTGTAATATGAATACAAAGCTACAATAAAAGTAGTAGTAACTCCTACAATTATCGTACAGTGTACGGGATCAAAACGACATTTCAGCATCCCAATAAAACCTACAAAAGATACAACAAAAATTGTTACTTGATTTACCATCGATTTGCTAAACTCTTCTTCAAATAGGATTCTTTTAGTACAAATGATAGAAGATAGGGTCGAAGCAAATAATGTAATTAATATAACCGTTGATAAGTTTTCAAATTCTACTGCTCTCAAAAAATAATAAAACCAAAATGCAAGAAACCCTATGGCAGCTGGAATCTGAGCTGCCTTGAGAGATGTTTCGAATATAAAATTTATGATATAAACAAAATTCGTAAGACAAAGAATAAATAACCACAAACAATGCTCACATAATCTCAACAACACAAAAATAGGGAGAACAATCAGTGCAAACAAACATGACTTGATATTGTCATCCTTTGTTAAAAGCACATATGATAGTGAAATTTGTATCAATAAACATGGAATTAGAGGAAGAAATGCCGTTTGCAAATTGATCAAAGAAAACTCATGCGCAATAAAAAGCAAAACTAAAAATATACAATGCAATATTGCATGACTCATGCACCTATCTATTAATGCAGAACTGAGAAAATAACTATCAAGTATACCAACAAAGTTTACTCTCTGCTTTAATTCCGAATAGAGTGAGCGATTTAACTTATCGATGCTCTGCTTATATGCCGATAGATCTCTTTTTTTTAGATAATCTATAGGCATATTATTTTTACAATTTTCTATATTCCCCCAATATTAAAAATCTAAATCATTTCCTTAATAAATAATATTACGCCCAGTAATTAGATGCATTTTGCCATTGCAGCATGATATCCAATGGTATTTCACATTTTTTGTAATTGACTTAATAATTGGCTCTGAAGGAATAAAACCAGAAGCATCTGGTTTAAATTGGTAAAGCTCACCATTAGATGCTATCACATTAATCGAGAAGCCGCTTCCATCTTGCGCAACAAATGGCTCCTGGAACAAAGCTGTACGAACTTTTCTCTTGCCCCGATCTTTCTGCGAAATCAAATTGCCAACCCACAAGGCTTTACCATTGTGTGAAGCTATTGCAGCAACTTGCCTTGCATTATTTGCAACTAATAAATAATCACCAACTAAGCTAAGAGACTGAATATCATCAGCAGTTTTTATCCAAGCCGGTGCTCCATTATCAAGGTCCATTTTAATAATTTTTCCATTGCTTGTAGCAAAATATGCGTATTCACCACTTATTATTGGTATAGTAACAATCACCGATGGATCAAAACTTGGAATACCTATATCACTAATCATAGTCAAATTATAACGCCACTTCTCTTTACCAGACTGAGCATCAAGATACACTATCTCACCCGAACTATAGCTTACAATTACATTACCATCATATACTACCGGATGAACATGGCTTCTTGTTGAAATAGTCTCAAGCTCACCTTCATGCAACCACACAAACTTTGACGTTTTTATATCATAAGCAATAAGCTGATTACTCACAGTCTGCGCTAATAATAGCCTGTCTGTAGCCATAACTGGCTTATTTCTTACTATATCAGGATATTCCTTGCGAATTACTTCATCACCTGATTTTGCATCAAGCACTACAAGATATCTTGAACTGTTAGTGATATATAATTTTCCATCACTATAAAGAACTCCGCCATCATTAAAGTTTCTATCTAGAACACCTTTAGCAATATCTGTTTGCCATAAGATTTTCTTCTCTTTCAAAGAATATGCGGAAACAAACCCTTTCACATCTGTACTGTACATGACCCCTTTAGCAAAGGCAGGTTTTGCTATGATTGTATTTTTAGCTAAGCTGTAAGATTTAGTTTTTTGATCTAAAAATGGATTTTTCTTTATTTGTGATGACGCAAATTTCAATTTCTCTTTACTCTCAACCTCGAGCTTTGGAGTTAGATCAATCAAATTCTTAACCCTACCGCTACCAAAGCGATCACATGATATTAGTAATGCTGGAAGTAAAACAAATAAAATAACTTTTTTCATAATATTATATACTTTTAAAATTGTAGTTTCTTATGGCTTTAAAGACCTGATAAAATTGCCCTAGCTTGCTCCTTTGCTATTAAAGAAGCGTTTTCCAAATCTAAAATAGCATTAGCATATTCAGCCGCCAAATCATTTTGATTATTCTTCTTATAAAAAACTGCCTTTAATAAGGTAGCATTTGTAAAAAATACTTGGCTAGGTTCTTTAAAATATTGCATATGGTTGCGTGCCTTCATCTTTAATTCGTCAGAAATACTTTTTTCATCTAAGATAAGGTTTAACCACAATAATCTAGCAAAAGATCTTGTAATTTCATAATAGTTTGTATTGGCAATAATCGATTCTAACTGTTCAAATGCTGCAGACGCATCACCAGATTCAATTACACCTACAACCTTCTGAATTTCAGCCATCTCAACTTGACGATTATCACCATCTTGAATTAAATTATCTAGTGATTCATTGATTAGATTTTTCTCACCATACTCACCACTAATTAAGTCAACCAGCATGTCTCCAACTTTCTGATTATGAGACTCAAGGCGGTTTTGATACCAGCTAAAACTACCCATAGCAATTGCAACTATTACTGTAAGTGTAATTATTATTGGAAATATTTTGCGAAAAAGCATGATTTTCTTTTCATCCTTCTCATCACTTAACGCTTCATCAAGAATATCAGCCACCAGGCACCTTCAGATTATAAATTTGTTAAAAAATATATTGCATTATTTGCAACGAAACTTAGTTCTAGCATCTTTAGCTCTTTTAATTGAACTAATTGGACGCTTTGGAAACTCTAACTCCAGTTTCTCAAGCATACTACACGCTTCTTTGTTCTTATTCAAGCTTGCTAACGAATATGATAGCTTCAGCAAGGCGTCAGGCGCCTTAGATCCTTTTGGATATTTCTTATAACTTTGTAAATAATTAATCGCAGCTTTATTATAAACACCTCTTCTATAAAATGTTTCGGCATACCAAAATGTGGCATTACTCTGCAGTCTACTAGAAGGGTATTGCTTAATAAAACCAGCAAATTTGGTTTCAGCTAATGCAAGATTTCCGTCTTTCAATGTAGCTAGTGCTAGATCATAATCAACTTTATCCTTTGGCCCTGATTTAGTTGGTTTATCACCAAAAAAGGTATTATCTGTATCAGGTAGTAAAATAGCTTCAGCTGCATTATCTCCAACAACTTCACCAAGTGATGCAACGGATACCCCTGCAGTTTTATGATTTGCCAAACCCGCTTTTTTAAGAATTGATTTCATTTCTTCTATGCTATTTTCAAGATCCATCATCCTTCCTTTCAATTCCTGAATTTGCTTTGATTGACGCTGAATAATTGGACCATAGCTTTGACTATCAGCAAGCGCAGAACTGCCTATTGAAATCAACAAAATAGATAATAGTATTTTTTTAATCATTTTACCCAAATATTTTTTACAATTTTGATACAACATAATATATAAAGATGCAAGCGAATTTACAAAAATTAACATTATCTGATATTTTATAAATCAATACTTTCACTATATTCAAAAGTTATAGTTACCGTTGTACCTTTGCCTGGCTTACTTTGTAAATCAAACTTGCCATCCATAAGCTCTATTAACTTTTTTGTAAGTGGCAAACCAAGCCCTGTTCCTTCATATCTTCTACTTAACTTATTATCAACTTGTCCAAATGATGATAATGCTTTTGGAATTTCTTGATCGCTCATCCCTATACCAGTATCAGTTACTGATATATACACTAACTTTTTAGTATCATCTTTCTTCAAAGTAAGTGTTACTGAACCTTCAGGCGGAGTAAACTTAACAGAATTTGAAAGTAGATTCAGCAAAGCTTGCTTTAATCTCTTTGGGTCAGCGACAATAATTATATGCGAACTTGGCATCTTTTCTATTAGTTTTACAGTCGCTTCGTCTGCTCGAGGTTTTACAAATCTCATACTTGAAGAAGCCAATTTATTTAAATCAAGCTCAACCTTATCAACCTGCAACTTATCAGCAGAAGCTTTCGAAAAATCCAAAATATCGTTAATTACACTGAGCAAATGCTTTCCAGAACCATTAATATCTGACACATAATCTTTGTATTGTTCATTGCCAATCTTACCATAAGTTTCAGCGATCATAATCTCGGAGAAACCAATAATAGCATTTAATGGAGTCCTAAGTTCATGACTAATATTAGCTAAGAAATCAGTTTTTGCAGAACTCTCTGTCTCTGCTCTAGTTTTTGCTTCTTCAAGCTCTCTATTTGTCTCAAATTGTTTATTAATAATGCGTTGCGCATAATTTGTGTTATACATAACAATTATAAAAAACACTAAAAATACGATTACAAACGCTACAAATATACGCTTTTCAAGATATATAATATTATCCCATTGCTCAGTAATATCTGTAGTAATTTCAATAACACCAACTATGTTAAATCCTCCCATTGAAGATTCAATAAGCGGTATATAACTGCTAATTTAAGATTTTTCATTATGCTAAAAGTCATCAAGC